>CAJKQZ010000091.1 GCA_905202115.1 uncultured Prevotellaceae bacterium | reverse complement strand
TAACAACGGCATACGTCAGCACCAACACGGAAGCCAAAAGATTTATATCCTTCACGAGGTAACCTCCGCCTGTGTATTCCGATGATATTCCCCGCGAAACAACGTTCAGCCGGCGGCTCATCCTTCGATACAACAATGTCAGCATATATCCCACAAGTGCACCGACTGCAAATCCCACCATAACATCGCCAAAATAGTGCACACCCAGATATATGCGTGAAAACCCGTTCAGTAAAGTCCAGGAAAGCAGCAACAAAGTCATGCGCCACTGTCTGAAAAGCAACGAGAGAAAAACGACCAACGACATGGTATTAGCCGCATGGGCGGAAAAGAAACCGTAACGCCCACCCCGCACATCATTAACAACATCGACCTGATACATTATTAAAGGGTCGCGCGCCGGACGCCAGCGTTCGAAAAAGATTTTACACAAATTCGACAGCTGGTCGGATAAGAGCACGCACAACACAAGCATCAGCAATATCATAAAGAAGCGCGGCCTGTCGTTGTTTTTAAGAAGCACATACAAAAGCACCAAACCTACCGGAACCCACGTGACGGTAGATGTAACAGCCAGCATTAGTCCGTCAGCATATAACGAAGAACTGCCGTTGAGGCACAGCGTTATGTTGCGGTCTAAATTCAACAAGCACTCAAGCATTATATTCTGTTTTTTATTCGGTTTATCTCAATTGTAAAACTAAATTTTCTTTATGAACAGAGACACGGCTCATTTTTCGAATCCAATCACCCCTATAGAAGAAGACTGAACCCAACCTTTTCTGTCGCCGCCTATAGAAACCTGCCGCCAGCCTTCCACAACACTCTCGTCTATAAGCTCGATTTTTGTACCGGGCAATATTTGTTTTATTGTCCCCGCATTAAGAGTAGGAGACTGCCGTACATCTGCCGTTTCAAGAACTATTGCCTGAGACGGATTTTCCATATTGTCAGTCTGCACGACCGCACACACGAACGAAACCGCCGCAACTACAAAAAAAGCAAACGAAACAAAGAAAGCGACTTTGCGTATGCGTATTGTCCTTCCAAAATAATACACTAAAAATGAAGCGAGAAACAAAGCAAAACAAAATAAAGCCGTAAACAACCACTCTCCTATACTGAACCAATAACAGAAATCATGAATCCACACAGATATAAACGATTGCGATTTTGCCTCATTGGTCTTTATTTTAGAAATTGTCAGCTTTAAATTGTTTCTTACGTCCTTGTTAGACGGCGATATAACATACGCCTGCTCATAAGCATAACGTGCCTGTGGAAATTCATTGAGACGATAATAACAATTTCCGAGATTGTAATAAAGTTCTGCGCTACGCACCTTTTTCGTCAACTCTGAATAAGCTGCAGCGGCCACACGATACTCGCCTTTAGTATATAAACTATCTGCTATCTCCTTACCCGCAGCCGAAGAATCTGCCACAGCTTTCGCAAACACAGGCGACACCGAAAAAGCAAACGAAACAAGCAGCAATAACTTAACGCCTGCACTTGCAAACAAGCGGCACGATGCATGGAAATCCGATTTGCAGACAAACACACGAACAGTTGTACTTAGTTTCATTGCAATGTCATTTTAGAATGTTTTCAATTTTCGAAATAACTTCAGACGAACGCTTGAAAAGGTTCTCCATATTCTCCTGCGGGTCCCCAGGAGCATAACGCGCAAACTCACATTGCGACATCAGCTCGGATAACTCCGACGAAAGTTCGGCTGAAACACCGTGTTGCAACAATTTCTCCGATAGATTCTCGCCCTTGAATTCAGACATAGGAATCGCAAAACGGTTGCTCACGTACATTTGCAATGCATTAGTCAATTCATCATAAAAAGCAGAAGTATCACCGGATTTCATTAATCTGTCGGCCTGTTTAAGACGCTCAGAAGCCATGCGTTTTGCCTTACGTTGCATTCTGAGAATTGCATTGCTATTGAAACGCTCCGAATGCTTCAAATATACAAACACGGCAACAAAAAGCAATAATGCAACCAAATATGTGATGTAATACTTCCCGTTGGCTATTGCAAAAAACGAAGAGGGAACAGTAGGAGCACCGCGATAAATATCGGTTATATCACCATTAAGAGCCTCACTGCTGTCTTCTGAAACAGAATTTGTACCTTGCTCAACCTTAAACTCAATAGGACTCGTGCGAGCTGTTTTGTAATTATTATCTGCTATATCGAAATATCCGAAATCTATTGCCGGTAAAGTATAGTTTCCTTTATGACGCGGAACGACAACATAGTCATAATATATTGTGCCTTCTATTCCACCAGCCGTAAGTTTTGTTTTATCCGTAAGTTTAGGGGTATAGACGTCGAAATCGGGCCCTAAATTAAGTTTTGGAGCAGTAATAAGTTTCATGTTACCGGCTCCCTCTATTGTAACTCTTACCGAAAGATTCTCATTAGTACGCGGAGTTTTCGTCATCAAGGTTGCATTCACCTTGAAATCACCTACTGCTCCTGAAAAATTCGAAGGCTTAGGAGCGGGTAATTTATTTACATTTACGCTAAGTGAAGGGGCAATTATAGATTTTTGAACTTCAGCAAAATTTGTATTTCCATTAAAGAAAGCATCAAATGGATCTATATTCGGATTGGCAACAGCCACTACTCCGTCAAACTTTATTGAAGGAATCTCTAATTTTCCTGATTGCTGAGGAAACATTACATACTGACACCAAACGGTAGAATTATAATTCTGACCGTTATATTGCTCTACGCTGAATGTTTTTTGCTGGGGAAGCGGCACTTCTTGTATCAGGAAACCTTTAAGATCGGGCATTTTACCTGTCATCTGCGTCAGATTAACCCGTGTATATATTTTATAGGTAAGTACTATCGGCTCCTGCTCGTAAACATGAGTTTTATTTGCCGACACCGCTATGAATAAATCTTTGCCCGATATCTTACCGGTCTGCGACGGGGCAGGAGGATTATCAGAAGCTTTAATAACATTGAGCGTAACGGCACGGGTATTATATTTTTTCCCTTTTACCTGTACGACAGCAGAAGGAATGGTTAATGTTCCTGTGTTCTCCGCACAAAGCGTATATGTGAAGGTCGTAGAACTTATACTTGATGACTTTCCGTTGATAATCTGATAGCTCGACATCTCCGAACGAGCCAAATCATACAATACTCTTATTGAATTCGGAAATTTCGGACCTGTAAAATTTTCTACCTCACGTGTAGAAACTACATATTTTAAACTGAATTCTTCGCCCACCTCAACAGTTGAAGGCACATCGACTTTTACTGTAATCACAGCAGCCGACGCATGTATTGACAAAAGAAACAATATAACTAACGGAAATATTTTTTTCATTACGAATCTTTTATGTACAATGGGAAAGAATTTTATTCAACTGTTTTTCAGAAGAAATCGCTCACCAATTCTTGTCTAAGCGACGTGGAGTAGCATAACGCTGGCCTTTACGCAATTTCTCCTGCGTACGCTGTTCTTCCTGTTTAGCTACATCAAGAAGGCGTTCGGCATTTTCCTCCGACATCTGATCTTGCGAAGGTTGCTTCTGCTTTTCTTTGCTTTCATCGTTTTGTTGCGACTTTTCTTGCTGCTTATCATCCCTTTTTTCTTCCCTATTTTGTTCCTGGTTATCCTGATTCTGTTTATTATCCTGATTCTTCAATAAATGTTTGCACAAAGCCAAATTATAACGGCTCTCGTCATCATGAGAATTATTACGTAAGGCATTTTCGTAACAAGAAACAGCCTCTTTATATTGTTTCTGACTCTGAAAAATAACTCCCATATTATGATACGCTTTTGCAAGATCAAGAGGATTTTTAGTACGCTTAATGACCTCTTCATATTCAGTAGCCGCATCTTTAGGATTTCGCTCACGAAGCAACGCATTACCAAGATTAAAATGCGCGACAGGATCGTTTCCGTTCTTTTTTATTGCGTCACGGTAACTTGTCTCGGCCTCCACAAACATGCTGTCAAGATAAAAAGAGTTTCCTTTTCTTACAAGACGACGATTATCGCTTTGTGAAAAAGCGACAACACATATTTGCATTAAGGCAAAAGACATAACAAAGAAACGTTTTAAAGTCATCGCTTTCTGAACAAATTAATTCTCTTTAAAATTCGATTTTTACGCTCCATTACTATTGCATCTACCACAAGAGCTATAAGCGCTATCAATGCGATCCATTGAAACTGCTCATCATACGAGGAATAAACAGTATCCGACATGTCGCTTTTCTTTATTTTATCAAGACTCTCGAATAGCCTTTCACGTGCAACCGAAGCGTTGTTTAAATAAATAAATGTCCCCTTACCGGCCTCGGCTATTTTACGACACATCTCTTTATTCAAATGGGTTATAACAGTTTCACCATTTCGGTCCACAAGATAACCTCCTTTTATCGTTGGATCCGGAATAGGAGCTCCTGTTTCTTTTCCTACGCCTATCATGAAAATCCTTATTCCTTTCTTAGCGGCTTCCTCTGCAGCTTTTTCCGCGCCACCTTCATGATTTTCTCCATCTGTTATAACAATTACGGCCCGCCCAACTCCTTCTGCCTGGGTAAAACTTTTTGTTGCCAAATCAATGGCTTTGGCTATATCTGTTCCTTGCTGGGTTATCAACGACGGCGATATTGCATCAAGAAACATATTAGCCGATATATTGTCACTTGTAATAGGAAGTTGGTTAAAAGCGTCGCCCGCAAAAGCAATTATCCCCACTTTATCATTTTCCATACGGTCTACAGTAGAAGAAATAAGCTGTTTAGCACATTCCAAACGATTTGGCGCAACATCTTCTGCCAACATACTATTTGAAATATCAAGCGCTATGATTATTTCTATGCCTTGTTTTTTTGTATTGTCAACCGTCATTCCCATCTGAGGACGAGCAAGAGAAACTATAAGCATTGCCACAGCAAAAAGGGTCAACAAAAATTTCAAATGCTGCCGTTTAATCGACAGGTCAGGCATTAGATTATTAAGCAAAGCTATCTCGCCAAAGCGTTTTAATTTCTTTTTCCTTACATATAATGATACTATATATACAATTGCCCAAACAGGAATGAGCAACAACAAATACAAATATGCAGGGTCTTCAAATCGGAACATTTTTCACCTTTAAATATTTATGGCAAACGACGGAACACCGTTACTCGCATTAACATTTCCAACAACAACACAAATATTGCTGCCATTGCCAATGGTTGATACAACTCGTATCGTTTGGAATATTTTCGCACGCTGAATTTTGTTCTTTCAAGCGTATCTATGTCATGGTAAACCTTTTTCAGTTCTTTGGTCGACGTTGCTCTGTAAAATTGTCCTCCTGTTGCAGAAGCTATACCTTGAAGTGTATTCGAATCTATTTCGCAAGGCATTTGTATATAGTGCACCCCTCCGCCTGGCATAGGATAAGGGAAAGGAGCCTTGCCATTAGTTCCTACACCTATCGTATAAATGCGAATGCCATAAGTAGAGGCTATATCAGCCGCCGTTAGCGGAGATATCTCACCCTGATTATTCGAGCCATCCGTCAGAAGAATAATCACCTTGCTCTTAGCCTTGCTGTCTTTCAAACGAGATACGGCATTGGTTATTCCCATTCCTATTGCCGTACCGTCGTCTATCAATCCATGCAAAGCCATATTGCAACTAACGTTTTGCATAAGCCCGAGAAGCGCGGCATGATCGACGGTCATAGGGCATTGTGTAAACGCCTCTGCCGCAAAAACCGTAAGACCTATATTGTCATTCGGACGTGAAGATATGAATTCAGTCGCAACGCTTTTCGCAGCTTCAATTCTGTTCGGCTGCAAATCTTCAGCAAGCATACTCGTAGAGGCATCGAGTACCAACATTATATCGATACCTTCCACCTGCGAATTTTTCCACGAATTTTTCCCTTGCGGACGTGCTAATATTATTATGATAAGAGCTATTGTTATCAACCTAAGTACGAAAGGCAAATGTATGAGACGCATACGTAAATTAGGACGTATACGTAAAAATCCATGCGTATCAGAAATCGTTATAGAGGCTTCCCTACGCTTATGGCGCATTATATACCAAATAGCGTATGGTATAAGCAACAGCAATAGAAAAAGCACTTCTTTATTTGCGAACGTAATCATATCGACCAAAATTACTACAACAACAATTCAAATGCTTCTTTAACGATCAATATCATCACTAATATCGCAGCCAAGACAGATAACACAAGCACTGTTTTGAAAACCAAGCGTGGTTTAATGCGTTGCACCGGTGCTGATGATTCCTCGTCGAGGACAGATGTTGTCTTTTGCGTCTCACTTTTGGTAGCTTCTATATAATCCGACAGACGAACGAGATTCATTCGGTCCTCATTCACATCGGTTTTCAACTTTGCGAATTTTGTAAGGTCGGCAGTATTCAGTATTTCACGCAACTCCTCGAAATCAGGACGGGATAAATTATCCGTTTTTTCGTCTTTTATAGAATTATTTCCTTTTAACTTCAACTCTTCCTCGTAAGGCAAATGCATAAGGTGTTCTACAAGTTCATAAGAAGTCATTTCTTTAGCACTGAAACCATATCGGCTGGTTACATAGCGTTTGAGTATCGTAATCAGTTCCGTATAATAATCTTTTGAACTCAATTCACCAGAACTGTATAATGTTTTCAACTTGTATATTTCCTTTGCAGCCTCTTTGTGCGGTAAAACAAAAGTTTTCTTTACCTTTATAACCTTTACTTCCTTAACACGGCGGACAAGATACGTTACATAGACAATAACAGCTATACATATAATCAACAAAATCGAAAGAATGAACACCGGAATCCAGTCGTGCCAGGTATAAACCGGTTCAATGATTTCTTTCGGCCCGAAAAACTTATCGACGTGCAGCGTATCTACCGCGACATCATTCACTTTTAGAGCAAGTTGTTCTGTTTCATAATTCTTTTTGCCTACCGTAACATTGAGTTTCGGTATATAATAGAGCGCCGGTTCGAAACTTGTAAGCATGAATGAAAGAACGGACGTCTTCATTCCTTTTTCAGGGGTATTCTCGAGTTCATCAATTTCCCCTTTATTTACAACCTCAAGGTTTCTATCGATAACGGCAGAAAGGTCTTTAGGAAAAGACACAGCAAGTTCTTCCGGATGAATAACTTTAACTCGCACCGCCGTTTGTTCGCCTATAAGTATCTCGGCCGAATCGATTTGCGCCGTAACCTTTACCTGCGCAACACTATCGGCAGCGAAAGCGACAACAAGAAAAAACAATATATACAGTTTTCTCATGATTTCTCTATATCTTGTTTGCGAACAAATTCATAAGCGATTTCACATAATCGCCGTCAGTTGGAACAGAAACGCTCCTTACCCCCGAGCGGCGGAACATATAGCGGAGTTTCTGCTGCCGTTCTTCCCAAATGCGATGATGCGCCTCGCGTATTCTGCGACTTGAAGTGTCCACATATTCCAAATGTCCTGTTTCAGCGTCACGGAATTCCACCAATCCCACATCGGGCAATTCGCTCATACGGATGTCATACACCTGAACGGCATTTACATCGTAGCGATGTTGCGCCATTTTAAGCGTATCTGTCAGGTCGTGCCTGTCGATGAAATCGCTGATTATAAAAGTGGCGCACTGCCGGCGCTGAATTTTCATCATAAACTCTATAGCAGAGGCTATGTCGGTTTTCTTTCCTTCGGGACTGAACGTAAGCAATTCGCGGATTATATAAAGAATATGCCGCCGGCCTTTCTGTGGAGGAATATACTTCTCTATCCTGTCGGAGAAGAATATAACGCCAATCTTGTCGTTGTTCTGTATTGCCGAGAACGACAGCGTGGCTGCTATCTCGGTTATAAGGTCACGCTTGGTGCGTACCTGTGTACCGAAACCCACACTGCCGGAAACATCGATAAGCAGCATTAAGGTCAGTTCGCGTTCTTCTTCGAAAACTTTAACGTACGGACGATTGAAACGCGCGGTAACGTTCCAGTCTATATCGCGCACATCGTCTCCGTATTGGTATTCGCGCACCTCGGAAAAGCTCATACCCTTTCCTTTGAAAGCAGAATGATACTCACCCGCAAAAATATTGCTGCTCAATCTGCGGGTTTTTATTTCTATACGCCTTACGCGGCTAAGAAGTTCCGATGTTTCCATAAATTAAGATTCTACGGACAACTCAAGAATCCCGTTTCCACACCATTCCTGCCATAAAAACGAGACCTCCTCTGACACAGGTAATCCGATACCGTAGAAAGAAAGGCTATATTGCTTAAGGCACAACCACCTTGTTTATAACTTCGTCTATAATATTGTCACTGGTCACATTAGCCGCCTCGGCCTCATACGTAAGACCGATTCTATGGCGCAGCACATCGTGTGCAACGGCGCGGATATCCTCGGGAATCACATACCCTCTGCGTTTAAGGAATGCATACGCCCTGCCGGCATAGGCAAGGTTTATGGAAGCACGCGGACTGCCGCCGAACGAAATGTAATTGCCCATATCCTTGAGCTTGTAACGGTCGGGATAACGTGTGGCAAACACGATATCTGCTATATATTGTTCTATCTTCTCATCGATATAGACTTTCTTAACCACCTCGCGTGCCTCGATTATCTTTTCGGGACGGATTACGGGACGGACTTCACTGTTTTCTCCCTCGAGTTTCTGTCGTACAATCAGTTTCTCCTCATCCATTGAGGGATAGTCGATAACGACCTTAAGCATAAAGCGGTCCACCTGTGCCTCGGGCAATGTGTAGGTGCCCTCCTGCTCTATCGGGTTCTGGGTTGCGAGCACAAGGAAAGGCTCCGGCAACGGATATGTCTCGCCTCCGATAGTAACCTGACGCTCCTGCATAGCCTCGAGCAAAGCACTCTGCACTTTTGCAGGGGCACGGTTTATTTCGTCGGCCAGAATGAAGTTTGCGAATATCGGTCCACGCTTAACAACGAAACTTTCCGATTTCTGGCTGTAAATAAGCGTACCGATAATGTCGGCAGGCAGCAAATCGGGCGTAAACTGCACTCTGTTGAACTTGGCGTCCACAAGCGAAGCCAGCGTCTTTATGGCAAGCGTCTTTGCAAGGCCGGGAACACCTTCAAGAAGTATATGCCCGTTGCTGAGCAGGCCGACAAGTAGCGATTCCACGAGATGTTTCTGTCCTACTATGGTACGTCCCATTCCGGCCGTCAGTTCGGTGACGAAACCGCTCTGCAACTCTATCTGCTCATTCAGAGCCCGTATGTCAATATTGTCACTCATTGCATATTTAATTTATTTAGTATGCAAAAATAAAACTTACTTTTCGAAAACACATACACAATATCTTAAAAGTGATTAATTCTTCTGTTTGCTACGCTTATAGTTGTCCGTTTACCTGTAAAACCGCGCTACCAACGCCGCGCTCTGTCCATTCACATGTTTTTCTGCCACCCGCTGCCGCAAACAGAAATGTCATACAGTTTACCATAACATCCGACGCGTCCGAACAAAGGGTTTTGCAGACAAAAACGGTCACCTGCCAAACACTTGAAAATCAGCAGGTGTATATACAGCAAAAAATATGTCTGAGATATTTTGAAT
>CAJKQZ010000090.1 GCA_905202115.1 uncultured Prevotellaceae bacterium | reverse complement strand
TATCTCAGACATATTTTTCGCTACATATACACACGCTGATTCTCAACTACTTGGCTGCTGACCGTTTTTGTCTGCAAAGCCCTGTGGCAAGGCGGAGGGTAACTTCTGTACGGCATGCTTTTTGCTAATAATCGCCGTACCTGTATTTTGCAGGCGTTATGGCTCGAAATGTTTTGGAGCAGTTTTCGTATAAGCCCGAGGCGTGCCCGCTCAATGAGGCATGAAAAAAGCCGCAAACCCGTGCGGGCGGTGCGGCTTCTGTTATATGGTTTCCGTTATCGGTTTATCAGAAAAGTTTCTCGGGATAAACTCCGTCGGCCACGAGCTTCTTGATTTTCTCTACGGTTTCGGGACGGTCTTCGGGATAGGTAACGCCGAACCACTTGCTTGTGGTGTCGAGCACTTCAACCGTTGCCGTGCCTTCTTTAATAAGTTTGTCGACCATGAGGGGAATGAAGAATTCGCTCTTCAGGTTCTCCATGTTCTTCGGGTCGGAAAGGAATTCCTTGAAGTATTCGTCGCTGTAGTTGAAGTAGTCGGGTGTGAATCCCCAGAAGTTCATGCTCACGGGCGTCTTGTCGTCTATGGCAATCCACTGGTCGTTTTCGTCGAGATACTTCACTTCACCGTCCATGCGCTGTATTTTTGTGCGTTCAACCACTCCCTGCAGCAGGTTCTTGCTGTCGGTGGTGCAGATTCCGCGCGATACGGTGCCGCTCTCGCTGAGTGTGTTTCCTACACGGAAGCCTACCATTGCGTAAGTGTTCTTGGAACCTTCGGGAAGTTCGGAGAGGAATTTTCCCATTACCTTAAACGTGTCTCGGCCGTAGAAGTCGTCGCAGTTCACAATGCCGAAAGGCTCGTTGATAACGGTTTTGCCCATCATCAGCGCGTGGTTGGTGCCCCAGGGCTTGGTGCGTCCTTCCGGACACTTGAATCCTTCGGGGAGCGCGTCGAGCGACTGGAATACGAGCTCGCAAGGAATGTGGTCTTCGTACTTCGAGATTATTTTTTCGCGGAAGTCGTTTTCGAATTCTTTGCGGATTACGAACACTAATTTGCCGAAGCCAGAGTGTATGGCGTCGTAAATAGAGTAGTCCATGATTGTTTCGCCGTTGGGGCCCAGCCCGTCGAGCTGTTTCAGGCCGCCGTAACGGCTTCCCATGCCGGCAGCGAGAAGGAATAAGGTTGGTTTCATCTTGTTGTGTGTATTAATTAATGTAATCGTATTTCTTTCTGTTTCCTGTGGGCGTTGCCCGAATGCGGGCCGCTTTCCTGTTGCCATGTCCGCCGGAATGCGGAACCTATATGTAAAGACGGGTAAAAATACGTTTTTTTATGAGAATACGGAAATAAAAACTCAGGGATATTTGTCTTCGGTTTTCATACTCTCCCGCTTGCGAAAAAAAATATGTCTGAGATATTTTGAATTATCTCAGACATATTTCAAATTATCTCTGAGATAATTTTTATTTGCTGCGGGAGGTGTGCGCGCCTTTGCCGGCGCGGTTTTCAAATGACGAACGCCACTTCCTTGAACGCGTATCTCCGTTCGCGACCTTCGCTGTCGCGCAGTACAATGTGCCCGTCGGGTTCTATTCCGGCTATCTCGGCCGTGAAAAAGCCTGCATTGTCACGGTACGTGAAGAAGCCTTCGTGCCGGTAGAGCGCGTTGCGGTAGGTTTTCTGAATGCATACGTTGCTGCGGAGCATGTCGTAGTATACGGTAAATCTGCCGACTACGGCGTTGAGTATGGCGGCTGTGTCGAATTCGCGGCCGGCTTCTATTGCGAGCGATGTCGGGTTGGGGGCGTCGGAAAGGAATGTGCGCTGGTTCACGTTTATTCCTGTTCCGATTATTGCCTTGCTTATTTTTCCGTTGTCTATCTCGCATTCAATGAGGGTGCCGCTTATCTTGCGGTTGCCGGCGTAGATGTCGTTGGGCCATTTAATGTTAACGTCGGGAATCACTGCCCCAATAACGTCGTACAGGGCGAGGGCCTGGGCCTGGAGGAGCGAGAACTGCGCGGCGGGTCTTATGAACGACGGGGCGCACATTATGCTGAACGTGATGTTCTTTCCTTTCTCCGATTCCCACGAGTTGCCGCGCTGGCCGCGGCCTGCCGTCTGCATGTCGGCGGTTATTACAACCATTTCGTTTTCGCGCGGAGCGGGCAGCGAGGTTGCGTATAGGTTGGTGGAGTCGATTTCGTCGAGGTGTATGCGGCTTATGTCGTATGCGTTCATCGCTTTGTGGGATTTCCTTTCGTTCTTGCGGGTGCAGGGAGTGTCAGAATGTGTGGCGGCGTTTTTCTTCGGCGGCTTCGAAAGCGTTTTCTATATGGCGTATTGCAAAAGGTTTCTGTCGGCCGGTAACGCTTATGATGTCGAACCTGACTTGTTGGTCGAGGTCGTTGTAATGTATATATGCGTTTGCTGCCTGCACTATGCGGCGGCGTTTTTCGAAGTCCACTTTCTCTTCTGGCTCGGAAAACGAATCGCTGCTCAGGGTCTTTACTTCAACGAATACGAGCACGCCTTTTTTCTGTGCCACTATGTCGAGCTCGAGGTGGCCTGCCCGCCAGTTTCGCGCCAATATGGAATAGTCGCGGAACATCAGATAGCGCGCGGCAGCCTCTTCGCCAGCGCGTCCCAAGTCATTGTGTTCGGCCATGTGCTTTGTTTTTGTGGCGTAATCCCCGCACGCAGAAATTTTGCGGTGCGGGGATTGGCGTATGTTCTGTGTCTTTCTGCTGTTTTGCTTTCCGGTGCCGCCGGTGCAGGCTGTAGGAGCGCGCTTTTACTTGCCGAAGCCGCGTTTCTCGTAGGCCGCGGCAAGCTGGTGCATTGCTTTCTCGATGATTTCGCGGGGATAGGCCACGTTGAGACGCATGAATCCTCGCCCGGGCGCGCCGAACATCTCGCCGTCATTGAGAAAAAGTCCTGCGTCGTCGATGTAGAAATCCACAAGCTCTTTCTGTGACGAAAGGCCGAGGGCGCGGTTGTCGAGGAATACGAGGAATGACGCTTCGGGACGGATTGCCGATATTTTGGGGCAGTTGCCGCGCAGAAAGTCGCTCACGTAGTTTATGTTGCCCTGTACGTAGTCGAGCATTTCGCCGAGCCACTGTTCGCCTTCGTCGGAATAACAGGCGCTTACGCAGTCGAATGAGAACACGCTTCCCATTCCGAGGTCGTTGCCGTCGAGGTAGTGGAAAAAGCGGCTGCGAAGTTCTTCATTGAATATTATCGCGTGCGATGCAATAACGCCCGGCAGGTTGAAGGCTTTGGTGGGAGCCATCAAGGTAATGGTTATATTTTTTGCGGTATCGTTTATCGAGGCTGTTACCACGTGTCTGTGTCCTTTCAGTGTGAGATCGGCGTGTATTTCGTCGGATATTATAAGAACGTTGTGCTTTGCGCATAGCTCCACAAGCTTGCCAAGCTCTTCTTCCGACCATGATGTGCCTCCGGGGTTGTGGGGATTGCACAACAGAAGCATTTTGCATTCCGGCAACCGGTGATCGATTGTCTCGTAGTCCATGCGGTAGCGCCCGTCGTCCAGAATGAGCGGTACTTCGACAAGTGTGCGGCCGCTTGTTTTCACTACGTGTCTGAACGGGTGGTAAACGGGAGTCATAATCATTACGCTGTCGCCTTTTTCGCAGAGCGCGTTTACGGCATAGGCCAATCCGGGCACTATCCCCGGCAGGAAGTGTATGGCGCTTGCGGGTATTTTGAAACCGAAACGCTTCTCGTTCCATGCGGTAATGGCTTTGTAGTAGCGTGCCGAGGGACATGTGTATCCGAGAATGCTTTGTTCCAGACGTTTCCTTATGGCGCTCATCACGAACGGCGGTGTGGCGAAGCCCATGTCGGCAACCCATAGGGGAATAAGGTCTTCGCGGTCTGTCGAGCGCACCATTCCGGCGATGCTTATGCAGTCGGTTCCGCGGCGGTCGATTACTTTATTGAAGTTATATTTGTTCATTTTGCGTAGTTATATTTTTTGTTTTCGTTAAACATTGCAAATATAATCATTAATGCGATAAAAAAGTACTACAAGGCCTGAAGCGGTTTTAGACTTTTCGGAACATGACATTTTGTCAGGCCGTTCTACCTTCCGTCGGCATTTGGGAAAAAAGCTCCCGCTTGTGAAAAAAAATATGTCTGAGGTATTTTAAAATATCTCAGACATATTTCAAAATATCTCAGAGATAATTTTTCGGGGGTGCTTTTTTGCGGTTTTCCAAAACCACCTGACAAAATGGCAGACGCGGAATTTGGGACATCGTTTCCCGTGACGTATTGGTTATGTGTCATGCCGTGGAAATGTTTCCTTTCATGCAAAAACAAATCTTCGGAATATTTTAAAATACCCCGAAGATTTGTTTAGGGCTCCACTGAAAGAATGTGCCCGTGTTGTACGCGCTTTTACGGAAAGGCTTGTTTACTTTCCGTTCAGCAGGAATGCTTTCAGCGCACTGAATTCATTGCTTATTTTTGTGCTTTGTTTTGTGCCGCGCATGAATGCCGCAAGGCGTTCCGGTATTTCCACTTCGCGGTTTATAGTATCGTTTATTACCGAACAGAACTTCGCGGGGTGGGCCGTTTCGAGAAAAATTCCCGTCTCGTATGTTTCGAGCAGATGTTTCAAGGCGCGGTATCCGCAGGCTCCGTGCGGGTCGAGAATATATCCTTCATGTTCATAAACTTCGGCTATCGTGCGGCGGATGTCTTCGTCGTCGGATATGAAACCGCTGATGTCGCGGCAAACGGCAGAGTGGTCCTTGCTGTAAAGTTCCATTATGCGGGCAAAGTTGCTGGGAGCGCCTACATCCATAGCGTTGGCGATTGTGGCAACCGAGGGCAGGGGCCTGTATTTGCCGGTGTTGAGGTAATCGTAGAACACGCCGTTGGCGTTGTTGGCGGCAATGAAGCGTTTCACTGGCAGGCCCATGCGTTTTGCCACGAGACCGGCCGTGATGTTTCCGAAATTACCGCTCGGAACACATATAACCACGTCGTTTCCGAGCCCCATTTGCTGCATTTGCGCTATGGCGCGGAAATAATAGAACGACTGCGGCAGCAGGCGGGCTATGTTAATGGAATTTGCCGAGGTGAGGCGCATGGCGTCGTTGAGCTCGTCGTCCACGAAAGCCTCCTTTACCATGCGCTGGCAGTCGTCGAATGTGCCGTCTACCTCGAGGGCGGTGATGTTCTGCCCGAGCGTGGTGAACTGGCACTCCTGAATCTTGCTTACCTTGCCTTTGGGGTAGAGTACGAACACGTTTATGCCCTCGACACCGAGAAATCCGTTGGCTACGGCCGAACCGGTGTCGCCCGAAGTGGCTACGAGCACGTTTAGCTTGTTGCCTTCCTCGCCGTGGGCGAAGTGGGAGAGCAGGCGCGCCATGAAGCGGGCGCCCACGTCCTTGAAAGCAAGCGTGGGGCCGTGGAAAAGTTCGAGAGTGTAGATGTTTTCCGAAACTTTCACTACGGGAGTGTCGAAAGCGAGGGTGTCGGCCACTATTTTGTCGAGCGCGTCGGCGGGCATGTCGGGAAACAGTGCGCGTGCAACTGTCTGCGACATTTCTACGAACGACATTCCTGGCAGCGAGTCGAAGAACTCCTGCGGCAGCTGCGCTATGGTTTCGGGCATGTACAGGCCGCCGTCAGGAGCGAGCCCGCGTGTTACGGCTTCGGATAGAGATGCGAGCGGCGAAGCCTGGTTTGTGCTGTAATACAACATGATTGTTTTGTGCTATTTCAGTTATTCATGAACAGATTTATGAACTCGTTTCCCTCAAGGTTGCCGAATGCGCCCTCGCGGCAGGAATATTCGTCGAATGTTCTTACGCTGTCGGGCTCGATTCCTTTGTGATAGATAAGAAACGGTACGGGCTCGTTCGTATGTGTGCGCAATTCGCAGGGAGTGGGGTGGTCGGGAAGTATGGCAACCGACACGGTTTCGTCGAAGTCGTTTATTGCCCGTGCTATCGGGCCGACGATTCTTTTGTCGAGGTTTTCTATAGTTTTCAGCTTGAGGTTTACGTCGCCGTCGTGCCCTGCTTCGTCGGACGCCTCGATGTGAAGATAAACGAAGTCGTTCGTGCGCAGCGCTTCGATTGCGGCCTGTGCCTTTCCTTCGTAGTTTGTGTCGTATAGTCCGGTTGCTCCTTCCACGTCGATACATTCCAGTCCGGCGTATGTGCCTATTCCGCGTATCAGGTCGACGGCTGTTATTACCGCACCGCGGCGTATTTCGGGGAAAGTGTCCGTAAGTTTTTCCATTTTTGGTTTATATCCTCCGGCCCACGGCCAGATACTGTTTGCGGGGTCTTTTCCTTCGGCTGCGCGACCGAGGTTGAGAGGGTGTCCGGCGAGAAGTTCTTGCGATTTCAGTATTAGTTCGTTGAGCAGTGCGGCAGTGTCTTCGGCTTCGGGCGTGCGCGCTTTTATCATAAGTGGACGGAACTCACGCCCCGGCACATCGTGCGGCGGAACGCAGTCGAGGTTTTTGTCGCCTCCCTTTATTACGAGCAGGTGGCGGTATTGCACGCCTGTGTAGAAGTGAATGCGGTCGTTGCCGAGTTTTTCCTGTAGGTATTTTATGAGTACGTCGCCCTCGCTTGTTTCAAGGCGCCCGCAGGAATGGTTTTTTATTTTGCCGTTTTCTACGCAGATGAGGTTGCAGCGCATTGCGAGGTCATCGGGTGCGAGTTCCACGCCTATGCTTGCGGCTTCGAGCGGCCCGCGTCCCTCGTAGACTTTGTGCTGGTCGTATCCGAGAATCGACGAGTTTGCCACTTCGCTGCCGGGGTGAAATCCGTCGGGGACGGTTTTGAGCATTCCCGTGCGGCCCATTTCTGCAAGGCGGTCCATTTCGGGAGTGTCGGCGTATTGCAGCAGTGTTTTGTTGCCGAGGGCGGGTACTTTCCAGTCGGCCATGCCGTCGCCTAATATAATAATGTGTTTCATTTCGGTTCTTGTCTTTTTCTGCATGGCGGTGTGCCTTGCGGGCACTGAATGCAGGTTGTGCGCAATGCGCACATTTTATATGTGCGGCACCATATGGTCTGTGTGCCGGTGCTTGTTTGTTTTGTTGTCGCTTGTTGTTAGGGTTATGCTTGCTTTTGCAAGCGCAGTTCGCATGGAGCCGCAAAAAATAGCCTCAACCCCGAAGGGTCGTGGTAGTGACGGTTGTGTAGTTACACAATAAAAGGACTTTTGTAAAAAATATATCCATGCATTACCGTATTTCTCTGACAAAAATAGCGATAAATGCTAAAACTCCAAACAAATCTTCATGTTTTATCGTGCTTTTTATGACAAAAGAGAATATTTTGTTCATAATTCTGCTTTTTTGCAATGTATGAATGGCGAAAAACTCTTTATGATTATGTTTGCGGCCGAGGTTGCGGGGCAGCATTGGGAGGTACGTTGAATTGTTTCGGAGGAATTTTAGCGTGAGGCCGTATAAATAGAACCTGCCGCCGCAGAAAAGCGGCGACAGGTATTTTATCAGGGAAAAGGTTTCCGCGAAAAAAAATATTTTTTTTCGCGTGGTAAAAAAGTTCCCGCAGGAAATTGAAAATACAAGGGAGATAATCGAAAATATGTCTGAGATAATTTAAAATATCTCAGACATATTTTTTGCTACATATACACCTGCTGATTTTCAAGTGCTTGGCCGCTGACCGTTTTTGTCTGCAAAATCCTTTGGCTATGCTAATTTCCGGTGTGCCGGCTCAGAGTTTCACTTTCTTCTTTACGGCCGACGATTCGTTTTGCAGCCGGTCAAGAGCCGTAACCACGTAAACATATCTTTCGCTGCCGTCTTCGTAGGGAAGTTTGTAGAAATTGTCGGGCGTAACGGTTACTATGTGCGACGCGTCGTCAAGGTCGATGCTCTCGCCCTTAGCAAAGCGATAGACGACATACTTCACAGCCTCGTCCATTTCGCTTTTTGCTTTCGGAGCCGTCCAGAACAGGATATATCCGTCTTCTGTCCATACAGGTTTCAGCTTCTTTACCTTTCCAGGGGCCTTGCCGTCGATAAAAGGCATGAGCGGCTGCAAGGCGGGGTGTTTGAAATACAGTTGGTGAACGGCTTCGGCGTAATTGCCCTTGTTGTTTGCAAATACTTCGCCGTACCACATGCAGCTGCCGCTGACATTGGGCAGAGAGCGCTCGAGGTTCATCTTTGCGATGAGCTGGTTTATCTGCGGATTCGAAAGGTCAGCATATTTAATGGTGTTTTCGATTGATTCGCCTATGATGAGCGGGCGGTTCGAGGCGTATTTGTCCCACCAGCGTATGAGTGTTTCATAATCGGCAACGCTGTGGCCTATCTGCCAGTAGAGCTGCGGCATGGAATAGTCAACCCAGCCTTTGTTTACCCAGTAAAGCACGTCGGCGTATAGGTCGCCGTAATTCTCGAGCCCGTTGGTGTCGGAGCCGGGAATGTTTCCTCCGCGGCGTGCGTTGTGATATATTCCGAAAGGCGACACTCCGAACTTGACCCACGGCTTTACGGCGCGTATGGTATCGTGCATCTGATGAATAAGTTCGTTTACGTTATACCTTCTCCAGTCGCCGCGGTCGGCAATTCCGTTGTTGTATTTCGCATAGCTGTTGTTGTCGGGAACTTCCATGCCGGCGGCCGGATACGGATAGAAATAATCGTCCATGTGTATGCCGTCTACGTCGTAGTTACGCATTATGTCGGCCACCACGCGGCATATATATTCGCGGTTCCCTGGTTCTCCGGGGTCGAAAAGCAGCATGTCGCGATACTTGAAGAACCTGTCGGGCCACATGTTGTAGGGATGATTCACCGCCAGGTCGTGGGGCGCCGCCGTCTTGGCGCGATAAGGATTTATCCACGCATGTAGCTCGAGGCCCCGCCTGTGGCACTGTTCCACCATCCACTCCAGCGGGTCCCACATGGGATTGGGAGCCACGCCCTGCTCGCCGGTAAGGTAGTAGCTCCAGGGCTCGTAGCGGCTCTTGTAGAAAGCGTCGGCCTCGCAGCGTACCTGGAAAATCACCGTATTCAGACCGTAGCGCTGAAAGGCGTCGAGATAGCGAGTCAGGGTGTTCTGCATATCATCGCGCGACATGCCTTTGAAGCAGCCGTTCACCGTCTGTATCCATGCTCCCCTGAATTCACGTTTGGGCGGAATGCCCGTCTGCGCATAACCAACTGCAGAACATTGCATGCAAACCGCAAGAATCAGGAGACAAAAACTCATGAAAGTTCTACGTTTTTTTTCCATTGTCTTGTTTTTAACGGCACAACCATATCGCGATTCAAAGAAAACTTACCGCATGACAGCCGTGATTTTTATTATTTTTTAGAATAGTTATACTATAAAAGCACTTTGCAGGCGTAAAAGTAGTAAAATATTCCGAAAAAGCATTCTTCTTTTCTTATAAGATAACTTTATGCCGCACATTCCGGAGCTATCGGGTGTCAAACCCGCGTTATGCTGCGTCGGCGCCGTATTCGGGACCGGATTTCCGGACACGGAAAGCAGAATGCCGTACACGTTTTCTCAGAAAGCAGAAAACGCTGTTTTTTTGTGAAGCCGGCGGTGCTTTTCCGTAGGGTTTTACAGACAAAAACGGTCAG
>CAJKQZ010000089.1 GCA_905202115.1 uncultured Prevotellaceae bacterium | reverse complement strand
TGTATTTTCAATTTACTGCGGGAAGTTTTTTACACGTACAAAAAAATATTTTTTTTCGCAGGAGGTAAATTTTGTTTACAACGTACCCGCACTGGAATTTTCAGGAAACGCTGTTGCGCTCTCCGCACGGCAGCGGTTATTCGCCCAAGCGCAGGCGGTAGCTGAACGTTATTATCCCCGTAATGTTCTTGGCGCCGCCGCTGTTGAAGTTGAAAACGCCGAAATCGGCCTCGGCACCCACTGCAAACATGCGGTTGAACTCATAATTCACAGCTGCGGTTATTCCGCCGTCGAAACGGTGCACGCCCATCTCGTCGAAGATTTTCTTTGTGTAGAAAAAACGCTCGCCCGCTTCCTTGTCGGTGTCGCCGCGCACCTTTCTCTTGCCTCCCACTCCGTAGGCCACGTAAGGGCCGGCGGAGAATTCGATGTAATTGAGCGGCGAAATCTCGAGATAGTAGTTGAACATCACGGGCACCTCTATGTAGTTTGCATTTACCGAACTGTTTTTCAGTCCGGTGCGCGGGTTATTGTCGTCATCGTAAAGGATGTTGCCGTCCTGGTCGCGCATGAACACACGCTCGTCCTTGTCCTCGTATCCCTTGACGTAGAAAAAGGCCCCTGGTTCAATGCTGAAATTCCCATTGAGCTCATGCTCGTACGACACTCCCAACTTGAGCGCCCCTATGCTGCGGGTGCCGCTGCCGTAGTGCGACGCTATTCCGCCGCCAACCTTGAAGTTGACGCGCTGCGCCCACATGCCTGCCGCCGTAATCATCATGGCGGCAAATATCAGAACCAAACGTTTCATTGTATGCGAGTTTTGCGTGAAAAACATAGATTTGTCCTTTATCTGTACCTGCACCGGCGCCGCACTGTCACTGGAAAAACTGCTTCCAGTCGTCCTTGCCGTATTTTTTTCTCTTGCCCGACGCCGTTTCGCCGTCGTCATTGCGCTGATGTGCGCCCTTGCGTCCTCCGCGGCCGTCCTGGTGCCGCTCGGAATGCCTGTCGTCATCGCCGTAACGCCGTTTGCCCTTGCCGCGGCGGGAGTCGCCGTAAGAATCTTCCCCGCGGGCGCCGGAATGCTTGGTGCCGGTAGCCTCGGCGTCGTCAACGACAATGCGGCGTCCCTTATAGCCGGCATTTTTGAAAGCCTTTACAACGGCTTCGGCATTCTCCTCTGGCACTTCGAAGAAAGAACAGTTGGCGGTAAGGTCTATGCGGCCAATCTCCACGTTGCCTTTCACGTATTTGTTGACAAAGCCGATAATCTCGCGCGCATAAACGTTGTCGCGTTTGCCGAGATTTATGAAAAGTCTCTTGTATCCTTCTTCGGCCTTAACCGGAGCGCCGCCGCGTGCCTCGCCGCGTTGACGCTGCCTGCGCTCGGGGCGTTCGCGTCCTTCGCGTGCGGAATTCTCGTCGGGCTCGTATATCTGGGGAGCGTTGGAATAATACTCCACAAAGCGCCCGAACGCCGAGGCTACAAGCCTTTTCACGACATCCTCCTTGTCCATCCAGTCGAGTTTCCTCATAACCTCGGGCATGAAAGCGGCAATCTGTTCCTCGTCCACCTCGGTGCGTTCAAGTCTGTCGATAACATTGAAAAGCTGTTTGGTACAAATATCCTTAGGCGAAGGAAGATGACAGCGCACGAACTTCTTTCCGATTGTCTTCTCGATTTGGCGTATCTTGCCTTTCTCGCGCAAATGTACGATACAGATACTCGTTCCACGCTTCCCCGCGCGACCGGTTCGGCCGCTGCGGTGAGTGTAGTTCTCCACATCGTCGGGAAGGCCGTAGTTTATAACGTGAGTAAGGTCGTCCACATCGAGCCCGCGCGCCGCCACGTCGGTGGCAACAAGCAGCTGAACGCGTTTCTGGCGGAACTTCTGCATGGTCAGGTCGCGCTGCGCCTGCGACAACTCCCCGTGAAGAGCCTCGGCGTTATAGCCGTCCTGAATGAGCTTGTCGGCAACTTCCTGCGTTTCAAGGCGGGTGCGGCAGAATATTATGGCATAAATGCGCGGATAGTTGTCGACCACGCGCTTGAGTGCGGCATATTTGTCGCGGGCCTGCACAAGATAATATTCATGGTTCACCTTTTCGGCGCCTTCGTTGCGCGAACCGACCACTATTTCCTTAGGGTCGGTAAGATAGTTGCGCGCGATTTTTTCGATGTCCTTACTCATCGTAGCCGAAAAGAGAAGCGTATTGCGGTCTTGCGGAACGCCCTCGAGAATGCGGTCTATACTTTCCGAGAAACCCATGTTGAGCATTTCGTCGGCCTCGTCGAGAACAACGTTGTCCACATGTTCGAGCTCGGCCGCGCCGCGTTCCATAAGGTCTATAAGGCGGCCCGGAGTGGCTACTATTATCTGCACGCCACGCCGCAGGGCACGAATCTGGCTCGAAATGTCGGCACCCCCGTAAACGGCAAGCACACGCACATTGTCGAGATATTTGGAATAGTCTTTCAAATCGCCGGCAATCTGAAGGCACAATTCGCGCGTGGGACTGAGTATCACGGCCTGCACACCCTCCTTGTCGGGATTTATTTTCTGCAAAAGCGGCAGACCATAGGCCGCCGTCTTGCCGGTTCCCGTCTGCGCAAGGGCTATCACGTCGTTGCCCTCGCCCAGCAGGTAAGGAATAACGGCTTCCTGTATGGGCATGGGCGATTCGTAGCCGATTTCGTATATCGCCTTAGTAAGGTTCGGTGTCAAACCGAGTTCTTCAAAAGTTTTCAATGTGTTATATCTTTACGAATGTGAGGTGCAAAGGTAAGTATTTTTCGCTCGCCCGCACAAAAGGCGCTGATAAAACCGCACATACGGCAAAATCAATGGCACGCGGCAAAAAACAGACATTGCATTTTTAACTCCGAAAAAGCTCCCGCACTTTGTAAAAAATATGTCTGAGATAATTCGAATTATGTCAGACATATTTTAAATTATCTCAGAGATAATTTTTGCCCTCTCAGAGACCGGTGAAAATCAAGCAATTACAAATGTCGTTTTTTGTCTGCCAAATCAGGCCTCCCGATATACGGCGGCGTACAACTACCCAACGGCGGCCGAAAAGCGCACAACAAGTAATATAAATTACTGGAACATAGACATTTCCTCGCTTTTTCAACATCACCGTAAGCATATCTTAAACAAATAGGTCTTAATAAATTCGTAAAATTGAAGTACTTTTGCTTTCCGGAAGCACGGCGGCAACGCCGAACTACCTGATAACGAAAACAATCTTCAAGCAATGACCGAATTCGAATACGACATCGTAGTGGTTGGCGCAGGGCACGCCGGCTGCGAGGCCGCAAGCGCCGCGGCAAGGCTCGGCTGCAAAACCTGCCTCGTGACAATGGACATGAACAAGATTGCCCAGATGAGCTGCAACCCCGCGATAGGCGGAATTGCCAAAGGGCAGATCGTGCGCGAGATAGACGCACTCGGCGGACAGACGGGTATCGTTACCGACCGCACGGCAATACAGTTCCGTATGCTCAACCGCTCGAAAGGACCGGCTGTATGGAGCCCGCGCTCGCAATGCGACCGTATGAAATTCAGCGAAGAATGGCGGCGCATTCTTGAAAACACACCGAATCTGAGTATCTGGCAGGACCAGGTGGATGAACTGCTCACCGAAAACGGAGAAGTGCGCGGCGTTCACACACAATGGGACGTGACACTGCGGGCAAAGGCGGTGATAATAACCGCCGGAACATTTCTGAACGGGATAATGCACATAGGCCGGCGGAAAGTGGCTGGCGGACGCTGCGCCGAACCGCCCGCACTGCACCTAACGGAATCGATTGCCCGATTAGGCATTCGCTACGACCGTATGAAAACGGGCACGCCGGTACGCCTCGACGCACGCACCGTAGATTTTTCCGTACTCGAGGCACAGGAGGGCGAAAACGACTTCCACCGCTTTTCGTTCGTAACCGAGCGACGGCCGCTCAAGCAACTCAACTGCTGGCTATGCTCGACAAATTCCGAAGTGCACGAGATTCTGAGACGCGGACTCCCCGACTCGCCTCTTTACAACGGACAAATACAAAGCATCGGACCGAGATATTGCCCGAGTATCGAGACAAAACTCGTAACATTCCCCGACCGCAACCAGCATCCTCTGTTTCTCGAACCCGAAGGTACCGACACGAACGAATTATACCTTAATGGATTCTCCTCGAGTATGCCGATTGACGTACAGCTCGAAGCTATTCGTCACATCCGCGGCCTTGAGAACGTGCGCGCCTACCGTGCCGGATATGCCATAGAGTATGATTTCTTCGACCCGACGCAGCTCACGCACACTCTCGAGTCGAAAATCGTAAAAAGGCTCTACATGGCAGGACAGGTGAACGGAACCACCGGTTATGAAGAGGCAGCGGGACAAGGAATAATTGCCGGAATAAACGCCGCCCTCGCGCTGCAGGGAAAAGAACCGTTCATTCTGCGTCGCGACGAGGCTTACATCGGCGTACTTATAGACGACCTCGTGACGAAAGGCGTGGACGAACCGTACAGAATGTTTACATCGCGCGCCGAGTACCGCATTTTGCTGCGACAAGACAACGCCGACGAACGCCTAACGCCGCGCGCAAGAAAAATAGGACTCATCGACGATGAACGCTACGGAATTTTCACACGGAAACAAGAAACAATAAAACGCATCATAGAATATTGCGAAAACACGAACGCGAAACCGAAACAAATAAACGACGCTCTCGAAACACTGGGCACGACACGGATAATTTTTTCCGAGAAAATATCGGAACTTATAAACCGCCCGCAAATAACAATTGAGAAACTTTCTGCTTTCATCGAACCTTTGAAAAAACTTATAAGCGATGAAAACGGAATAAATCCGGAAATAACAGAAGCCGCCGAAGTAAAAATAAAATACAAAGGATACATCGAGCGCGAACGCAAACTTGCAGATAAAGTTCTGCGACTTGAAGATATAAACATCAAAGGACATTTCGATTATTCCAAAATAAATCAGCTCTCTATCGAAGCACGGCAAAAACTTGCCCGAATAAATCCCGAAACACTCGCCGAAGCGAGCCGTATTCCCGGAATTTCGCCCAGCGACATAAGCATTCTTTTAGTACTGCTGAAACGCTGATTCCTCCAAGTCCTAAATGGAGAATTTCGGAAAGCACAACGCAGCCGCCAGGAGGCACTACTCTCAATCCTCTGGCACGACAATAAAAGCGGGCATGTTCCACGTGAAACAAAAACCTCCAAAAAGAAAATTTAAACGCTGAGTATTAGCGAAAACCTCTATTGAGAGCGGTGGCAATTTTGTCCGTTTTTCAGAAAAGAAACAAGGTCTGAAAAAGCACAGCATAGCAAACTCCCGAACAAAGAATGCAGGTGCGAAACACCATATCAAATAATGGAGGTAGCATGTTGGATTACGAAGGTAGTATGTTAGATAAGGAAAGCGGTATGTCGAACAACGAAGACGGTATGTTGGATAACGAAAATGGCATGTTAAACAAGAAAGGTGGCATATTAAATATCGAGAACCGTAGACTATATAAAAACCGGAAACTTCAGCAGCAGATAAAAACGCTCCCGCAGCAAATAAAAATTATCTCTGAGATATTTTGAAATATGTCTGAGATAATTTAAAATACCTCAGAGATAATTTTCCGGGCTCCCAGAGAAGAACAATAAACTGAAAGCCGAAAAGAAAATTCCGCACACAAACAAACTGAACAGCCATGACAAAAGAAGAAAACGCAAAACTCCAGGAATATCTGAAGGGAATAGTAAACAACCTTCCCGAGCTTCCCGGCTGTTATCAGTATCTTAATGAAAACGGAGAGGTAATATACGTAGGCAAAGCCAAGAAACTTAAACGAAGAGTCAGTTCATATTTCATACGCGAGCAGCAAAGCATTAAAACGCGCGTACTCGTGAGCAAAATACGCGATATAAAATATATCGTCGTAAACAGCGAGGAAGATGCGCTGCTTCTCGAAAACAACCTCATCAAACGCTACAAGCCGCACTACAATGTTCTGCTGAAAGACGACAAGACTTATCCGTCGATTTGCATAACAAACGAGGATTTTCCGCGCATTTTCAAAACGCGCCGCCGCATTCGCAACGGCTGGGAGTATTTCGGTCCGTACAGCCACGTACCAACTATGTATGCCCTGCTCGACATTATAAAAAATGTGGCGCATCCCCGCCCCTGCCACATTAGCATGACCTGCGAAGGCGTACGTTGCGGAAGATACAAAGAGTGTCTCGAATATCATATCCATAATTGTGCGGCTCCGTGCACCGGTAAACAATCGCGCGAGGAATATATGAAACAGATAGACGCTGCGCGAGAAATTCTGCGCGGCAACACTAAAGAACTCGAACGACAGCTGCGCTCCGATATGATGAAACTGGCCGAAGAACTGCGCTTCGAGGAGGCGCAGGTTCTGAAACAGAAATACGACCTGCTCGAAAATTACTGCGCCAAGAGCGAAGTGGTGTCGAACATAGTGAACAATGTCGATGTTTTCTCGATAGAAAGCGATGAAAACTCAGCTTTTGTAAACTACATGCACGTAACGAAAGGAATGATAAACCAGGCATTCACTTTCGAATACAAGAAACGCCTTAACGAAACCGACCAGGAACTGCTGACATTGGGTATAACCGAAATGCGCAACCGTTACGGCAGCCGAGCAAGAGAGATAATCGTACCGTTTGCCATTGATTACGAAATGGAAAACGTAACTTTCACCGTTCCGCAGCGGGGCGACCGCTACAAGCTGCTGAAACTCTCGCTGTTAAACGTGAAAGAATACCGCTTCGACCGCATGAAACAGGCCGAAAAGCTCAATCCGGAGCAGAAAAACATGCGTTTGATGAAGGAAATCCAGAACCAGCTGAAACTTCCCAAACCTCCCTTGCGCATAGAGCTTTTCGACAACTCCAACATAAGCGGCAGCGACGCCGTTGCCGCCTGCGTGGTGTTCGAAAAGCTGAAACCGGCAAAGAAAGAGTACAGAAAGTACAACATCCGCAGCGTTTCCGGTCCCGATGACTACGCCTCGATGAAAGAAGTGGTTTTCCGGCGCTACTCGCGCGCCATAGAAGAGCACCTTCCCCTGCCCGACCTTATAATAACCGACGGCGGCAAGGGGCAAATGGAAGTTGTGCGGCAGATAACCGAAGACGTGCTTCACCTCGACATACCTATCGCCGGCCTTGCCAAAGACAACCGACACCGCACCCACGAACTTCTCTACGGCTTTCCGCCGGCAGTAATCGGGCTCAAGCAGGAAAGCGTGCTTTTCAAGACGCTCACGCAAATGCAGGACGAGGTGCACCGTTTTGCTATCACATTCCACCGCGACAAACGCAGCAAACGCCAGCTATCGTCGCAGCTCGACAGCATAAAAGGCGTAGGCGAGAAAACCAAAACGCTGTTACTCCGCGAGTTAGGCAGCATAAAACGAATACGCGAGGCCACTTTGCAACAGCTTCAGAGCATTATAGGCAACGCGCGCGGAGAAAATCTGTACCGTCAGTTGCACGACGAAAATGAAGACAAAAACAGACATTTATAAAGCTCTGATTTTCAGCGCTCCTAAAAACTGCAAAAAATATGTCTGAGATATTTCAAATTATCTCTGACATATTTTGAATTATCTCTGAGATAATTTTTTTTACAAGCGGGAGCATAAAAACACATTCCGCTCTCCCCTGCTCCGAAAAGCAGGAAAATATTGCAGGAAATAAGTAAATTTGCAATTCATCCCGACACACGCCATAAACAAATGAGAACAGTCATACAAAGAGTACTCAACGCGAGCGTAACTATCGAAGGCAAAACGAAAAGCGCCATAAACCGCGGCCTGCTCATACTCCTCGGAGTGGAAGCGAGCGACGGCGGAGACGATATTGCCTGGCTCGTAAGAAAAATATGCGGTCTGCGCATTTTCGACGACGAGCACGGAGTGATGAACCTTTCGGTCGAGGACATTGGCGGCGACGTGCTGATTGTAAGCCAGTTCACCCTCATGGCGTCATACAAGAAAGGCAATCGCCCGTCATACATCCGCGCCGCCGCCCACGAGATTTCCATTCCCCTGTACGAACAGTTCTGCACGGCAATGGAAACCGCTCTCGGAAAGCCGGTAGGAACCGGCGAGTTCGGCGCCGACATGAAAGTAAACCTCGTGAACGACGGCCCCGTAACAATCTGCATGGACACAAAAAACAAAGAATAATCATGACACTCAACGACTTGCAGGAACAGGTAGACAACTGGATAAAAATCTATGGTGTAAGATATTTCAGCGAACTCACCAACATGGCCTGCCTCACCGAAGAAGTGGGCGAAATGGCACGGATAATGGCACGCACCTATGGCGACCAGTCGTTCAAGGCAGACGAAAAACACGACCTGTCGGACGAAATAGCCGATGTGCTCTGGGTGCTCACCTGCATAGCCAACCAAACCGGAGTAAACCTCGACGAAGCCATGAGAAAGAACATCGAGAAAAAAACCAGACGCGATTCAACCCGCCACATAAACAACAAAAAACTTAAAAACTAAAACATTACGATAATGACACCCGAAGAACACAACCATTGTTGCTGTCACGGCGAACACAACGGACATGAAGGCGAACACTGCTGCCACAATCACGACCACGACGGGCACGAAGGACACCACTGTTGCCACGGCGGAGGGCACTGCCGGCACAATCACGAAGGCGACAGCGCAGCCGAAACGATGAGCCTTTACAAAGCAATCAACGACACCCTTGCCGCCTACGACACCAACATAAACGACGAGCAGGCCTACCACACAGCGGCCGCCATAATAGAAAAACATGCCCGCGAGAACAACACTCCCGAAGTAAAGCGCTTTCTTCTCGGCAGCGTAGAGCTTACATCGCTGAAAGTCACCGACAACGACGAAAGTATTCTTGCAATGGTCGAGAAAGTGAACGGTTTTTCAGACGCTTATCCCGAACTGCCCAACGTTGCCGCCGTATGCACCTACCCCAACTACGCCTCGCTCGTAAGTCAGTCGCTCGAATCAGACGAAGTGAGCGTCACATGCGTAGCCGGCGGCTTTCCCTCGGCCCAAATGCGCCCGGAGATAAAATGCGTTGAAACCTCACTCGCCCTCAGAGACGGCGCCGAAGAAATAGACACCGTGCTGCACGTGGGCAAGTTCCTCAGCGGCGACTACGAATACATCGTCGACGAACTCAGCGAGATGAAAAACTATTGCGAAAGCAAGAAATTCAAGGTTATACTCGAAACCGGCGCGCTGCAGACCGCCGCAAACATAAAGAAAGCGGCCGTATTCGCCATGTACTGCGGCGCCGACTTCATCAAGACGTCCACCGGCAAGATTTCCGTCGGGGCCACACCCGCAGCCGTCTATGTAATGTGCACTGCCATAAAGGAATATTTCGATAAAACGAGAAACCACATAGGCATAAAGATTGCCGGCGGAGTGAAGACCGTCGAGGACGCCGTGGGATACTATTCGATAGTAAAGGAAACGCTCGGCAGCGAATGGCTCACCGCCGATTTATTCCGCATAGGCGCAAGCGGCCTTGCAAACACACTCATAAGCGACCTCACAGGCCAGGAAACGAAATACTTCTAAGACGCAAGCGCCGATGCACGGCACACGGCAACTACCGTTGCACGCATGCCGCACGACCTCCCGCACCAAATAAAAAATACATCGGAGATAATTCAAAATATGTCTGAGATATTTTAAAATATCTCAG
>CAJKQZ010000088.1 GCA_905202115.1 uncultured Prevotellaceae bacterium | reverse complement strand
TTATCTCAGACATATTTCGAATTATCTCCCTTGTATTTTCAATTTCCTGCGGGAACTTTTTTACACGTACAAAAAAAAATCTTTTTTTCGCACAAGGCCGTTTTTTATCAAACCCTTGCCCGCTATTTTCCGCAAAGGCAACCTTCATCTACATCGCACTCATAACATTTAAATCTGTCAATTCGCAAAACTATACAGCGTTACAGATTCTTTAGACCTTGTTTTATTCGTTTTTCTCGTCCGGTTATTGTATATTTGCAGTATAAATCAAAGAAAACAACCATAGAACAATAAAGATGAGCATATTATCGAATTTATTAAAAAAGGGAACCGAATCTTCCGACGGGCATCGCGTTGGCGGAATAGAGGACTTCATGACCCTTATAAGAGTATATTTCCAATCCTCTATGGCGGCAAACCTCGGGATAACGAATCTTGCCATGCTGCCTGACCTTCGGCTCTTCAAACAAACGCTTCATGTTCCGACTCTGAACAACCGTTTAGGGCTCGGCGAAAAAAGCCGCTGCCGCAAAATGTTGGCTGAACTTTACAAACTTGAGGATTCTTTTTTCCAGGAAATAGACCAGAGTATAAAGAAACATTGCCGCAGCATAAACGACGTGCGCAACTATCTTTTCCTTTTTCAGGGATTTTCGCAGGATCTGCTTATGCTTATGGGTAACGTAATGAAATGGAAATTCCGGCTGCCGTCGATATTCAAAAACACGATAAAGGCACTTACGCAGCGCACTATTGCCGACATAATGACAAAAAACAACTGGAAAGACGAAGGCGTCAGAAACGCATGCCTGTCTATTCGTAAATACCAGCACGCTCTCGGTTACTCGCAAGCGTGGATGGCAGACTATGTATACCATCTCGTCATTCTCGCCAAGAAGGAACCTAAACCTAAAGATGTTGAAACAGAAAAAAAGAAATAAGAATACACTATTGCAAGTTATTTAAACATTTCATAAATTTGCAAGAAGAACAACAAGTCGAACCATAATATGGCGGCAGAGAATACGGACAATACCCTGCAGGTTTTTCAGACAAGAGCTCGCCAACTCATGTATGAATACGAGAAAGTTCGCAACCAGCGTAACGAGCTGTCACAAATCGTGGAGAAAAGAGACAACGAGATAAAAAAACTTCGCGACGAGATAGAAAACCTGAAAAAATCGTATCAAAGCCTCAAAACCGCCAGGATGATAGAGATAAACGAAGGAGACGTGGCAAAATCGAAGCAACGCTTCGACGCTCTCGTCCGCCAAGTGGATAAATGCATCGCATTGTTGAATGTATAGACACATAAACAAAACGATGAACGAGGTAAGCGAAAAATTCGTTATTCAACTAAGGATAGACAATCAGACATATCCTATAAAAATACGTCGCGACGAAGAAGAAATATATCGCGCCGCAGAACGCAAGATTAACGACAAACTGAACTTATACAAAGAACATTTTCCTAATCTGGAGGAAGAAAGATATATGTTCATGGCTATGCTCGACCTGAGCGTGCAACTAATACGCAGTGAGAAACGTAACGATACAGAACCTTACGAAGCCATTATCAAAAACATCACTGCCGAAATAGAATCCACGCTTTCCGCAGAATAGCATTTGCTTTTACGTCCCCTTATTGGTTACTCTTTTCTTCTTTATATTGAGTTTGCCTTGCCTTGTTACAAGAAAGAAGAAAAACATTTACTCATTATAAAAACATTAAAGAAACATGGACATAATTCACATTATACTGATAATTGTAGCTTTGATTGCAGGTTGCTGCATTGGATACGTAATTTTCCGCTACATTGTAACCGGTAGATACAAACAGATTATAAACGACGCGGCCAAAGAAGCCGACGTTATAAAAGAAAAGAAACTGCTTGAAGTAAAAGATACGTTTCTAAGTAAAAAAGCAGAGCTCGAAAAAGAAATACAGCAGCGTAACCAACACATCTTCCAAGTAGAAAACAAACTGAAACAGCGCGAAATAAATCTGAACCAAAGACAAGAAGAACTGTCGCGCAAAAAAGCAGAACAGGAAGAGCTGAAAAACCGTCTGGAACAAGCACAAATTGCTATAGAACAAAAGCGGGAAGAACTTCAGAAAGCAACACTAAAAGAACGCGAAAAACTCGAAGAACTTAGCGGACTCTCTGCAGAAGAAGCCAAATCGCGTTTGATCGAATCATTGAAAGACGAAGCAAAAAGCGACGCCCAAAGTTATATCAATGACATTATAGACGACGCTAAAATGACGGCAAACAAGGAGGCTAAGAAAATCGTGATACAAACCATACAACGCGTTGCAACCGAAACCGCCATTGAAAACAGCGTAACAGTTTTTCATATCGACAACGACGAAGTAAAAGGAAGAATCATCGGCCGCGAAGGAAGAAACATCCGCGCCCTCGAAGCAGCCACAGGTGTTGAACTTGTAGTAGACGACACACCAGAAGCCATTGTAATTTCCGCATTCGACCCTGTGCGCCGTGAAATCTGCCGCCTTGCGCTTCATCAGCTCATAACCGACGGTCGTATTCACCCCGCACGTATAGAAGAAGTCGTTGCCAAAGTAAAGAAACAAGTAGAAGACGAAATAATTGAAACAGGAAAACGGACTACTATAGACTTGGGAATTCACGGTTTGCACCCCGAACTCGTCCGCCTCGTCGGAAAGATGAAATATCGCTCATCTTACGGGCAGAACCTTTTACAGCACGCCAGAGAAACAGCGAATCTATGTTCCATTATGGCTTCTGAATTGGGACTTAACCCGAAAAAAGCAAAACGTGCCGGTCTTCTGCACGATATAGGCAAAGTGCCCGACGAAGAACCCGAAATGCCACACGCACTTTATGGAGCGAAACTGGCAGAACAATACAAAGAGAAATCTGATATCTGCAACGCAATCGGCGCACATCACGATGAAATAGAAATGAATACTCTCCTATCGCCGATTGTCCAGGTGTGCGACGCAATAAGCGGCGCACGTCCTGGAGCGCGCAGAGAAGTTGTTGAAGCATATATAAAGCGTCTTAATGATTTGGAAAATATTGCTATGAGCTATCCTGGAGTAACGAAAACTTATGCTATTCAGGCGGGTCGCGAATTACGCGTTATTGTCGGAGCTGATAAGATAGATGATAAACAGACTGAAAACCTAAGCAATGAGATTGCAAAACGTATTCAAGATGAGATGACATATCCAGGACAAGTTAAGATTACTGTCATCCGCGAAACTCGCTCTGTAAGTTATGCAAAATAGAAAAACCGTAAAGACTACTATAATTGTGCGAAAAAATGAACTAAAAGCATTAATTACAATTTTATGTATTCTTATTACAACATCTATAGGAGCTAAGAACCCTCCTATAGATGTTGCTGATTTAGAATCAGAAGATTCTATTATAAATTTTCGTGACAATACCAGGCGACTGTTACAAGACATAGAATATAAAGCTGAAGCCGTCGGTACATTTTCCTTCAATTCGAGATATACGCCTTTATGGCTTAATTCAAATAAATATGGTCTCGGAGGAATAAAAGAAAGCAACGGTCATATACGTGCCGGTATATTCAGAAATTACGAAAACGATTCTACAAGAAAATGGAAAATCGGTTATGGAGCAGATTTGGCAGTTGCATACAACTATACCGGCGATTTTATTGTTCAGCAGCTCTATGCAGATTTCGGATACAAGAAATTATTTTTATCTGTCGGAGCAAAAGAGCGTAATGCTAATTTGAAGAATGATGAACTGAGTTCCGGTAGCCAGACATTCGGCATTAACGCCCGCCCTATTCCGGAGATTCGTATAGAGCTCCCTGAATATATATCTATTTCGAACAAATGTAAATGGTTCGCACTTAGAGGCCACATCGGTTACGGCATAACCACCGATGGAAATTGGCAAGAAAGTTTCTCGTCTAAAGGACACCGTTATACAAAAAAAGTAATTTATCACAGCAAGTCAGGATTTGTACGCATAGGGAACGAAAAACTTTTCCCTGTTGTATTTGAAGGTGGAGTAGAAATGGCTGCCACATTCGGAGGACGATATTATGACGGTAACGGCAATAGCGTGAACATGTACAATGGTCTTAAAGATTTTTATGATGTTTTTTTCGTCAAAGGCTACGATTACGGTGAAACAATATATAAGAACGCAAAAGGCAATACAGTAGGTTCCTGGCTTTTCAGTCTAAAATATAAAGGAGACAATTGGGCTGCAAGGTTGTATTACGACCATTTCTTTGAAGATCATTCGGCGATGTTTTGGCAATACGGCTGGAAAGATGGTATGTACGGAGCTGAAATTACATTACCCTATAACCGTTTTATAAGTTCTTTAGTTTACGAGTATATATATACCAAATACCAGAGCGGACCTATCTATCATGACCAGACACAAGGTATAAAAGATCAGATAAGTGCCACAGACAACTACTACAACCATGGACTTTATTCAGGCTGGCAACATTGGGGAGAAGCAATAGGTAACCCACTGTACATCTCACCTATATACAATTCGAATGGTATGTTGACTTTTTTGGGAAACCGTTTCTCTGCACACCATATAGGTTTATGCGGAAATCCTATAAATAGTCTGCATTATAAAGTGTTGTTCACATATTCACAACAACTCGGAACATATAAAAATCCTTATGATGACAAAAAATATCAGCGGTCGTTTCTTTGCGAACTCACATATTCTCCCCGAAACATAGGAAGATTGAAAACCAATGGGTGGAGCGCAATGGCTGCATTTGCACTCGATCGCGGTTCTGCTACCGGCAACAATACCGGATTTCAAATAGCCATACGAAAAAGCGGCTTGTTTTCATTTTAGAAAAATGTCAAGACTCAAATAATAGAAATGCGGATAATACATATAATAAGCACTTTGTTGATAATCTTTTTGGTTGCTTCGTGCGACAAACTGCCCGAAAACGGAAAATTAGATGGAATGTGGCAGATTATGTCTGTTAATTATGCACACGGCGCAGAGTATGATTCTATCGTAAACCTGAAATCTGAAAAAGTATTCCTGAGTTTCCAACTGAAACTCGCACAATTCCGAACAGGTAATCTTAGCAACGACAATCTTCCGGCTATTGTATATTCAAGATTCAAGTATAGCGGTTCTACCATAAGATTCTATAATTTTTATTTTCACGAAAACCATATCGGCGAAAACGAGTCTGACAATTTTGTCGATGATATTCTGCTTACCGATTCCACAACAAAATCACTGCAATGTCTTGGTATAAATGGAATAACCGCAATATTTCACATTGACAAACTCGATGGCGACAAAATGCAATTAAGTTCGGATTATGCACAAATGATATGTCGTAAATTCTAATTTTTAAGAATCTGTCAAACTTTTATTTTATACGGGACAATAGAAAATAAATAGAAAGGAACTATATATTTTCACCATTCTAAAAGAAAGATTCTTTATCAACAAACTTTCTTTATTACAACAGTGTACTCTACTACCCTACATACCTCGCAGTTTAAATAAAGCGAGTTCGATATAAAAATGATTATTCTCCGCGTCGAAAAACAAGCTCCGCAAAAAATCCTCAGTGCCATTTCGTAAAGTTTTACAGACAAAAACGGTCACCCGCCAAGTATTTGGAAATCAGCAGGTGTATATATAGTAAAAAATATGTCTGAGATATTTTTAATTATCTCAGACATATTTTCGATTATCTCCCTTGTATTTTCAATTTACTGCGGGAAGTTTTTTACAGTATAATTTTTTTTTTCGGAAGTCTGAGCCTCAAAAAAATTATTAGTCCACTCATTTTTTACCGAGCTTGTTTTTAGTTTATATCGAACTCACATTAAATGACTTGCCGCAGGAAACGGATTACGTTCCTGCGGCAAGCATAAATTAATCGGAATATTTATATCTGTCTATTTGTCGATAGATTCTATGCGGAATTTATATGAATATGTGGTGTCATTTTTTATCTCGTATTCTGCAAGAGGCTGCGGGCCGCAACTACCATTACCTATTCCACGCTGAATACAGTCGAGATTCAAAACTATTTCATTGCGGCGTATATTGTCGAGGTCGTGCCCGTATTTGATGTTCCACAGCTCGCGATCAGTGTAATGCAGAACAGAGAAATCAAATGTGTACTCTGCCGTAATCATAATACCCGTTCCTTTATGGTCTGTGAGTCTGAGCCAACGTGTATCGGTACGTTCTCCCATAGATTGCGCCCTTACATAATACTCGCGCATGTCACTGACTGTCGATTTGTACAAACCTACGAATGCGGCATCATTGCGGTCTCGGTAGTTTTCTATCGGGCCGCGCCCGTACCACTCTATGTTTTCAAGCGCAGGGTTGAGCATTGTCTGCAACGCAAGGCGAGGCAGGTGGAAGTCTTTCGTTGTTTTAAAGTCCGTGCTGATGTCGATACTTCCGTTGGCATTTATATTATATTCTATTGTGTGTGGAACAACAGTCCGGCCTACATTTGCTTCAAGTTCGGTAGTGACAGTACAAGTCTTTTTATCTTTCGACAACGAACGTTTAATGCTTTTCAGCACAATGTCGGTGTTTTGCCATTCTCGCACGTCGTTGCTAATGGAACGGTACCAGTTATATTCGGGACCTTGCTGGCGATGAAGAATTTCGTAGCCGTTATATCGTAACGAAATCATGCGTCCGCTCTTGTTGTCGAACGAAACTGTGAACTTTCCGTTGCCGATATACAGGCGTCCGTCTCTTTCCTCGTATACTTTCAGCGCTTCGGCCTTGTCATTATCAACTTTGGCGAGTTCCTTGTCAATTTCATTGAGGGCGAACTGATCCGAAGCTATCACATAACCTGCTTTTGCCCATAGTTCATCTTTTTTGAGGCTCAGTTCGACGTTCAAGAAGTATTCGGCATTATTGTCGGCGGATACGTCTGTAAGCGGAAGCGTGATGTTTGCCGATTCCCACGGCTTGGTTGAGAGAATGTCGGAACGCCCCTCTTTTATGACAACGCCGTCTTTCAGAACGGTGTATTTAAGTTCGAATTCGTCAAGGTTGTAGGATGTATAACGGTTTCCAAGCGTTAGCCTGTGTGCAGCTGCGTCGTAGAACATCTTGACATATTGGTAAATTTTCTTGACTTCAAGAAGTTTCGGGGTAATACGCCTGTCAGCCGTAGTGAGTCCGTTGCAGCAGAAATCCGCGTCGTTGGGATTGTCACCGAAACTGCCGCCGAAATAAAGGTGGTCTTCAGGCTCGCCCTGCTTGTTTATGGCCTGGTCTACGAAATCCCAGATACAACCTCCTATCATGCGCTCTGAGTGGTTCTCTATGTAATCCCAATATTCGCGGAGATTTCCTACTGAATTACCCATTGCATGTGCATACTCGCAGAGGAAAAACGGCTTCTGCGCTCCGTTACGGTCAGTTTGCTTCATGTCGTTGATTGAAGGATACATGCGGGAATCCATATCGGCTACTTCATTTTGCCCTTCGTAGTGTATAAGGCGGTTGTCGAGGGCTTTAACAGCGTCGCGCTCGGCAACGATGTTTATTCCGCCGCCCGACTCGTTGCCCATTGACCAGAATATAACCGACGGGTGGTTCTTGTCGCGTTCCACCATTCTGACAGCGCGGTCGACGTATGCATCGGTCCACTCCGCATTCTTCGTTATAGAATGGTTGCCGTGGCATTCCTGGTCAGCCTCGTCCATTACGTACAGGCCGTAGTAATCGTAAAGCGCATACATCTTCGGATCGTTGGGATAGTGGCTCGTGCGGACGATATTCATGTTGTGGCGCTTGAAAAGCAATATGTCTTCAATCATCGACTCTACGGGAATCGCTTTTCCATACTTTGGATGTATGTCGTGGCGGTCGGCACCTTTGACATAAGTAAGAATGCCGTTGACGTAGAGTTTGTTTTTGCGCAATTCAATCTTTCTGAAACCGTGTTGCTGTGTCGTGGCCTCCAAGACGTTTCCGTTTGCGTCAAGCAACTCGAAATTCAAAGTATAAAGGTAAGGTTTTTCCGCACTCCACAAGTTTGCGTTGTTCAAGGTTATCTTTGCATTGCCTATGCTCTCTTTTCCGGCTGCAATCTTTGCGACAGGAATATTGGCCTTGCCTACTTCTTTTCCCTCTGCGTCGAGGAGAGTCAGGCGCACAGAAGCGTTTGCAGCCGATTTCCCGTCATTCTTTATGTTTGTTCTCACATTCAGCGTCGCCTGTGAGAGATCGCCGTTGAATTCCGAAGTAAGATACATGTCGCGCAGGTGTGTTTTCGGTGCGGCTACGAGATATACATCGCGATGTATGCCGCTGAGACGAAACATGTCCTGGTCTTCGAGGTAGCTTCCGTCCGACCAGCGGTAAACCTCCACGGAAACATTGTTCTTTCCTTTGCTTACATATTTGGTGATGTCGAATTGCGCGTCGTTGTTGGCTCCCTGGCTATAACCTACCTTTTTGCCGTTCACCCATACGTACATGGCGCTGTAAACTCCGTCGAAATGAATGTAAATCTGCTTGTCTTTCCAACTGTCGGGCAATATAAATTCACGACGATAGGAACCTACGGCGTTAGGTTCGTCGATAACGGTATATCCCCGTTGCGGCTGAATGAAAGGAGGGTTGTTGAGAAACGGATAAGTCACATTCGTATATATCGGTGTGCCGTATCCTTTCATTTCCCAGTTCGAAGGTACATCGATTTCGTCCCATTCCGACACGTTATAGTTACTTTTAAAGAAGTTTAAGGGACGGTCTTCCGGCTGTTTGGCCCAATGGAATTTCCATTTGCCGTTCAGCAACATGTAACGGCTCGATTTTGTGCGTAGCCAGGGTTTGCGGTAAGCAGGATCGCTTTTCATTTCGTCGGCATTGGCGAAAGGAATGTATGTGGAGTGTCCTTTTTCTTTGTTAATTGCGAAAATGTGCGAATTTTCCCAATCGTTTTTGCTCGAAGTCTTAGGTACTATTACATTTTCTATTTTTACGTTCGATTTAACAAGTACCCATTGCTGTGTTTCTTTGGATTCGTCGGCCGCAACCTGCCATACAGGTGTGCCGAACTGCTCCGTGTCGCGCAGGCCGAGGTTCATGCCGCTTGCCTTGCAGGTGAATGTGTATCTGCCGTTTGGCAAACGTTTGGCTTCCCAAAGCTGATTGGGATTTTCGTTCGATGTATTCCATAGAATAACGGTGCGCATTTCACTGCTGTTACCGTTATCCAGTGAGAGCTGCGAACTTGCGTTTATGATATTATAAACATTTTCTCCAACTCTTATCAATTTCCATACCTGGCTCGTATTGCCGACATTGCGCTTCGAAAGCATTATTCCTGCATCGTTGTAGAGGCTTCCGAGGTTATCGAGCACAAGGCCGTTCACCGTCTGTATTTCATAAGATTTTTCCGTGTCGATGTTCTGTGCACGGCTTATTGGTATTAAAGTGATTAAAAATAAACAGGTTAAAAGAAGTTTCGTTCTCATGTAGGTATTGAATTTATATTAAACAATAACAAAAGTATGAAATTAAAAGAATATTAAAGTGTTAGTTGTGAGAAAAATCCTTATATACAGAAAAAATGAAAATATATTCATTAAAGGCGGTATTTATTTTTCTTGCGTGAGTTCTTTTTCCGAAAACAGAAAGCGCTACGGATTTCCACTAAATCCGCTGTACTTTACCATAGGATTTTGCAGACAAAAACGGTCACCTGTCAAGCACTTGAAAATCAGCACATGTATATATAGCAAAAAATATGTCTGAGATATT
>CAJKQZ010000087.1 GCA_905202115.1 uncultured Prevotellaceae bacterium | reverse complement strand
GAGATAATTCAAAATATCTCAGACATATTTTTTGCTATATATACACCCGTTGATTCTCAATTACTTGCTGGCTGACCGTTTTTGTCTGCAAAATCCTCCGAAAAAAGCCATATCAACACCGGATTGCCTGAAAAAAAGAACGAGCTCCGGAAACATTACCATTGCAAAGGAAACAAAAAAGCCGCAGAACGACATTGCTGTTTCTGCGGCTTTGTATTTTTCTGCGAATCGTTACCCCAACTCGGCAATAACCTTCTTCAAAGCGTCCTGCGTGGACTGCGAAGCCGGCACGAGCGGCAAGCGCAGCACATTGTCTATCTTTCCCTGCAAAGCAAGGAGCGACTTCACTCCGGCGGGGTTGCCGTCTACCGACATGAGCTTGTACAACTCGTTCATGCTGCGGTGAATGGCGAGCGCCTCGCTTTCGTTACCCGCATTGTGGCAGTTTATCATTCTGGAAAACAATGCGGGATAAGCGTTTCCTATAACCGAAATCACTCCCACGGCTCCGAGGCCGAGCATTTCGAACGTTATGGCGTCGTCGCCACTGAGCACATCGAAATCCTGCGGCTTGGCCTGGAGAATATCGGCAATCTGCGTTATATTTCCCGAAGCCTCTTTCACCGCCACGATGTTGTCGCAATCTTCGGCCAAACGCAGCGTGGTTTCGGCCGAGATATTCACTCCAGTGCGCCCCGGAATGTTGTACAGAACTATCGGCAAGGGCGACACTTCCGACAACGCGCGCAAATGCCGGTATACCCCCTCCTGCACAGGCTTGTTGTAGGACGGCGCCGACGACAGGATTCCGTCTATACCGGAGAAATCTGCATTTTTCACGGAGGCCGTAAGCCTTGCGGTGCAGTTGTCGCTCATTCCGAGCAATACCGGCACTCTTCCTTTCACCGTGTCGACCACCGTGCGCTTTATCTTTTCGCATTCTTCGGATGTGAGACACGGAGTCTCGCCTGTAGTTCCGAGAACACAGACGAAATCCACCCCATTCTCAATCTGATAATCGACCAGGCGCACAAGCGCAGCGAAATCAACCGAGCCGTCCTCGGAGAAAGGAGTTACAAGAGCAATTCCGAGGCCGCGAAAAGGATTTACAGTCATAATAATTTCAATATTTCGGATTATGGCAGGCACAAACCGGCTCACAAACGGTTTTTTATGAAAGCCGAACGCAATCTGCGCCGCATTGCCTGCGTATATGTGACATGTTTAGCCGCAAAATTACAAATTTTATCCAATAAAATCTCTCATACGCTTTCATTATGCAATAAAAGAGATGTTTTCAATGGAAATATTTCCTGTTTTCCGCGGCACGGCACACACTTCTAAGGCCGCCGGCGATTTTATGTCAGTCGGCGGCAATCATTTCGAGGAACTCCTGCTCCGAAACCACGGGAACGCCGAGCTTGCGAGCCTTCTCCAGTTTCGAGGGCCCCATGTTTTCGCCTGCAAGTACGAACGAAGTCTTCGAAGATATGCTGCCGGCGTTACGACCTCCGTGGCGCTCGATAATACTCTTGTATTCCTCGCGCGAATGCTGGGAAAACACGCCGCTTATTACTATAGCCTTGCCAGCAAGAGCGTCCGAAACAGGCGCGTCGCGCTCTTCCATTTCCATTTTCAGTCCGGCGGCGCGCAAACGCTCCACAAACTCTCTGTTTTTCTCGTCGCGGAAATAGCGGTGAATGCTCTGCGCTATTATTTCCCCCACTCCGTCGACGGCAGAAAGCTCCTCGACGGTAGCTTCCGCAATTGCGTCGACCGAACGCAGGCTGCGGGCCACAGTGCGGGCCACAACCTTACCCACGAATCTTATGCCGAGAGCATAAAGTACCCTGTCGAACGGTATGTTTCTGCTGTCGTCGATTCCTTTTATCACTTTCTTGGCCGAACGTTCGCGGGTGCCGCCGTAACCGTTGATGTCGCTCACCGTAAGTCGGTAAAGATCGGCCGCATCGCGTATAAGCCCGCGCTCATAATAGTCGTCGACGGTTTCAGGCCCCAACGAATCTATATTCATAGCGTCGTGGCTTATGAAATGTTCTATGCGTCCCTTTATCTGGGGCGGACACGATGTGGCGTTAGTGCAATAATAAGCAGCTTCTCCTTCATAGCGCACAAGAGGTGCGCCGCATTCGGGGCAACGGCTGATGAATTCCACCGCCTCTCCCCTGCTTTCGCCGCCATTCGGCTCAACGCCGACTATCTGAGGGATTATTTCGCCGGCTTTCTCCACATAAACGATATCGCCTATGTGAAGCCCGAGCTTCTTTATCATATCTTCGTTGTGCAGTGAGGCACGTTTCACCATTGTTCCGGCCAGGAGCACAGGTTTCATGTTTGCAACGGGAGTAACAGCGCCCGTTCGGCCCACCTGGAAGGTAACTTCCTCCAGCGTGGTGGCCGCCCGTTCGGCCTGGAACTTATATGCTATGGCCCAGCGGGGAGTTTTCGACGTGTATCCCAGTTCCTGCTGCTGCGCGAGCGAGTTTACTTTAAGCACTATTCCGTCGGTTGCCACCGGAAGTGCGCGGCGCGCCTCGTCCCAATGGTCTATAAATTCGTAAACCTCGTCGAGCGACGACACCACCCGCATTGCCGGCGAAACCTTGAAGCCCCATTCAGAGGCTTTCCGCAGATTGTCATAATGGTTGTCCGACGGAAGTTCAGCGCCGAGCATATAATATAAATATGCGTCGAGTTTGCGCTCTGCCACCACGGCCGAATTCTTGCTCTTCAGCGTTCCCGAAGCAGCGTTCCTCGGATTGGCGAACAGCGGTTCCTCTTTAGCTTCCCGCTCCGCGTTGAGACGCTCGAAGCTCTCCCAGGGCATCAATATCTCGCCCCGTATCTCGAACTCGTCGGGGTAGTCTCCGCCGCTGAGTTTGAGCGGAATGGCCCGTATAGTCCTTACGTTCGCGGTCACGTCGTCGCCTTTTTCTCCGTCGCCGCGGGTGACGGCGCGCACAAGGTTTCCGTGCTCATAGGTGAGCGAAATAGAAAGTCCGTCGAACTTCAATTCGCAGCAGATGTCGAATCTGCGCCCTCCAAGCCCCGCCTCTACACGCCGGTAAAACGCCTCCACCTCCTCGCGGTTGTAAGTATTGGCGAGCGAAAGCATGGGATAGCGGTGCGCCACCTGCACAAACTCGTGGTTAAGGTCGCTGCCCACGCGCTGTGTGGGCGAATTTTCATCGAAAAACTCCGGATTACGGTTCTCCAGGTCGATAAGCTCATGCATCAGGTCGTCGAACTCACGGTCGCTCACCGTAGGAGCGTTCATGACGTAATATTCATGATTGTAGCGGTGCAGGAGCTCACGCAGCTGCATTATTCTCTGCTCTTCGTTCATCGTATTGTGTATTGCGTAGCAAATATAGCGAAAGGTGAGAGCAGAAGCAAATGGAAAAATGGAATTTTCCCATTGAACTATGCCGAACCGCCTCCTGTATTCTGCAAATAATGCGCAAGGCAACGGAAACAAAAAAATCTATCCCGAACGAAAAAAAATATTTTTTTACATGGTAAAAAACTTCCCGCAGATAATTCAAAATACAAGGGAGATAATAGAAAATATGTCTGAGATATTTTAAAATATCTCAGACATATTTTTCGCCATATATACACGTAGTGATTTACAATCACTTAGTAGGTGACCGTTTTTGTCTGTAAACTCCGCCGGAAAAGCACTGCCCATTCAGAATGAGGCACACAAAAGCGCAGAGCGAGAGAAACTATCTGAAAACAAGACCTTTCACCATACTGTCGACGAGAAAGTGTCTATCGCCCGCACTTTTCACCTTTCGCCCTTCTATACGCAGGTTTTCGAAAGTCACATTTTCAACGTATTTGTCAGGAGTACCGTCCTGCCGCCAACCATACAAATGAATCTGATTGGCTATGCTGCTGCCGCTCGAGGTAAACGAACGCACATTGCGGAATATAACGCCATCTATTCCGCCGGCCGTGGTCTGGTTTCCCTGTATCGAGCCGAACCAGAAATCGGGCTTGAAACCTTCGGCCACAAGCCGTTCGCAATGATACACGTCGATATTTTCATAAAGAATGTTGCGGAAAAAAGTTCCCTCGAGGCAGCATATCGTAAGCGCCGCACGCTCGTCGAGTTTTTCATGGTTGTCGGGATCGTCGTAGGAAAACAGCACACAACTGTTGCGCAACTGTATATTTTCATAAACCGAAGCCCGCGTTTCCGCGCCCAAACCGAACGCATTATTGCAGTCGTTCCACAGTTGCAGTTGCTCGAAAACAAGATTCCTGTTTGGCAGGCAATCTTCGGGCTTGCCGTTCTGCAAACCCTTCACAGCCACGGCGTCATCGTTGGCGCGGATAAACATATTTACAAAACGGCAGTCGCTCGAATTGACAACATCGAGACCGTCGGTGCTGGCGTAGCGAGTTGAAAGTATCTTCACATTTTCGAAAACGATATCGCTGCTCCGCGTTACGCCCACCTGCCAGCAACGCGGGAGATGTGTATGTAACACGAGGCTTTCAACACGCATTCCTGTGCTTTCGGTCACGGTGAAAATCATTCTCGGAATGTGCACGTCGTTGTAAATCATTCCGCGGCCGCGCAAACTTGTTCCCTCGCCCACTTTCCATGCACTGATACGCCCGTACACCACAGCTCCGGCGGCCACATACACCTGCCACCCGTTGGGAACGGCAAGTTCATCCTTGCCTGTAAGTTTTTCAAGGTCGTAATACCCTGGGCCGAAGTATATCAGCTTACGCTCATCGAAGCGACGGAATCCCGTACCGGCGGGAACTTCGGGTGCGTCCCTGTCGATGCTCGCGGCAAACAGGTGCAGGACATTCCGCTTCGGCTCACCGTTCACTATGAGCGTGATATTCTGGTCGGCCTTGCGAAGCTTGAGGCGCAGGCTTCGTGGAGAAGTCTGCTTCACGGCTTTAATATTGAGCGTTTTGGGAAGAATCTCGAAACTCTTTATTTCGTGCGCATAATTTATATCGACGGTAATTTCCTTGCCGTCGGCAAATTCAAAACTTCCGAAATGCACCAGTCCTCCCCAATGGCTGCTGTCGGTGTAAAGTCCTGCATATTTCCCGTCGACGGCCACATCGTAGAGCATTTCTCCCTCCTGGGGAAACTGCTTTGCCGAGGCGTGCGTGGCAAATGAGCCGTCGGGCGCTGTGTAGTCCTCTCCCATACCGTAAACAGGCCGCACGCAAGGCTGCGCCGCCAATGCAGTAGCACCGCGCCGCACCATACGCGACGGAACCCTTGCCGAGGCATGCACCGCAAGGCACACTGCAAGCAGCAGAGCCGTCAACATAAAGTTTTTCATTTTCATATTTCAAACAATCATTCAGTTGCTTTATACTTTTCGGAATATACCGCCGCAAATGCGGCCACGAAAAACATGCACTCCCCGCTCGGAAAAGCGCATTGTGCTTTCACGCCGACACCAAAGATACATATTTAAGCGAATCCGGCACAAACCCAAAAGGCTCCCCGTGAAATAGACCGAAATATATTTTTAATTAAAAAAAGACTCTCACGAAAAAAAAATATTTTTTTACATGGTGAAAAACTTCCCGCAGCAAATTGAAAATACAAGGGAGATAATCGAAAATATGTCTGAGATAATTTAAAATATCTCAGACATATTTTTTGCTATATATACACCTGCTGATTATCAAATACTTGCCAGGTGACCGTTTTTGTCTGCAAAAACAAATCGGATTAAGACCGTTAACAACTTTAAAATCGTTAACGGTCGTTGACAACGCAGCTAAAGCCGCGCCGAATACACCTTATTATATACACAGGCCGCAGCCGCATGCAAGAAAACAAGGCAACGTTCAGGCCCGCCCGCACAATAATCGCTAACTTTGCCACGTACAACACATTTTTCCGTATGCGAATAGACATAATAACCGTTCTGCCCGAAATGCTCGAAGGATTCACCAACGTATCCATTCTGGCACGCGCCCAGAAGAAAGGCCTCGTAGATATTCACGTTCACAACCTGCGCGACTACACGCACGACAAGCACAGACGGGTGGACGACTACCCGTTCGGCGGCTTTGCCGGTATGGTAATGCAATGCCAGCCCATTGACGACTGCATTACAGCGCTGAAAAAGGAACGGAACTACGACGAAGTGATTTTCACCACCCCCGACGGCGAACAGTTCGACCAGAAAATGGCTAACGAGATGTCGATGCTTGAGAACATCATAATACTCTGCGGGCATTACAAAGGCATAGACTACCGCATTCGAGAACACCTCATAACCCGCGAAGTGAGCATAGGCGATTACGTTCTCACCGGCGGAGAACTCGCTGCGGCCGTCATGGCCGATTCCATTACGCGTCTCGTTCCGGGAGTGCTCGGCGATGAACAGAGCGCACTTTCCGACTCATTTCAGGACAACCTGCTGGCCGCGCCGGTTTACACCCGACCGGCCGACTACAAAGGCTGGAAGGTGCCCGACATTCTCCTGAGCGGACACGAAGCCAAAATAAAGGAATGGGAAATGTCGCAGTCGCAGGAACGAACGAAACGCCTGCGCCCCGACCTGCTCAAAGGAAAATAAGCACAACGTGACGGCTACGGAAAAATACGTCTGAGGTATTTCAAAATATTTCAGACGTACTTTTTATTTGCTCCCGAACCGTTATCGCCTCAAAGCAGCTGCAAGCGCACACGGCAAAGGCGCATAATGAAAAATAAGTCACACTATTGCGATTAAATGAAAGGAAAAAGCTAATTTTGCACACCGTTTGTCGCCACGCCCGTAATATGCCGGCAAAAAGCGGCGGCAGAAACAGAAGAACATAATAAATCAATAACATACAGCAAACAAGATGGACATCAAATTAGAAAACGTCGACAGCGTGAGCGCCCTGCTCACCGTAAACGTAAAAGCCGACGACTATAATGAGAGGCTGGAAAAATCGCTCAAAGCCTACCGTCGCAAAGCCCAGATGAACGGCTTCCGCCCCGGTTGCGTGCCCTTGAACATAGTAAAAAAGCTATACGGTCCCGCCGCTAAGGCCGAAGAAATTTCGAAAACCGTAAGCAAAGGCATAGAAGATTATCTGAAAGAGAATAAAATAGGAATACTCGGCCACATTCTCGAGAACGAGAACCAAAAGCCGCAGGATTACGAGAAAGGCGAAGAATTCGAATTCCTTTTCGACATTGCGCTTGCCCCGAAATTCGACATAGAACTCACGGCCGACGACAAACTTCCCTACTACGACATACAGATAACCGACGAATATGTTGACGAGCGCGTAAAGGAATACGCACTTGCACGCGGTAAGTTCGAGCAGGTGGACAACTATGAGAAAGGCGACTACATGAAAGGCGACCTCGTGGAACTCACACCCGCCGAAGGCGAAGAAGCCCTCAAAGTAGAGGACGTTCTCATCTCACCCGACTACCTCAAGGACGACGCACAGAAAGCTCTGTTCGACAACGCCAAGAAAGGCGACGTAATCACCGTTACCCCCGCAAAGATGTACGACGGCGACGCACAGGTTTCGTCAATGCTGAAAATAAAATCCGAAGAAGTAGAAAAACATTCAGGCGAATTCACATACACCATAACCGAAATCAACCACCGCGTGCCGGCAGAGATGAACCAGGAGTTCTTCGACAGCATTTTCGGTAAAGACCAGGTTAAGGATGAGGCTGAATTCCGCGATAAAATACGCAAGAACATCGAGGCTTCGAACGTTACGAACAGCAACTACAAGTTCATAATGGATCTTCAGGACTACGCGTTCGAAAAGGCCGGCAAGATAGAATACTCCGAGCGCCTGCTTAAACGCCTTATGAAGGAAAACAATCCCAAAAAGGATGACAAATTCATCGACGACAACTATCCCGCAGCCGTTCGCCAGCTCACATGGCAGGAAATAAAGAGCCAGCTCGCAGTCAAGGCCGACATAAAAGTAGAGAACGACGACATAAAGGAAGCCGCACGCCGCACCACACGCGAACAGTTCGCGCAATACGGCATGAACCTCCCCGAAGACGTGCTTGAAAAGTATGCCGAAGAAACCTTGAAGAAGCGCGAACAGCTCGACCGCCTTATCGACGACGTTATCGATACCAAACTGATCGATGCCTACAAGGAGAAAGTCACGCTCGAGCACAAAACCGTAACGCTCGACGAATTCAATCAGCTCCTCGAAAAGAAATAATACAATTTCACCATTTCATACATAAAGAAGCCTCGCAACGCTCCAGTGTTGCGAGGCTTCTTTTTACAGTCAACGCAAAACCTACGTCTCCCTGGCCAAAGCCGGCAGCCCTGCACGCAACAAATCCTCACCCGCCCACACCACGGAAAAAATATGTCTGAGGTATTTTAAATTATCTCTGAGATAATTTTTATTTCATGCGGAAACCAATCCCGAACTGTGGAAAAAATGTTCTTTTCCCCTTGAACAATCTTTATACAATCACAAGTCAATATAAAATCGAACAAAACAAAAAACATCTTTATAACAATGTTCAATTTTTAATCATTAACTTTGAAAAATTCCTGCATAAAATCTTTGCCTACGACACTTAACATATTCAGGAAAAACATAAAACTCAAAAAAATGATACGATACAGAATTCTTTCGTTTGCTTTCGTCGTAAATTGTTTACTGTTCATTTCCTGCAAAGGAGCCGGAATGCCGGCAAACGATTTCGCGACATTTCTATCGGAACTTAAAGAAGTTTCGATTCCCGATATTTCCGCTTTCGGAAGCTACGAAAGCAAGAACACAGATAACAAATTCTCTTGTTTCCTGCCTGTTGCCGAGAACGACTGCCCATGCAAGGAAATCAATTGGAAAAACGGCGGATACATGCTAAACGGGAATATTGTAGTGGTTTTCATGTCAAGGATTTGTTGGGACTACCATGACGCTTTCGATAAATATCTTATGGAAAACACGGGGCGTGACCTCATTATGATAGCCTACTCTGCAGAGGGAAAGCTCATCGACTACAAGATAGTAGCCCACGAAGGCGAAGCATACAAGGTTATAATGAAATACGATGTCAACAATAAAGCGCTTATCGTAGAGCGCGGCTCATTAAAAGACGGAAAGCCGCTGCGCGAATACGGTGATTTGACATTCAATATGGAAAGGCATATATTTTCTGTCGATAAAAACGGTATGATAAAGGACACACCTACGGGAAAACCGTGGAAAGAAATTCTAAGAAACAATAACGATAAAGCCGGCAGGCCTACATTCAGCAAATTCCTGATACGATTTGAAAAATGGAAAGAAACTGATGTGGACAACTCTGTCTTCGAAAACAACAACAATGACAACACACTTTCAACGCAGGACATTTATATGATGACGTCCGACACATTGGATTGCGATTGCTTTCAGAAAGACCTCATGTGGAACGCAGGACATTACATAAACACCGGAAAATCATATTACTGTTTTGTCGTAAAATGCTGCGAATATCCGAAAGACAACGATAGCGACAGATACATAGACTATCTTATATTAGAATTCGACAAAAACGGTGTTTTCGTAAAAAGTCACGAACTAATTCGCCTCCCATACGACCCTTCAGAAGAAGAAATGGAAACGGGCAAAGTACAATTGCAGGAAACATTACAGAAAAAGTGGAAAGCAATTACAGCCTCGGAATAGAAAAACCCTGTAAAATATTTTTCCCAGCCCTGCACGCAACAAATTCTCACCCGCCCACACCTCTGAAAAAATATGTCTGAGGTATTTTAAAATATCTCAGACATATTTCAAATTATCTC
>CAJKQZ010000086.1 GCA_905202115.1 uncultured Prevotellaceae bacterium | reverse complement strand
AATATCTCAGACATATTTTGAATTATCTCTGAGATAATTTTTTTTATCTGCGGGAGAGGTTTTCACACGAGGGTTTCGAAACGCAAAAGAGAGTTAACAATTGTTTCTTTTGCACACTTGCCGCGGCCGTGCTGCCATACAAAAACCCTCTTTCGGCATTCGGAATCATGAATACTGAAAGAGGGCTTTTTTCCGTAGGCTTCAGGCGGGCCGCTGTCAGCTACGTCTGTTTCCGGGAGCTTTTAGAACGTCGCGTAGTATCTCGAGCGAGCCAGGCTCCTGCTCGACGAAAGAATTTATGTAGCGCATGCGCTTTTCGTCGAATATCTCGTCGACGGCAATGAGTATTCCCGTTTCCTCCACGTTGCCGAACGTGTCGTTTATGGCCGTTCCGAACATGCGCATCGTGGGGCTCAGACTCATGTAGGCGTTCACAAGCGGCGGAATGTTGAATCCGAGCTTGCGCACTTCGGTGTTCAGAATCCTATAGTCTTCCTTGAACGATTCTTTGTTGAAAAGATTTTCGAGGAAATCGGTGTCGGCCTCTATCCTAATGGGATTTTTCGGAGTTACGAGCCCGTCCCTGTCGTTGAAGTGCTTGTTGAGGAAATGCAGTATCATGTCGCGGCCCAGTCTGTCGAACGACGGATACATAGTCATCTTGCCGAAGAAATATTTCGTACCCGGCACGAGAAAAGTAAGCGCGCCGAGCCCGTCCCAAAGGTTGTCGAGCGTGAAAAGGCCGTGGCTTCCGGGGCGTGTGCTCTGATATTCCACAGCCACGAACGAGCGTCCCAGTTCTATGGTGGAGCGCATGTATTCGTCGATGAACTTCTGCGAGAAATGAAACATGTGGCTCGTTGCCAGAATAGGCTGTCCCTTGTCGTCCATGCTGAAAAGCGAGCCCGGCAGGTAACGGTAGCCTCCCAGAATCTCTTCGCGCTCGGGATCCCACACGATAAGCTGCCTGTAAGGCACCTCCATTGTGTCGAACTCGTCGAGGTCGCAGTCTTTCCCCGTGCCTCCGCCTGCGGCGCGGAAGGCAATCTCGCGCAGGCGCCCTATCTCGCGCACGGTGTTGGGCGCGTTTTGATAGGTTACTATATAGATTTCGTTGTCGCGCTTGTTTGTGCGGCGCAAACGCAGGTCGGGCGTTAGTTCCTTTTTCAGTAATTCGCGTGGTACGGGGGCGATTATCTGTTCCATTCTGGTGTCGGTGTGTCTTTTTCTGTTTTGTTTTCCGCCGCATGGGACGGATTGCGTTTCGTTGGGTTTTATTTCTGTGCCGCGCGGGCCGGCGTGCGTTACAGGCTGTAGCAGATATCCTGCACGTATTTTGCCCATTGGGCCGGCGTGCGCGATTTGTCGAACGTCTGCCACGAAATGGGTTTTCCTATCTTCAGTGTGAACGACTTGTGCCTGTTTTTATAGGTTTCGTCGGCCAGGAAGAGCATGGCAAGGTTTACTGGAGAGTGCAGCACCTCGCATGCGCGGGCTATGCGGTAAAAGCGGTCGCTGTTTCGCCCGCTGAAGTGCATGGGCACCACGTCGCGGTGGCTCGCCACGCTTTTCGTTATGAATGTCTTGGTCCAGGGCAGGTCGCGTATCACTCCTTTGTGGCGCCGCGAGCACAGTCCGGCGGGAAACATCACTATATTGTCGCTGCTTTTGAAACCTTCGTCGATAAGTTGCGGCGAACGGCGGCTCTGGGCTCCCGTCTTGTTTACGGGAATGCACAACGGGGCGAGGCCGGGCAGGTTGGTGAGGATATCGTTGAGTATGTATTTCACCTTGCCTCCGTAGCGACGCCCTATTTCCCAGCCCACGGCTATGCCGTCGGGGCCTCCGAGCGGATGATTGCAAACGAATGTGTAGCGCAGTCCGTCGCTGTCGGGAGGAAAGTTCTCTTCGCCCTCTACCGTTACGTCCATATCCAAGTATTTCACTGTCTCCTTGAGCCAGGGAACGCCTGTGAGGCCTTCGGTCTGCGAAAGATATTCGTTTATTTCCTCTTCGTGTACTATTTTCTTGAGCCAGTTTACAAGGAAACGCGGTACATAGCGAGCCTTGCGGCCGGCTTTAGAACGGAGTATGCCGTCTACGCTTACGCGTGAGGACTGTTTTGCTTCTGACATTTATTTCCGAATAAAAGCAACGGACAAAAGTAGCTGAATTTTTGCAATTTTATATATAGTATATGTGTTTTTTTGCTGTCGGGCGGATTGTTACGCCTTTGTATGCCTCTGGAGACAGCAATTTGGGGAGTATGGAAAAGATTGCGTGCTTTATTGGAAATCCGCACCGCCTGGCCGACAGATTTTGCAGACAAAAACGGTCAGCGGCCAAGCACTTGAAAATCAGCAGGTGTATATGTAGCAAAAAATATGTCTGAGATATTTTAAATTATCTCAGACATATTTTCGATTATCTCCCTTGTATTTTCAATTTCCTGCGGGAAGTTTTTTATCACACGAAAAAAATATTTTTTTTCAAAGGAAGCATATTTTTTATAAAACCCTCCCGTGCCGGTTTTTTGCAGAACCTTTCGGTTTATGCCGGATTTGCGCTTTTTCGTATGCGGAAAAATCCGCGGCGCCCGGCGGAAACAGTCAGCAATGCCGGCCTGCGGCGTCGAGCGGGGCGGTATTGTCGGCGAGCCATGCGAGCACCTCCTTGTTATCAATGAGCGGCGACAGGCGCCGGCGCACTTCGGCATGATAGTCATTTAGCCATGCCAGTTCGTCGGGAGTGATCAGGCTCCAGTCTATGGGCGCGGTATCGATAGGGCATAGCGTAAGCGGCTCGAATTTGAGAAAGCTGCCGAATTGCGATTCTCCAGCCGGCACGATGAGCAGCGTGTTTTCTATTCGTACGCCGTATTTCCCCTCGCAGTAAATACCCGGCTCATCGGTGACGGTCATTCCGGCACGAAGCGGTTCGGGCATATAATTCATACGTATCTGGTGGGGCCCTTCGTGCACATTGAGGTACGAACCCACGCCATGTCCCGTGCCGTGGCCGTAGTTCATAAGATTCTGCCACATGTGGTAGCGCGCGCAGCAGTCTATCTGCGTTCCCGAAGCCTTGTCGGGAAAAACGCACTGCGAGAGCATTATATGACCTTTGAGCGTCAGGGTGTAGGCGCGCTTCTCCTCGTCGGTTACGGGGCCGAGAGCTACTGTTCGGGTGATATCGGTAGTTCCGTCGAGGTACTGTGCGCCCGAATCGATGAGAATCATTCCGCGGGACTCGAGGGGTATGTCGCTTTTCTCGTCGGCTTCGTAATGAACTATGGCGGCGTGGGCACCGTAGGCGGCAATGGTGGCGAAACTCAGCCCGCGGAACAGCGGTTGCGCGGCGCGCAGAGCCGTCATCTCGCGGTCCACTCCCATTTCGGTAAGCCTGCCTTCGGCAACGAGCTTCCTAATGCGGCTCATAAACGTCACCACGGCCACGCCGTCGCGTTCCATTGCGCGGCGGAAGCCGTCGATTTCGGCTGCGTTCTTTACGGCTTTCATCTTCTCGGGCAGCGACGGAGCCACGACGCACCCTATTCCGGCGGCAACGCCTTGCAGCGCACAGTTGGCCTTGTCACTCAGCAGCACGGGCGGAACGCATGCCTTGCCGAACGACTCGAAGAATGCGCCATAGGGCATTGTCTCCACGCCTGCCTCGGCGAGGTGGTTTGCTACCGCGGCCGTGATTTTTGTCTCGTCGATGAACAGGATTTTCCGCTCGCGCGACAACAGAAGATAGGACACGAAAACGGGATTGCACTCCACGTCACTGCCGCGCAGGTTGAGCGTCCAGGCTATGTCGTCGAGCGCGCTCACCACAACCGACTTGCAATGCCGTTCGGCAGCCAGGGCGAGTATTCTCTCCATTTTCGATTCGCACGTTTCGCCGGCATACTCGATAGGCTGGATTTCTATTTTCCCCGTGGGCAATGCGGGGCGGTCAGGGTAGATTTCATCGAACGGGTCATGGCTCGTGTCGACACTTATGCCGAGCGGTGAAAGTTCTGTCTCCAGCTCGTTGCGGAACGCTCCGGTTATTACAGTGCCGTCAACGCCCACCGTGCTTCCCTTGCCGAGCACGCCGCCGAGCCATTGGCCTATGCTTGGAGTGCCGGCGGTTCCTTGTTTCATGAGCTCGAACGGCGTACCGTCGAGTGCGGACGCTGCGGCTATGAAGTACCGCGAGTCGGTCCACAGGGCGGCATCGCCGGCAGTTACCACGGTTGTTCCGGCGGAGCCGTCGAAGCCGGTGAGCCATGCCCGCGTCTGCCAGCGTGCCGGCGTGTATTCGCTCATGTGCGGGTCGGTTGTGGGAACAATGAATGCTGAAAGTCCGTTTCTCTGCATGTATGCGCGCAGCATTTCCACGCGCTGGTTTATTGTGGTGTTGCTCATGGTTTTTATGAATTGGCTTTTATTTATGCGAATATATATTTTTATTCTTTTATGTACGCCTGCAAGCAGCGGATTTTGCGCCGGCGGAGCGGTATGGTTCGGTAACCGTAGTAGCAATATGATAGTAAAATCGTCTGATTTTATGAAAAGTTTAGTTATCTTTAGAATATTTTATTGAATATTCGGCGATGTTTCGGATAATTTCGCTTTATTTGCAATGTATAACACAACTTTTGACAATTGTGTGGAACGGACGGAGTCGCCGCCGGCGCATTACCGCCCGATAGCGGATAAAAGATGATTTTATACAGTGCTGTTGAAGCAATGTTCATTAACCTTAAAGAAGAATTATTACCAGAATGAAGACACAGCTCCCGCGGGGCGGCTCGGAACGGATGGCAACAACCTCCGCCAAGGAAAAGAACCTCAAGCCGCCCCCGGAGGAGTGCTAAAGATTATGAAACGACGAAGGCATTCGGAGAAAACAAATCTCTGTGTGCCGATTTTTTTGCCCCTTTGCGATGTGCGGAGGGGCGTTCCTGTTGTTGCAGCCGGCTGCAGGCTTATTGTTTCGGCAAGTTCAGGGAAAAAAGGCTGACTGTATTGAAGGCGAAAAAATAAATGCCGAAAAAAAATATTTTTTTCTTACACGGTAAAAAACTTCCCGCAGGAAATTGAAAATACAAGGCACATAATTCAAAATATGTCTGAGATAATTTAAAATATCTCAGACATATTTTTTGCTATATATACACCTGCTGATTTTCAAGCGCTTGCCAGCTGACCGTTTTTGTCTGCAAAACCATGCGGTTTCGAGGGTCGTTAAAAACTTCAAGGTCATTAAGACCTTTAACGGCGGCGGCCTTGCCACACTGTGACAAGGCCGCATAAAAGAGCGTCAGTGCTGTTTGCGCAGCGGATTGTTTATCACGAACTGGCAGAAGTCGTGATACAATTTGCGGTCTTTCGGGTCGGACGATTTGGAAAGCTCGTAAAATCCGTTCGTTCCCTGATAGTAGCTGAGCTGTTTGCGACCGTACACACCGTGTTTTTTCGCTCCTTCCATATAGTCGTAGAAACGCTGGCGGTACACGTCGCTGCGTTCGTTGCGTGTAAGCAACGTTTCCTCGAACTCGAATTCCATTGCAAGGTCGTGCTCTTCGATATCGGCAAAGAAACGTTCCATAGGCTTGTCGCCTTTTTCGTCCCAATAGTGGTTGGGCTGCATGTAAACCAGGTCAAAGCCCATACTCTTTGCCTTGCGGTATCCGGCTGCACGGTTATAAGGAATCCAGCACAGACAATAATTGTATTTATGAACATATTCGGCAAGCGGAGAAATGAATTCGTCGGAATGTTTCAAATCGTAATTCCACCCTTCGTCGGGAGTGACGATTTCTTCCGATATGGGATAAAAACCCGCAAGCTCGATATATTTGTAACGCTTGGTGTTGTAGCGTTTTCTAACCTCATCCACATACCATTCGAGCGCAGCCACACGGTCTTCGGCTTTGGAAAAATCCATTTCGCGGCCGTCGAGTTCTCCCCAATAGGCTGTTGTCGACGTAGTGTCGTTATACACCTTATATAATATGGGATCGGGAACGGTAAGCACCACCTTGCGCTTCGCTTTCGGTTTACCCATACGTCCGGACGCCTCGCGCACCGCCTGCTCAAGGGCGTCGAAACCCGTGCCTTCGGCAAACCAGTAATCTATAAGCTCCGCCCACTGTTTTTTGCCGGCCGAAAATCCGTAATATCCCGTTCCGTATGAATATTGCGCCCCGTCGGCGCCACCTTTAAGAGTGAATTCGAGAAAAAGAAAGCTGTCGAACATCCAATGCTCCTTGCCGGCTTCGTCGGTATAGGTAACCATAGGAGCAAAGCGCTCCTTGTCCCAGCAGAAAGGCGTGCGGTGGGCACTGCCGCCGTAGCACAATACCATATCGGTGAATTCGGGTTTTATGTCGCGGCGTTTTTCCCACGAATACAACTTGTCGCGCTTCTGCGCGTGCGAATCCGCAACTATGCCGAGCAGCACAGCCGCAAGCATAAGGAATGTGATTTTGCGTATCATATATATAGTACATTAAGTTTAAGAGTAGGTTATTTTAACATTCGGCAAATATATAAAATCGTTTCCGGAAAACAATACGTTTCAAAACACCTGAAAAAATATGTCTGACATATTTTGAATTATCTCAGACATATTTCAAAATATCTCAGAGATAATTTTTATTACAAGCGGGAAGCATATAAAGAATTCACATACGGTTCTTTTCAGAAAGAACGACAAGTGCCGGACGTTTTCAGGCAAATTAACATTTTGCTTATTCTACTCTCCGACATAGCGGCTCATTTAATGAAAAACCGTTATCTTTGTCGCTACAACCTGCGTACCGTCTGCCATGAAAATATTTGCTGTAGCAACAGCCTTAATATTATCTTCAATCATCCCGCACACTTATGCGCGCACCGTAACGGCTGCGCAGTTCGGGGCCATACCCGACGACGGTAAGAACGACGCCGACGCCTTGAGGCAAGCCGCAAAATATTGCCGCGAGCACGCAGGAACCACATTGGTTATAGCCCCCGGCGTTTACGACTATGCCGACACCACGGCGCAACGCATAGAGCGCGAAGCCATAAGCGGTGCCTACGGACGCGGACCGCTCGACGCGCAGCACCGCCTTTTCCGTCACGACGGAGAATATGTAAAAGGTCTGGACCTGACAGGCTGCAAGAATATCAATGTCGAGGCTGAAGGAGCGACGCTCAGAATGCACGGCTGGTATGAAGTAATCACACTCGAACGGGCACAGAATGTAAAGATACGCGGTCTGGCCGTAACATACAGCCGTCCGCCGGCAACAAACGGCAGAATCATAGCCTCCGGACCGGAATACTTCGACGTTCGTCTTGACCCCAAATGCATATACTTGGACAGTATCGTGACAGGACGAATGTATTTATACGACACAAGGCGGCAATGTCTGTACAGCACTAATACAGGCGGAATGACAATGCTGTCGCGCGACATCATGCGCGTGAAGTCGTCGGGAAATCCTGCTGTAGGAGATTTTGCGGTGCTCAGACACGGCGGGCACTACCGCGCCGCAATTTTCATAAAGGAAGCTCGAGACATCACGATAGAGGGCGTCAAGATTCTGAGCCACCCCGGCATGGGTATCGTTGGACATTTATCGGAAAACATACTCATAGACGGTCTGCAAGTGGTGCCCGAACCAGGCAAGTACTGCTCCACAAACACAGACGCCACGCACTTCACCTCGTGCTCCGGAACGATAACGATACGCAACTGTACTTTCCGCGGCAACGGGGACGACTGCACCAACATACACAACTATTATTATTGCGTATACCCGCAAAGCGAAAAAAGCGCCGAGCTACGCATAGAAGGAGCCGACCTGCACGCACTTTCGCTCGACTATCCCTTGCGCGGCGACACGATGATTGCGGTAAACAGGCGAAACATGAAAGAAATGGGGCGGTATGTCGTAGCCAAAGCCGACACCTCACACGCCGAGTGGAAAGTGGTGGTTACGTTCACGCAGCCGCTCTCGATTGAAAACCCCGAAGAGTGTTACATGACCAACATATCGCGCGTTCCTAAGGCCATAATAACCGGAAACACGGTAAATTCGCATTTTGCAAGGGCTTTTCTTATAAAGACACCTAACGCCTATATTGCAAGAAACACCATAACGAACAGCACGATGACTGCCATAAAGCTCGGCGGCGAGCTGAGCTGGCGCGAAGCGGGCCCCGTGCACGACATAATCATCGAAGACAACTACATCTACAACTGTTCGCGCGACCTTCCCGACAGCGACCCGTCGTGCATACTCACAAGCACGGAAGCATTGGAGACGCCGCCGCAGGCAAACCACAACATAATCATCAGAAACAACATTTTCGTTACCGACAAGCCTACGGCGATAATGCTCAACGACGCCCGAGACGTGAGAATAGAGAACAATCGGATAAATAACGACAATTTCGTAAAACAAAACAACTGCAGCAACGTTATAATAAGATGAAAGAAGTTCCTGATACAGAACTTTTACTACCGAAAAGCAAACTAAACAAACATACAACAAAACAAATTACATTATGAAACACCTGAAAAGCTTTTTAATGCTTGGAGCATGCGCAATGACAATGTTCATGAGCAGCTGTTCGGAAAACGGCAAGTCGAACCTCACCCTCTCGGGCCTCGACCCCGCAAAGTTCGACTCGACAATCGACGGAAAGAAAACCGCGCTCTACACGCTGAAGAACGCAAACGGAATGGAGGTCTGCATAACCAACCTGGGAGGCCGCATCGTATCGATAATGGTGCCCGACAGAGACGGAAAAATGCAGGATGTGGTTCTGGGCTTCGACAACATTCACAACTATGCCGACGCAGAGCACACACCGAGCGATTTCGGCGCTCTCATTGGCCGCTACGCCAACAGAATAAACCAGGGACAGATAACAATAGAAGGCGAAACCATACAGTTGCCGCAGAACAACGGCAAGCACTGCCTGCACGGCGGCCCCAAAGGCTGGCAATACAGCATTTACGAGGCTACACAGGAAAACGACACCACGCTCGCGCTTTCGCTCACCTCGCCCGACGGCGAAATGAACTTCCCCGGCACGGTAAAGGCTAACGTTACCTACCGCCTGCTCTCGGACAACAGTATCGACATAGACTATGAAGCAACAACCGACAAGGAAACCGTCATCAACATGACAAACCACTCGTATTTCAACCTCAACGGCGACCCGAGCAAACCCATAACCAACTGCATACTTTACGTAAACGCAGACAACAACACGCCTATCGACTCTACGTTCATGACAACAGGCGAAATCGCTCCCGTAGAGGGAACTCCGTTCGATTTCCGCACTCCCACAGCGCTTGAAAAGGACATCGAGAACTTCGACAACGAGCAGATAAAGAACGGCAAAGGCTTCGACCACAACTGGTGCCTCAACACCTACAAGGACGGCCAGGGCGATGACAAGACAGTTGCTGCAAGCGTAGTGAGCCCGCTCACCGGAATCAAGCTCGAGGTTTACACCAACGAACCCGGCATTCAGGTTTATTCCGGCAACTTCCTCGACGGAAGCATAACCGGCAAAAACAATCAGACATACGAAAAACACGCGGCTGTATGCCTCGAGACACAGCACTATCCCGACACGCCCAACAAGCCCCAGTGGCCTACCGCACTGCTCAAGCCGGGAGAAACCTACAAGAGCCATTGCATTTTCAAATTCTCTGTAGAGGATGAAGACGAGGACGAAGAGTAAACAGTGAACATACTTACAGAAAAACGCGCGAACCGGTTCGCGCGTTTTTTTGTTGCCTGCAAAATAAAAATCCCGCAAACAAAAAAAATATTTTTTTGTACAGTAAAAAAAACTTCCCGCAGATAATTGAAAATACAAGGGAGATAATCGAAAATATGTCT
>CAJKQZ010000085.1 GCA_905202115.1 uncultured Prevotellaceae bacterium | reverse complement strand
TATGTCTGAGATATTTTAAAATATCTCAGACATATTTTTTGCTACATATACACCTTCTGATTTTCAAGTGCTTGGCGGGTGACCGTTTTTGTCTGCAAAACCCTATGGCGAAGCACTGCGGATTTTATGTGAAACAGTATTTTTATTTCTGTTTTCTTGCAAAGTTTATCACAGGATTTCCGGCAGATTGAAAATCATGGAAATTTTTGTAAGCGAACCGGCGGAATTTTTCTGCTCTTCAGGTGTGTGGGAATTTTATATAATCAAAGAGCGTCGACTATCAACAGCCGACGCTCTTTGATATTGCGTGATGTATTTTCGCGTTATGCCTTGTTGCAGAGAGGTATCTTGTCTATGCGTCTTACGTGACGGCCGCCCTCGAAATCGGTCGAAAAATATTCATTCATGATAGCTTCGGCCTGTTTTTCGTTAATGAAGCGTCCGGGCATGACAAGGACGTTGGAATTGTTGTGCTGCCGTGCGAGGTGCGCTATTTCGGGCGCCCAGCAAAGGGCGGCGCGTACTTTTTGGTGTTTGTTAAGGGCCATTGCCATGCCTTCGCCTGTTCCGCAAATGGCAATGCCTGTGGATATGCGCCTTTCGTCGACAGCCGAACCCAATGCGTGGGCGAAATCGGGGTAATCGCACGATGTTTCCGACGTGCAGCCGAAGTCTTCATACTTCATTCCGCGGCTTTCGAGGTATTGTATGACGTATTGTTTCAAGCCGTATCCGGCGTGGTCGGACGCCAGACCTATTGTGGTTTTGATATCTGTCATTTTCTTTCGATGAATTTTTTTATTTCTTCTGCCACCGATGCGGGAGTGAATCCTAATTTCTCATCGAGTACCTTGTAGGGAGCGCTGAAACCGAACATGTCGAGTCCGTGTATGTATCCGTTGTTTCCCACAAGGCTCTGAAGGGTTACTGGAAGCCCTGCTGTAAGTCCGAAAATCTTTGCGTTGCGCGGCAGAATCTGTTCGCGGTATTCTTCGGGCTGGCTGAGGAACAATCCTTCGCTCGGGCAGCTTACTACGTTTATTTTTATTCCCTGCGATTCCAATATGTCGGCCGCGCTGACGAGTGTAGATACTTCCGAACCCGAGGCAACGGCGACGCAGGCGGGGCTTTTTACTTCTTTTACAAGGAAAGCTCCTTTTTTGGCCCTTGAATAGTCAGTTCCTTCGGGAAGATCGTTTATGTTCTGGCGGGAGAAAATCAGCGCAGTAGGTGTGTGCATGTTTTCCATTGCCATTTGCCAGCAAACGGTGGTGGCGTGAACGTCGCTCGGGCGTAGAACCAGCACGGAGTTCCGTCCGCTGTGATTCTTGAGCTTTTCCATAAGACGAATCTGCGCTTCCTGTTCTACAGGCTCGTGTGTGGGGCCGTCTTCGCCCACGCGGAAAGCATCGTGAGTCCAGATGAATTTCACAGGCAGCTCCATGAGGGCGGCCATTCTTATTGCGGGCTTCATGTAGTCTGAGAAAACGAAGAAAGTTCCCATTGCGGTAATGATTCCTCCGTGGAGCGACATGCCTATGCAGCAGCAGGCCATTGTCAGTTCGCTCACGCCGGCTTGCAGGAACTTGCCGGAGAAATCGCCTTTCTTCAGAATCTGCGTGCCGTAAAGGAATCCGTCGGTCTTGTCGGAGTTGCACAAATCGGCCGAGGAGCAAATCATGTTTTCAATGCGTTCCGACAAACGTTTGAGTATTATCTGCGAACCTACACGTGTGGCGGAATTCGGTTTCTGCTCTATGGTTTCCCAGTTTATTTCGGGCAGGCGTTTTGCTAACCATTCGGCCTGTTTTTTTGCTTTTTCGGGATTGGCTTCGGCCCAAGCTTTTTCTTCTTTGTGGCGTTCGGCCACGATTGTTTTGAGTTCGGCTTTTCGTTTGGCGTAGAGCTCGGCCACTTCGGGCCTTACAATGAACGGGTTCTCAGGGTCTGCGCCGAGGTTCTTTATTGTGTTCTCGTATGCTCCGCTGCCGAGAGGTGCTCCGTGTGTGCCGCAGTCGGCCTCGTACGATGTTCCGTCTGCACGCTTGCAGCCTTTTCCCATTACGCATTTGCCTATTATGAGGGTGGGGCGTTCTTTTTCTTCGTGGGCTGCGAGCAGTGCGCCGCGGATAGCTTCGCAGTCGTTGCCGTCAATCTCGATTACGTTCCAGTTCCACGCACGGTATTTCATTGCCGTGTCTTCCGATATGACATCGGAGCAGTTTGTTGAAAGCTGTACGTCGTTCGAGTCGAAGAACATGATAAGATTGTCCAGACCAAGATGTCCAGCAATGCGTCCTGCGCCCTGGGAAATCTCTTCCTGGATACCTCCGTCGGAGATATAGGTGTATATTTTTTCTTTTGCGAACGATTCGTTTCCGGTGTGGGCGGCAAGGAATTTTGCTGCTATAGCTGCGCCTACGGCATAGGTGTGTCCTTGTCCGAGCGGGCCGGAAGTGTTTTCAATACCCCTTGCCTGATTCACCTCGGGGTGTCCGGGTGTAGGCGAGCCCCACTGGCGGAACTGTTTCAGTTCGTCGATAGTATATCGTCCTGAAAGCATGAGCACGGAATAAAGCATAGCGCTTTCGTGACCGGGATCTAAGAAAAAGCGGTCGCGGCATTCCCATAAAGGGTTTTCAGGATCGTAAACTAAAAACTCGGAAAACAGAACGTTGATGAAATCAGCGCCCCCCATTGCGCCGCCAGGATGTCCCGATTTGGCGCGTTCAACCATTGCAGCCGTCAGAATTCTGATGTTGTCGGCTGCGGAGTTCATCACTCCTTTATTGTTGTTCATGTTAAATCAAGAATATTTATTCTATTGAGCTTACAAAGGTACGATTATAACATTAAACGTAGGCGATTTTAGATTCAAAATATTTGCAACGATACATTTCGGATATGTTTTTGATATGGTTTTTCCGTTTGTTCCCGATTTTGTACCCGATGTGCGGCAAGTGTTGTTTTGTGGCTGTTATTTAAGTCTTTTTAACGTATTTCTCGCTCCTGTGTATGTGTGCCGAGAAAGCTTTCCTGAGAAGAAAAAAATTATCTCTGAGATATTTTGAAATATGTCTGAGGTAATTCAAAATATGTCTGAGATATTTTTGGGGGCATGAATAAAGGCTTTTGGGACATGCCGAATCGAGTGTTGTAAAGAGTTAATAATAGTGAAACTTTTCAAAGGCAAATGGGCGCTTGTTGAAAGGTGTATCCGATTTTGCATTTTTGTGTCGATAGAATTCAGATATGCTTCTTTTATTTCGCAAATTCATAAATAATTATTCACTTTGCATTGTTTTCGGGCTTTAAAACAGAAAAAAAGCAAATCATTTGATTTTAAACGCTAACTTTGGAACAAATTTGATAATGCAATGAAAATATCGATTATCGGAGCAGGAAACATGGGAGGTGCCATTGCGCGCGGATTAGCGGCGAAAGGCATATATAATATATGTGTGTCGAATCCCTCGGAGGCAAAACTCGTTGCGATAAAGAACGAATTTCCTAAAGTAGAGACTACCACAGACAACAAATCCGCAGTTGCGGGTGCAGACATCGTGGTGTTGGCTGTAAAACCCTGGCTCGTGCAGACGGTTGTGGAGGAGGTGCGCGATGCACTCGAACCGCAGACGCAACAGATAGTGTCGGTTGCGGCGGGAATATCCACTTCATCGTTGTCGGAATGGCTTGGCGGGAAGAAAATGCCGGTGTATTATGTTATACCGAACACGGCAATCAGCATAGGCCGGAGCATGACATTCATAGCCTCGGAGAATGCCGGCGCAGAACAGTTGGAAGCAGTGAAATCCTTGTTCGGCGAGCTGGGCGAAACGCTTGTGATAGAAGAAAAACAGATGAAGGCGTGCATGGCTTTGGCATCATGTGGAATTGCTTATGCAATGAGGTATGTAAGGGCCAGTGTGGAAGGTGCGGTGGAACTGGGAATCCGTCCCGACACGGCTACGATGATTGTGGCAAACACCATGAACGGCGCTGCCGAGCTGCTGAAAGCTACGGGAAATCATCCCGAGGTGGAAATAGACAAGGTTACAACTCCCGGAGGGCTTACGATAAAGGGTTTGAACGCACTCGAGGCGCACGGATTCACCACGGCTGTGATAGAAGCCCTGAAAGCCTCCTTATAAATGCATTCCGATGAAAAGAATTGTAGTAAAGATAGGAACAAACGTTATTACGAGAAATGACGGAAGCCTCGACATAACGCAGATGTCGTCGCTCGTAGACCAGATTTCCGAGCTCCACAAAAGCGGATACGAGATAATCATGGTCAGCTCCGGTTCCGTGGCCTGCGGCCGGAGCCTTCTGCCGCAGATAACCGAGAACCTCGACACGCTCGACCAGCGCCAGCTGTTTTCGGCCGTGGGACAGGCAAAACTCATAGACCTTTATTATACGCTCTTCAAGGAGCATGATATAACAATAGGACAGGTGCTCACCACGAAAGAGAGCCTGGCGGGGAAAAAGCAGATGGCAAATCAGTACAACTGTATGAGTGTTATGCTTAACCACAGGATTATTCCGATAATCAACGAGAACGATACGATTGCCATTACCGAACTCATGTTTACCGACAACGACGAGCTCGCCGGCCTTGTGTCGCAGATGATGAAGGTGCAATGCCTTATTCTGCTTACCAACGTCGACGGCATTTACAAGCTGAAGGAAGGTTACACGGAGTTTGCGCCTGACATGTCGAATGCCGAGATAATCCGTGAGGTGATGCCCGACGACGATATAGACAAGTTCATAATGAAAAGCAAGTCGTCGAGGGGTCGCGGCGGTATGATAACTAAGGAAAGCGTGGCGATAAAGGCTGCGAAGAGCGGAATAGAGACTTTCATCGCCAACGGAAGAAAGGCGGGAATAATCACGGGGCTGGTAAACAATCCCGGAATAACGGTGTCTACCCGTTTCTTTCCTTCTGCGGAGACGGCATAGGAACAGTGGGGATATTTCATGCCGCTGAATGACGTGCGGAAAAATATGTCTGACATATTTTGAATTATCTCAGACATATTTTAAAATATCTCAGAGATAATTTTATTTATCTCCCGAACGGAGCGAAGTGCCGGCCCATGTAGTTTTCCGCCATTGCAGCTATTTCATGCAAAGTGCTACACGTGGGCGAGAAGGGTGCATTTGCTTAATACGATTTTTTTACTTTATAATTCTGCAAACAATATAAATATGTATATCCGACAAATTTTTGAATCGGCAAAGGATGCTTCGCGCAGCATGTTGTCGGTCTCCGACAGTGTGATAAATGAAATTCTCCTTGCTCTTGCCCATGAAATAAAGGCAAATGGAAATGAGCTGCTGAAAGAGAATGAGAAAGACCTCATACTTTCGAACGTCGACGATCCTTTGTACGACCGTCTGAAACTCACCTCTGCCCGTCTGGATGATATAGCCGAGGGATTGAAAAAGTTGGTGGAATTGCCGTCGCCCCTGCGGCGTGTTCTTTCTCACGAGGTACGTCCCAACGGTTTGGACGTTCAACGCGTAAGCGTTCCTTTCGGTGTGGTGGGCATTGTCTACGAAGCGCGGCCCAATGTTACTTTCGATGTAGCCGCTTTGTGTCTTAAATCGGGTAATGCCTGTCTGCTCAAAGGCAGCAGCAGTGCCGATAATTCCAATAAGGCAATCGTGGAGATGATTCACAGGGTTCTGCGCTCGTTCGGAGTGAATGAGAATGCGGTTACGCTTCTTCCTCCGACCCATGAGGCCGTAAACGAAATGCTGCACGCAGAAGGCTTGGTAGATGTAGTGATTCCCCGTGGAGGTTCGAATCTTATTAAGTTTGTAAGAAGTAACGCTACTGTTCCTGTGATAGAAACCGGTGCCGGTACGTGTCATACTTATTTCGACGAGTATGGCGATACGGCAAAGGGTGCGGCAATAATAAACAATGCCAAGACCCGCAGAGTGAGTGTCTGCAACGCTCTCGACTGTCTTGTGATAAATGCGGCGTGTTTATCGGATTTGCCTGCATTGTGCGGTAGCATGGCAGCCTCGAAGGTCGTTGTCTATGCTGACGGGCCTGCTTATGCGGCATTGGAAGGCAACTATCCGGCCGGTTTGCTGAAACATGCCTCTGGTGACAGTTACGGAAAGGAGTTCCTCGGTTATGAAATGGCTGTAAAGACGGTAAATTCGTTCGATGACGCTCTTGCCCATATAAAAGAGTTCGGTTCCGGTCACAGCGAGTGCATTGTGACAGAAAACAAAGAGCGCGGCGAACTTTTCCTCCGTGATGTGGATGCCGCATGTGTTTATGAAAACGCCCCGACCTCGTTTTCCGACGGTATGCAGCTGGGTCTGGGGGCCGAGATAGGCATTTCCACGCAGAAACTTCATGCTCGCGGTCCTATGGGGCTGGAAGAACTGACTACATACAAGTGGCTCATTCGCGGAAACGGGCAAATTCGCCCTTAATGTGCGTCAGGAATATTCCGGCGTGCACCCGAAGTAAGCGCGGTCTTTAGTTTCGATAAATGGGCTGGGCGGAAAATCATCGGGGAAATAATTCTGCAAAAATTTACCTCGCAGAAAAAAAATATTTTTTTGTACATGGTAAAAAAGTTCCCGCAGATAATTGAAAAAACAAGGGAGATAATTCGAAATATGTCTGAGATAATTTAAAATATCTCAGACATATTTTTTACTACATATACACTTGCTGATTTTCAAATGCTTGACCGCTGACCGTTTTTGTCTGCAAAACTATGCGGCAAGGTGTTGCGATTTTTTCACTATAGCTGTTTTCATTGCAAAGAAATACTGCTGCGATTTAGAACTTGTGTTTTTCCTGAATATGCCCGAAACATTCAGAAGTAAGGACGGTGTTATTCAGCCTTTATGGAACTCTGTTTTGGAAATGCTAACGCTATTTGTCGAATTTTTTGTTTTTTCGGGCTGTTTTTGTTTATTCGTGCCGCTTGTAATTCATACTCTCGATTTTAAGGTATATATTTGCGCCGGCTAAAGCTAAGGGCCTATGAAAAGTATATTTATATTGCTGATTTGTGCGGTTTTTCTCATAGCTTGCAGGAGAAATAATGCAGTTGAACCGGATGTTGCCGTTCCCGAAATCAATACGGATTCTTTACAGGCTGAGGCAGACACGATAGAGGAGGATTCTGTAGAGACGGCTCCCCCTTTAGCCGTAGACGAACTGTTTGCCGATTTTATTTATTCCTATTCCTGTAACCGCAACTTCCAGTACGGGCGCACACGTTTCCCGCTTAAACGTTTTTTCAGTGGAAAGGAAACCAAATCTCTGAGCCGTTCAGACTGGAAATTCGACAGGCTTTATTACAAAACGGAACTGCATATCATTATTTCCGACAGTGAGAAATCGATTAACGATATAGATTCTGTAAAGTCGGATAAAGTGGCTTTGGAATTGCTTAAATTCGACAAAAGCAGCGTCAAGCAATATGTTTTCGGCAAAGAACAGGGCAAATGGGAGCTTACGAGACTTAACTATTTCCCTATCTCAATGCATCCTGACTCGGATTTTCTTGAGTTTTACGGTCATTTTGCCAACGATTCGGCGTTCCAGCGCAAACATGTGAACGATTATGTGGATTTTATTACTTACGACGAGTATAACGAAAACGAGAAGATAGAAGGAGTGATAGACGTGGAACAATGGTATGCCTTTCATCCGGAGCTTCCTTCGGGAAATGTTTTCAATATAAACTACGGGGGTAAATTAAAGAATGCCGATGTCCGCGTGATTTCTATCAGAGGAAATTCCAACAGCTGGACGAGCATGTTCAAGTTCAGAAGAAAGGACGGCATCTGGAAACTTGTTAAATTTACGAACTGAAAACGTTTCTGCAAGGCAGATTGAAGAAATCGGGAGGAATGTGAAATAACGGCGGCCACACCTTATTATTGATATCGCTATGAAAAAATATTACGATTACCAGCTCGCAGACCGGAATACGTTCGGCATATCTTCGAAAGCTGCGGAATTTGTGGAATATTACGACGTAAGCGAGCTTAAAGACGCGTTGCGCGACATGAAACGGCGTAAGGAATGCGGAATTTCGGGTGCGGATTGTGCGGACAGCGTTGCCGGAAAAGACATGGCAGGGGAGCGCTCCCGTTTGGACTACCTGTTTTTGGGCGGAGGGAGCAATCTGCTTTTTACAGGCGACTTTGCCGGCACGGTTTTTCATGGAAACATAAAAGATATAGAGGTCGTTGAAAACAATTCCGACTATTCATTGGTAAAAGTAGGGGCGGCGGTTGTTTGGGACGACTTTGTGAAATGGTCGCTCGGGAACAGTCTTTACGGTGCGGAGAATCTTTCGCTTATTCCAGGGGAGACCGGTGCTTCGGCAGTGCAGAACATCGGTGCTTACGGCGTTGAGGTTTCTGAGATTATAGAAAAGGTTGAAACTGTATCGGTCGAGGATTTATCGGAACGCGTGTTTACAAACAGCGAGTGCCGCTATTCTTACCGCAGGAGTTTCTTCAAGGAAAACTACAACCGTTACGTCGTGCATCATGTGGTTTTCAGATTAAACCACCGGTTCGTTCCCGTTTTGAAGTACAAAGCTTTGCAACAGGAGTTCTCCGCTGTGGCAAACAGTGTCTCGGCCGGAGAGATAAGAGACTATGTGATAGAAATGCGTCGCAATAAATTGCCCGATCCGTCGGAGATAGGAAACGCCGGTTCTTTTTTCATGAATCCCGTAGTGCCCCGCGAGGTGTTCGAGGCGCTTGCGGCCGAATATCCCTCGTTGCCTTTTTACCGGCAGAGCGAGATGTTCAAGATTCCTGCGGCCTGGCTCATAGAGCAGTGCGGCTGGAAAGGCCGCCGCGTAGGTAATGCAGGCGTATGTTCCCGCCAGCCTCTTGTGCTTGTCAATTATGGCGGTGCTTCGGCCGATGAAATAATATCCCTTTCCGAGCGTATTGTTAGTGATGTGAGAGAAAAATTCGGAATAGTGCTGCGTCCGGAGGTGCAGTTCGTTTGAAAAGGAACGTTTCATGCGTATCGTTAATGTTATATGAAAGATAATTTAAATTCTTGCGGCAACGGAATGACTACAGTTGGAGGTTCGATAACTTTTCTCGGCACCGGCACTTCCTCGGGCGTTCCGCAGATAGGCTGTCGCTGCGATGTATGCCGTTCTGCCGATTCCCGCGACAGGCGCATGCGCTGTTCTTCGCTTGTCGAGGCCGGAGGCATGAGGATTCTCATAGATTGCGGTCCCGATTTCTATTTTCAGATGAAAGATCTCCCGTTCGGCTGCATAGACGGCGTACTTGTCACGCACGAGCACTACGATCATGTGGGCGGCCTCGACGATCTTCGTCCTTTCTGCATTTACGGAACGATAAATGTTTATGCTAACGAACTTACGTCGCGACACATCCGTGAACGCATACCGTATTGTTTCAAGGAACATCCGTATCGTGGAGTTCCGAATCTGAAACTCGTCACGGTTGCTCCGCATGAAACATTCCGCATAGGTAATGTAAGCATAACGCCGTTGCGGGTAATGCACGGCAAACTTGAAATTCTCGGATACAGGATAGGAGATATGGCGTATATAACCGACATGACGTCGGTCGATGCCTCCGAATTACAGTATATATCCGGCGTGAAATTGCTGGTGGTTAATGCTCTGAGAAAAACTCCTCATCTTACGCACCAGACCGTGGAGCAGGCCGTGGCGTTTGCCCGTGCGGTTGGAAACCAGCCTACTTATTTCATACACATGAGCCATGAAGTAGGACTTCATTCGGTTATCGAACAAGCGCTTCCCGAGAATATGCATTTTGCCTACGACGGACTGAAACTTACATTCTGAGAAAAAAATATTTTTTTATTACACGTAAAAAACTTCCCGCAGTAAATTGAAAATACAAGGGAGATAATTCAAAATATGT
>CAJKQZ010000084.1 GCA_905202115.1 uncultured Prevotellaceae bacterium | reverse complement strand
TGGCCGCTGACCGTTTTTGTCTGCCTCGGTTGGGAATAATGTATGTATTTGTTTGTTTTTTGTTGTGATTCCTTGTTGCTGTTGTTTTCGAAAATAGTATCTGAAGATATAACAGAACCTTGTCTGCTTAGGTGTGTCTCTTAATTTACTTCATGAAAGAATAAATTCAAAGGCCAATAATCGGTAATGTGATGAAATATAAGAATATGACGATAAAGAAAAACAATGTCAGCCCTAAATCTCCTCTGTTCGTTTCCGGACAGATTGTTTTGGCATTAAGGTGCATATAAATGTGTGTCTCGTTATTATGGTAATGCGATGTATAATGTATTTTTGCGTAGCGTTTTGATTTTATGTCCCAATGATAAGAAAGTTTGAGTATTCCGATTTGGTTAAGGTGCTGGATATTTGGTTTAAGGGCAATGTTCAGGCTCATCATTTCGTTCCTGCGTCTTATTGGAAAAAGCATATCGGATATGTTTCGGCTGTATTGCCCGAATCGGAGGTATATGTTTATTTGGAGAATGGGGAAGTTGTTGCTTTCGTAGGATTAGAGAGTGATTATATTGCAGGTTTGTTCGTTGAAAGCGGTTATCGTTCAAAAGGTATCGGGCATGAGATTGTGGAATTTCTTAAAAAGACACATGATGTCCTTACTTTAAGCGTTTACGAGAAGAATAAAAGAGCCGTCGGCTTTTATAAGAAAGAGAAATTCTGTATCGTGGAAGCAAAATGCGAGCATTCAACGCACGAAAAGGATTTTGTGATGAAATGGCAGAAAGAGGATGTCCCGGCTCTTTCTTTGTGAAAATAATTACAGCTCCATTCACAAAAGGAGATTGAGTATTATTGCGAATGGAGCTGTAATGAGGATAGAAAATGTTGAGAAAATTCTGTCTTTTTATACAGTTTTATTCTACGTAAAGCACCAGGCCTTTCAGGTATTCTCCTTCGGGATGATATATATTCACGGGATGATCGGCGGGCTGGTGAAGCTGATGTAGAATTCTGACTTTTCGTCCTGTCTGGGCCGCTGCGCTGAAAACAGCAAGCCGGAATTGCTCCTTGTTTATGGCCTGAGAGCAACTGAAGGTGAACATTATGCCGCCATGAGCTATTTTTTCGAAAGCTTTGGCGTTTAATTTCTGATAGCCGCGCAATGCGCTTCGTACGGCGTCGAGATGTTTTGCGAATGCAGGCGGATCGAGAATGATAAAGTCGTAAGCTCCCTGCTGCATGTTCTGCAAAAACTTGAACGCGTCTTCTGCATAGGCGTCGTGGTTCTTGCAGTCAGGAAAATTGAGGGCAATGTTCTCACGCGTCAGGTCGATTGCTTTTGCCGAACTGTCTACCGAGTGCACTGTGTCCGCACCGCCTCGCAGGGCATAGGCCGAAAATCCTCCTGTATAGCAGAACATGTTGAGAACGCGTCTGTTGCGGGCATATTGCTCTACGAGTCTGCGATTCTCACGCTGGTCTACGAAAAATCCGGTTTTCTGTCCGTTCAGCCAGTCTATGTGGAATTTCAGTCCGTACTCCAATGCGATGTTGTCGTTTGACTTGCCGATAAGAAAACAGTCGGAAGCATTCAGCTCTTCGGCGAAAGGCAGGGTTGTTCCGCTTTTGTAATAAACGGCTTCTATCATTCCGTCTGTGACGTCCTGTATGGCTTTTGCTATTTCGTGTCGGGCGTGGTGCATACCTGCGCTGTGCGCCTGAACAACGGCGGTTTTTCCGTAAATGTCTACTATGAGAGCGGGCAGATTGTCGCCTTCGCCGTGCACAAGCCTGAAAGTATTGTTGCCTTCCAGGCCTGTCAGTCCGATGTCGCGCCGCAAATTTAAGGCCGATTGCAGACGGCTGCGCCAAAAACTGTAATCGATTTCCTCATCTGCGAATGAAAGTATGCGAACAGCTATCGAACCAGTCTGATAATGCCCCACGGCGATGAATTTCCTCTCGTGGGTATATACTTTTACTATATCTCCGTCTGTTATGCCTTGTTCTTTTGCAGCTATTGCTCCTGAAAAAATCCAGGGGTGGTAACGTAGCAGGCTGGAGTCTTTTCCGCGTTTAAGAGTCAGCTGTTTGAATTTCATTGTTGGCTTCGATGAGGTTATAATTGTGTGTTTTATGTAGCTTTTCGAGTTCGTTGTAGATCATAAGACAGGCCCAGGCGTCGGTGGCGGCATATGTTTTCTGCTTGTCGCTCAGAGTGTCGGCTTCCCAATTGCTCAGACGCTGTGCTTTCGATATTCTTTGCCCGAACACGTTTGCATATATTTTCTGCAGCGACTTGTCTTTTATTCCGAATGTCGGAACGTAGTTTTGCAGGTCGAGAAATCCGCTCGATTCAAAGTCTTCGCGGCGATGAAGGGCAAGTATATCGTCATGCAGCGAGAGCCCTACTTTCAGCACGTTGCCGTTGCCGAAAAAATTTATTATCGGTTCGCACAGTCCTATGAAATTCAGACGGAACAGAAAGCAGATGTCGGGTGTGGAAACCTGTAGCAGAGCCACTTTGTTAGTGACGCCTTTTTTGAAAGCCGGTTTTGTTTCGGTGTCGATGCCTACAATTTTTTCTTTGCTAAGGATATCGATAGCCCGCTTGGCTTCATTTTCGGATTGTACTATTATTATCTTGCCGTCGAACTTGACTTGCGGCATTGCCTGTATCAAGGTTTTGTCGATACAGGAATACAGGGTTTTCGTTTCAGTTTTCCTCTTCATTGCCAGGGAAACCGTTGTATATTGCTTCATGTAGCGGGCGCAGCACGTTGACTACGGTTTGCCCCCAACGTTCGGTAAAACTGTCGCTCAGCTCTCCCAGTGCGGCCGCTGTGGATTCGTCGAAATTCTGTTCGTAAATGTTCAGAAAATCACGCAGTTCCTGGTAGATGTCAGCCATGTCTTCAGATACGGTTCTGCGTATAGGAGTGTCGCTGTACTTCATTTCGTCGAGGAATACATCCAGATAGTCGTCGTATTCTCCCATGACGGCTGCCACGGAGTCGCGAATGGCGTTGTAGTCGCTTTCTGTTACGCTCCGTTCAAGGTAAACGTCGCCATAGTTGTTGAAGTGGAGTGTTATCTGAGATTTCAGATAAAGCAGCGGCAGCAGTTTGAGCATTGCGTCTATGAAATCTTTGCGGCGTGTTGAAGCCGCATTCTCCAAACGCTTGCATATTTCCAAAGCAACGGTTACGAACTCGATTACTTCCTTGCTATGATATTTATTTTCCATTGTCTTTACATGCGTTATGCGGCAAATAGCTGTTGTTTCCGACGACTCCGCTTGCCGTGCGGTTTCGCAAAGATGTCTGCCGGCTTTAAAGGCGTTGGCAAAGGTACGAAAAAATACATGAGTTCGGTAAATGCGTTTCCATAAAGAATGCCGCTTGCGGTTGTTTGCATGTCCGCAGGTTTGTATGCCGTAGCCGGTGTCCTTCCATCAACTTAGGAAGACGTATTTCATGGGACGTAAAAAGTATGTTAGGGATTTTTACTGTGAGTCGGATACTCATTGAAAGCAGGTTTTGCAGAAAACCTTCGTGGGTCGGTTTTTATAAAAAACGCACCCGACGAAAAAAAATATTTTTTTTGCACGGTAAAAAAGTTCCCGCAGGAAATTGAAAATACAAGGGAGATAATCGAAAATATGTCTGAGATAATTTAAAATATCTCAGACATATTTTTTGCTACATATATACACGTTGATTTACAAATACTTGGAGAGTGACCGTTTTTGTCTGCAAAAACCTCTGAAAAAACACTGAGGATTTTACAGAAAGCAATATACTTTTTCTGTATCTGGAATTTTTTATATCAGCTTGGCGGTAGTTGTTTTTTTGTGCCGGTTGTCTTCTTTAATGTTGGCAGAGGGGGGGTGGATTTACGGCATGCAAAACGTTGTGTGCGGTATGTGGCATTTGGCACGCAGTTTGTAAATATCATAATGTAACATTATAAATAAAAGATTATGAGTAACAGAGGAAATAAGAACTGGCTACCCGATGCATTCGGCGATTTTTTTGAAAACAGTTACATGAGCCGCACCAACGGCACGGCTCCGGCAATAAACGTTCTTGAAGGGCGTAACGGCTATCGTGTGGATGTGGCTGCTCCGGGCATGAAAAAGGAAGATTTCAGAATTATGCTCAATGCTGAAGGCGATCTTGAGATTCACATGGAGAAACGCCGTGATGCAGCCGACGCCGCTAAGGCTGACGAATACCGCTTTCTGCGCCGCGAGTTCAATTATAACCGCTACAGTCAGACGCTTATACTGCCCGACGATGTGGACAAGGACAGAATCGAGGCAAGGATGAGCGACGGTGTACTTTCGGTGATACTTCCCAAAGTGCGTGAGGAGGAACAGCCGAGAATATCCCACAGCATAAACATAGAATAAGTGCGTGTATGTCGGTGCAACTTGCTGTTGTTTACGCGATAGTTGCCTTAGCGGCGCTGTTTGCGCTTCGCGGAGTGTATCGTGTTTTTAAAAGGAGAGACGGCTGCAACGGCTGTTCGGACTGTCCTTACTGCAACGGGCATAAGCGCAGGGGCAGGGGCCGTCGCAACTGTAAGGAACGCACGGGAACAGCGCGGAAAAGGTGAGCTGCGGCCGCTAAAGGCAGGAAACTTTCGGAAAAAAGCAAATTTTTTGCCTTAAAGTTTGGGCAGTTTGTCAAAACCTGCTACTTTTGCACCCGAAACGTAATAAATGGTGCCTTGACCGAGCGGTTAGGTAACGGTCTGCAAAACCGTCTACAGCAGTTCGAATCTGCTAGGCACCTCTATCGGAAACAAGATAAGCGCAACCGGAATGAAATCTGCGGTTGCGCTTAAATGTTTCTTAAAATGCAAGGATGACGGAGAGGAAAGTAAGACAATCGAATCTCGAGCTGCTCAGAATTGTCGCGATGTTGCTCATCGTAGCCCACCATTTTCTTATAGCAACGGGAAAACTCGATTACCGCACCGGCGTATTGCGCGGCGGAGAGTTCCTGAATGCGTTCTGTGTGGTGGGAGTGAACTGTTTTATTCTTATATCGGGATATTTCGGCATAAAATTCCGCATTTCCAAGATTCTTAACCTGCTGTTTGTGATAATGTCGGTGCTGGCGGTGGATTTTCTGCTCGGCATGACGGGAGCGGAGATTTTCGACAGTCAATATGCAATGCATACGATTACTCCTTTCGTAAAGGGATGTAACTGGTTCCTGCCCGCATATATCGCGCTTATGTTTCTCGCTCCAGTTCTGAACAAGGCTATATGCAATGCCGACGGCAAAGAACTACGGATGTGGGCGGCGCTTCTTACTATAGTGAACCTTTATGCTTATTTCTGCAGCGTAGGCTCGGTAAATTCCAATGGATATACGATATTCCAGTTCATTTATCTTTATATAACGGGAGACTGTCTGCGCAGAGTTGGGCATGTAAGTAAGATTATCGCGGCGGGGCTTTATACAGGCGGCGCTGTGGCTGCATGGCTCGTATCGCAGTACGTCGGGGCGGGATATAAGGCTTTTGCATATAACAGTCCGCAGGTGCTTGCCGCTTCGATGGGATTTTTTATGCTCTTTACCTCGCTCGACATCAGGAGCCGGCTTGTAAACAGGACGGCAAGGGCGGTGTTCGTGGTGTTCCTTTTTCATTATATAATACTTAAATGGTTGAAAAATTGCGATTCTCCCCTTATTGTGGCTGCGCTGTATGTTTCTGTGTTCGTTGCCGCAGGTTTGCTCAACGAGGGGATTTCTTTGTTGTATAATGCCCTTTGCAGTGTGGCGGCAAGGATGCGTAACAGGCTGTGCCGGTAGCGGGAGCGGCAAGGGCAGGTTTTGCGAAGAGAACGTATGAATGGCTTTATTCGCGGATAGTGGTGGTTGTTTGTCGGGTTTTTTATAATTTTGTGAAGTTTTCTTTCCGGAAAAGTCATCCCGAGAGGTAAAACTTAAATCTATAGTGTTTTGAAACGTTATTCCGGCATATTGTTCCCGTTGTTCGTAGTATTTGCTGCGATGTCCGTGCTTTCCGGCTGCTCGTCTAAGAAATTTCTCGGCGGGAGTGAGACTGTGCTCTCGTCGGTGAACATGAAATCGACCGACAGGCAGCTCAATGCAAAGAACTATGCGCGCAATGTGAAGCAGAAACCCAATTCGCGCTGGTTCGGCGCGGTGAAAGTGCCGCTGGGCATATATTGTATGGCAAGCAAAGACACTCTGAAGCACCCGAAGAGCCTGTTCCGCAAGCTGGGCGAGGCTCCTGTGGTGTATGACACGCTGCTTACAGAGGCTTCGGTGAACAGTATAAGAAATGTGCTTGTGAATACGGGATACCTTCATGCGCAGGTGCAGGTCAACGAGATGCGCAAACGCCACAAAACGCGCGTGGAGTACGTTATAACTCCAGGCAACTTGTACACGGTGAGCGAAATAAACTGGGACGTGGAAAATTCCGACGTATACAGTGTTATAAAAAAGGATTCTTCGGCTTCGTTGCTGCGAGCAGGTATGGCTTGTGACGTAACGGTTCTTTCGTCGGAACGGAACCGCATAATCCGAATGCTGCAGGACAAGGGATATTTCGGCATAAACCGCGAGTTTGTCAGTTTCAGCGCAGACACTTCGGCTTATTCCACAAACGTTGCTCTGACAGTTCGTATCGCGCACCTGGGAAATGCGGAAGATTCCATAAACGCATATAAAAAATACCGTATCGACAACGTGAATGTCTATTGCGACGTTGACGATGAGGAAAATGCAGAATCTTTTTCGCGGGGAGGCGCGTCGGAACCGGCAGGCAGTAATGCCGGCAAGGTCTTTGAATATGATATATTCGGAAAAGACAGAAAAGCTTTCTCAGGCGGCGGAAAATATAGCTTTTACGGGAGCAGAATTCTGCGCTATAAAACCCTCATGCGCAATATCGACATGATTCCTGGCTCACTTTTCAATCAAACCAACGTTGAGCGTACCTACCGCAACCTCGGAAATATTTCTATTGTCAATTTCTCTACCGTAAGATTGCTTGAACCGGATGTTTCTGCGGGAGACAATAGTCGCAGGCCGGCAGAGAACGAAAAAAGCGGCGGGAATGTCACCGGCAATGGCGCTTCTTTTAGCGGCAATGCGGCGGGAAGTCAATACGGAACGGTAGCCGGTGACGATTCTTTGCGGCATCTTACGGCAAATATCTTCGTAAAGACAAAAGATATCAATACTGTAAGTTTCGAAGTGGAAGGTACGAATATGGCCGGCGATCTTGGGGCCGCAGCTGCCTTTGCTTATGAGAACCGCAACATATTCCACGGTGGTGAAACCTTCGGAATAAAGTTGCGCGGGGCTTTTGAAGCAATTAACGGGCTTGACGGATATGACAATAACGAGAACTATACAGAGTTGAGCGTTGAAATGAATCTTAAAATGCCCCTGCTTGTGTTGCCTTTTGGCGGAAAATCGCATCGCCGCAGTTCTATGGTAAATTCGGAGATTTCCTTGATATATAATTTGCAGGATCGTCCGGAGTTTCACCGTCGCACGCTGACTGCCGGCTGGCGTTATACCTGGAGTTCCTGGCAAAAAAAGCTGCAGCACCGTTTCGACATGATAAGTTTGAACTATGTTTTCATGCCGTGGATTTCCGATGTGTTCAGACGCGACTATCTCGATAATAATTCCTCACGTAATTCGGTTCTGCGGTATTCATACGAGGATCTTTTCATAATGCGCAGCGCCTATAATGTGGTTTTCAACTCGCAGGGCAATAAAAAAACGGGGCTGTTTACTTACAACAGTAATTCCTATCAGGTTCGTTTCGGCGTTGAGACAGCCGGAAATCTTTTATACCTTGCTTCTACGATTTTTAATGGAAGTAAGAATGAGGACGGGCATTACAAACTTTTCAACATCGCTTATGCGCAGTATGCGAAGTTTGATTTGGACTATGTAAAGAATTTTGTTATAGACGACCGCAATGCACTGGCGTTTCATATAGGCGGTGGTGTGGCTCTTCCTTATGGAAACGCGTCGATTATACCGTATGAGAAGCGTTATTTCTCGGGTGGCGCGAATTCTGTGCGTGGCTGGAGCGTGCGCGAACTCGGTCCGGGTAAATATGTGGGAAAAGACGGAAAGGTCGATTTCATAAATCAGACCGGAAACATAAAGTTCGACATTAACCTGGAATATCGGACGTATTTATTCTGGAAACTGCATGGCGCTATCTTTATAGATGGCGGCAATGTATGGACTACACGCGATTATCCCGACCAACAGGGCGGAAAGTTCCGTTTCAATAGTTTTTACAAACAGATTGCGGCGTCTTACGGTTTGGGTTTGAGGCTTAATCTGGATTATTTCGTTCTACGTTTCGACGGTGGTATGAAAGCCGTCAATCCTGTTTACACCGACAGCCGTCGTCACTATCCCATTGTTCATCCTGTTTTTTCTCGCGATTTCACTTTTCACTTCGCGGTAGGTTTTCCATTCTGACGAGCCAGTCTTTTTCCCTGTATACAAGCGTGAAAGTGTAAATTCTGTTGCCTGTACGTATACTCGGCGCCTTGCCTATGGAATCGATAATAATTTCGTTCGATACGTTCAGGCGGGCAATGGCAAAGGTATCGTTTTTTATTTTCAAGCTTTTTATTGTGATGACGGGTGGCTGCTTGATGTTTCTGATTGTTTCTGCCGCTTTTTCGTCGATGTTCGAGGCCATGAACGAAAGAACGCGTTTTGATTCCGGAGCAGACAGCATGGCGGCGTCGCTATATCTGAAGTTGAAAAGGTTCTCGGCAAAGTCGCAGATTGTGCGGCGTGCGGCCTTCTCTTTATCTCCGTTTACGCACGAGGCAAAGATAAATGCAAGAACCGTGAGTGAGAAAATAGCTTTTTTCATGGCAATGGAATAAATGATGACAAAGTTAGCAAACCTTGTCGACTGTAGGTGAAGTAACACAGCCAATAATTTGTCAGGCAGGTGGGTTTTTGCTAATTTCGCTGCAATTTTCAAATATAAGGATATGCTCAGATTTCTTTCTTTTGGCAGTGGCAGCAGCGGTAATTGCTATTATATAGAGTCTGACGGGAAAGCTATTATTATAGATGCCGGCATAGGAATACGTACAATAAAAAAATATTTTTCGACTTACGGCATAAACCAGAGCTGTATAAAATCTATTTTTATAACTCACGACCACACGGATCATGTTGCCGCAGTGGCGTCGCTGGCAATATATCTGCGCATTCCCGTTTATGCCACAAAGGTGGTGCACGGGCGGATAAATACGAACTATCGTATCCGGAACAAAATACCAGGGCAGTTTGTCAGATTTATCGAAAAGGAAAATCCTGTAGCGGTGGGCAATTTCAGAATCTGCGCGTTCAATGTGCCGCACGACAGTGCCGATTGTTCGGGATATACCGTATATGCTGGCGAAAGTAAGTTCGTTATCGTTACCGATTGCGGAAATGTTACCGATTGTATTGTAAACAGAATACACGAAGCCGATTATCTGGTGCTTGAATCCAATTATGATACTGTTATGCTGCAAAACGGGAAATATCCTTACCACCTGAAAAAACGTATACTGAGTTCTGTGGGACATCTTTCGAATGAAGCAGCTGCGCAGTTGCTGCAGAACGAGCGGCCGGAACGGCTGAAGCATCTTTTTCTTTGTCATCTGAGCGAAAACAACAATACTCCGGAAGTCGTTATGGCCAAAATGGAAGAGGCGTTGAGCGTTTACGACAGGAAGATACCGTTTAATGTGCTTGCCCGCCGCAGGCCTTCAGGCTTTTTTGTTCTTGAAGAGTAATGCTTTTTGCTTTTCGGAATTTATCTTCGAAATATTATGAATCTTTTTTTGCGTGGTAAAAACGTTCCCGCAGGAAATTAAAAATACAAGGGAGATAATCGAAAATATGTCTGAGATA
>CAJKQZ010000083.1 GCA_905202115.1 uncultured Prevotellaceae bacterium | reverse complement strand
ATACACACGCTGATTTTCAAGTGCTTGGCCGCTGACCGTTTTTGTCTGCAAAACCCTGCGGCAAAGCGGCTCAGATTTTCTGCGGGGGCGTTTTTCATGACAGAGAACGTTCGTGTTTGTTTCGGATTCATATTATTCCGGAATATAATTGGAGATTCCCCTTTTTACTCTCGAAGCGTTTTTTGCATTTCTGAAAATAATTTTTTTACAGTGTACCGGAACAGACATATTTGAGTTGAAAATGAATTTAGTTGCAAAGTGAGGTTGTAATTTGGTAAAATAACGTATTTTTGCACGTCAATTTAAAATGTTTCAATTGTTAAAATGTCTTGGATAAATTTATTGCTCTCCGATACGGCTTCGGTGGCGCATATAATTTTCATTTTCTCTATCGTTATAGCCGTAGGCGTATGGCTCGGTAAGATTAAGGTGGGCGGAATATCGCTCGGAGTTACATTCGTGTTGTTTATGGGAATACTCGTGGGGCACATGTACAACAGTCTGATTCCCGGCGGAGGTTTTGCCTGCCCTGTGCAGGTGCTTAATTTCGTGCAGGATTTCGGCCTTATGCTCTTTGTCTATTGCATTGGCTTGCAGGTGGGCCCGTCGTTCTTTGAGAGTTTCCGCAAAGGCGGAATGACGCTCAATATGCTGGCCGTGGGGCTCGTAGTGCTCAATGTTGGCGTAATGCTTGCGCTGTATCATCTGTGTTTCGACACCTCCAATCCAAACAATCTTCCTATGATGGTCGGTGTTCTTTTCGGCGCTGTAACCAATACGCCAGGTCTTGGTGCGGCGAACGAAGCGCTTGCCAGCGCTTTCGTGGAAGGCGATATTCCGCAGATAGCCTCCGGCTATGCCTGCGCTTATCCGCTCGGCGTGCTCGGTATTATAGGATCAACCATACTTATAAAATACATTTGTCGCGTCAATCTGAAAGACGAAGCTAAGGCTATTGAAAGCGAAGCCAACGAAAATGCCCACAACAAGCCGCATGCAATGTCGCTGCTCGTTACCAACCATGCGCTTGACGGTAAAAAGTTAAGCACGGTGCGTGAGTTTCTCGGACGAAACATGGTTTGCACGCGCATTCTGCGAGGTGAGGAATTCATTGTGCCCAATGACAAAATAATTCTCCACGACGGTGACAAACTGGACCTCGTATGTTCGGAAGAAGACTCAGAACCGATCGTCGCATTCATAGGCGAGGAAATAGAAGTGGACTGGCAGAAGGAAAAACAGCCTGTAGTGTCGCGCCGTGTGATAGTGACGAAGTCGGAAGTCAACGGAAAAACCTTGCGACAGATGAACTTCAGTACCGTTTACGGCGTGAATGTGACGAGAATAACGCGCCAGGGAATAGAACTCTTTGCCAGCAGTAATCTTCGCATTCAGATAGGCGACCGTCTGAGAGTAGTAGGCCCCGAAGACGCAGTGAACCGCGTGGCCGAACGTATGGGAAATTCTGTGAAACGGCTTGACTCTCCCAACGTGGGTACGCTTTTCCTCGGACTATTCCTCGGAATATTGCTCGGAAGCCTGCCGATAGCATTTCCCGGAATGCCGGCGCCTGTGAAACTGGGACTTGCCGGCGGACCGCTTATCATTGCAATACTTATAGGCAGTGTAGGATATAAGTTCCATATCGTTGCCTATACCACAACGAGTGCAAATCTGTTCCTGCGCGAGGTGGGGCTTGTTTTGTTCCTTGCCGCTGTGGGACTGAAGGCGGGAGCCGGTTTCTGGGACACTGTCATCTCGGGCGACGGAATAAAATATGTGTGGACAGGATTCCTGATTACTACAATACCTATACTCGTTATTGGCTTGATAGCCCGATTGAAATATAAAGTGAACTATTTTACTATTTCGGGATTCATTGCCGGTGCCACTACCGATCCTCCCGCACTCGCGTTTGCCAATTACACGGCAGGAAACGATGTGCCGGCGGTAGGATACTCTACCGTTTATCCGCTAACCATGTTCCTGCGAATATTAAGCGCGCAGATACTGATTCTGTTCTTGTGCGTTTAGGTAAACTTGCTTTATAAAAACAAACAAGCCGTGTTCCCGACGATTTTGGAGCACGGCTTTTTGTTTTTGTATGGCTTTTTCTTTTTCGGTATACTTGTAGAAAATTCTCTTCCCGCTTGTGAAAAAAAATATGTCTGAGATATTTTGAATTATCTCAGACATATTTTAAAATATCTCAGAGATAATTTTTCGGGGCGCATGTGTCGGATACGCAGATTATGCAGATATTTTTCCGCGAAATGCGGGACATCTGTTTTTTTACGGCAGATTTTTTACTGTGCTCAAAGGCGGCTCATAATATGTTCCACACATGATGAAACATCCGGCACCTGTATGCAGAAATATCGGTTGTAGTCGGGATGAATTACTACGAGAAACATTCCGTCGAGTTGCAGACCGTAATGTTTTTCGAGAATGTGTTTGTAAATTCCTTGCTGTAGCGAATAATGACTGAAAGCGTTGTCGCGCAGTCGGGAAAGCGCACCGAATCCGTGCTTTCCCCAGCAATCGTCGTTTATTGCGAAACTGTTTCCTGCAAGGCGTATCAGTTTAGAGGAGCGTTTCCAGTCGAACATAAGCAGCTTGTCTTTGTAAGTGGCTATAAGGTCGGGCGAACCTGCGATACCTTTCTCGGCATCGTAGATGTTCCATTCGGTGCGGTAGGGACGGATGTCGTTTTTGCGGAGAAAGGCGTTGAACATTCCTATTTCCTTTGAAATGTCAATGCGTTCGCTGCGTGAAAACGTGGGAGAGGTATAGCTGAAATTGAAATTGTTCTCCACAGGAATGCCGAGAAATGTGTTTTCGAACTGCTGGTGCATGAACGAACCGGTTTCGGAAGCCTTTTTTCCTGTATAGCTCCACTCGTCGACGAAACTCTGGGCGCTGCGTCCCGTCTGTAACGCTTTTTTGTCGGCAGCGGCACGCATGTCAAAGGTTGCGAAGTATTCGGAAATTACAGTGGTGACCGATTTAAGCACATCGCGGCCCTTATATAAATAGGTATGGGTTTCGGGAAAGAACTTTATGTGTCTGTCCCGCGGATGACAGTGTTCGGTGTTGTAGTCTGAATGTCTTTCTTTCGATTCGAATGTGCAGCTTTCTGTTGTGGGAAGAAAAGAGGCGTATAGGATTTCTTCTTCGCTGAGCGGGCGGTTGTCGTATTGCGACAGAATGTCATTTCCGCGGCATTCGGAATGTTTTAAATAGCTTTCGCGATAGCCTTTTGCGGCAAGGTTTTCAGCTGTAATGCGTGTCCATTTTCTTATCGGCAAAGGCTGCGTGCGTATGTTTGGGGAGAGCGGTATCTTTCCGCTTCCGGTCAGCGTGTTTATAAGGTTCGATATGAAAGCCACGCAATTGTCCGTTTCGGTGGCGGCTTGTTTTTCCGCAATGCGCACAACAGTCCAGCCTGCTTGTATGAAGAGGCGGTCGCGCTGGGAATCCTGTCGGTTTTCGAGGTAGTGTCTGGGTGCGAAGTCGCACAGGTCGTACGGCTCGTCGATTTCTATGTCGATACGCAGATTTGCTTCGTCGTCGCGGGCTATGATAGCGATGTCGGTAAAGTAGCAGCGTCCGCCTTCGGCGAATTTCAGACATACGTTGTCGGCCGCTTCGAAACCGTGAGGCGAGAGGTGTTCCGTAAGAGCGGTTGCCAGCAATGCCGCCGCGCCGTATGCCTTGCGCTCGTCGCAGCGCCGCAGCGGATATACGGGTGTGTTTTTCTCCGGTACGAGAAAATACGGGTATACAGCGTCGTTTCCGGAGCTGTTTCCTCTGTAGGATGTGCGGAGAATGGAGCTTTTTTCCGTTTTATTTCTTTTGGAACACCCGCACATAGTCTATTTCGTAAATAGTCGGCAGGCATGAATAGTCCACTCCGTTCTTGCCGCCCCAATTTCCGCCGAAAGCGTTGTTAAGCTTGATGTAGAAAGGTTTGTCGAACGGCCAGGTGTCGTTGCCTCCTCCGTCGTTTTTGTAAAGATGTATCTGTTTGCCGTCAACGAAGAATTTGATGTAATCGGGCGTCCATTCGCAGGCATATACATGGAAAGCCGTCTGACAGTCTTTGACTTCGAGGCCGCCGCTTTTGGAATTTCCACCGTAGTGTCTGTCGCAGTGAACGGACGAGAGCACATGTGTAGGGTCGTACCCCACTTCTTCCATAATATCTATTTCTCCGCAGGCAGGCCAGCGGGAAGAATTTTTTGGCATCATCCAGAACGCGGGCCAGGTGCCTTTGCCCGAGGGAAGTTTAAGGCGGGCCTCGAAATATCCGTAGGTCCAGCTTTCTTTGGTATTCATTCTTATCGACCGTACTTCGCCCGAAGGTGTCTGTATCTGCTTTATTTTCAGTGTTCCGTTCGATATGTAGGCAAGCGTGTCGCCGTCTTTGAATGCCGGAACGTAGTTCTGAAGTTCATTGTTTCCCCAGCCGTGTTTTCCCTCTTCGTACCACCAGCGCTTGTCGTCCGGCAGAATGTAGCTTCCGCTTTTGGTTGTAGCGTCGTCGAACTCGTCGTGCCATACAAGCCTGTAGCCTTTGGGAGTTTTGATTTTGGTTGTGGCGGCAGCCTTGTCCTTTTTTGCCGTGGCCGTGTTCATAGAGGAGGCTCCGCTTATTCCGTCGGGGGATTGTGCGAAGGAATATGTCGCAAACAAAACAGCTGCGGTTGTAAGGCATATATTTTTTATGAATGCGCTTTCGTTCCGGAGCAGGTTATTTATTATGTATGTGAAGCTCGACGTGTGATTTTTCATATCGTTTATAGGTGTGTTGCAGAGCGTGTATTTTGTTTTTATAAGGGTGAAAGACCTACGTTGCCATGTACGTTTTTTCCTGTTGTGGTATGCTGACGCTTTTTTACAGGCATAATTATATTATGTGTGTGCCGGAATATCGAATATCTCATACTTTTTTGTTGCCGGTTCCGCCTGTTTTTTAGGGGTTCTGTTTGCTGAGGCTGAAACGGATGAGTATTCCGGATTTCTTCCCGCAGATAAAAAAAATTATCTCTGAGGTATTTTGAATTATGTCTGAGATATTTTAAAATATCTCAGACATAATTTTTCGCACATCGTTTGGCTGTGTGAAAAAGCGCCGCGCTTTTTATCTGATGTTGTCTGGCTTTTTCTGTTCAGCGCAATTGTTATCTTATTATCGTGGCTTCGCGGTCGGGACCTACGGAAACTATGGTAATAGGACGCTTCATTTCTTTCTCTATAAAGCTGATGTAGTCTTTGAGTTCTTTCGGGAAGTCTTTTTCGGCTTTTATGTGGGTTAAGTCTGACTTCCACCCTGGTAGTTCTGTGTAAACGGGCTTGCAGTTGGCGGTGTCGAAAGGAACATTGTCTACTCGCGTTCCGTCGGGAAGCTCGTAAGCCGTACAAACGCGTATCGTGTCGAGATTGTCGAGCACATCGCTTTTCATCATGACGAGCTTGGTTACTCCGTTTATCATTACGGCATATCGCAGAGCCACAAGGTCGAGCCAGCCGCAGCGGCGGTCGCGTCCGGTAACGGCTCCGTATTCGTTTCCTGTGTGGCGTATCATGCAGCCGGTTTCGTCGAACAGCTCAACAGGGAAAGGTCCTGCGCCTACTCGTGTGGAATATGCCTTGAATATACCGAAAACATCGTTTATGCGCGTGGGGGCTACGCCGAGGCCCGTACATACTCCGCCGCAGGTGGTGGACGAAGAACTTACGAAAGGATATGTTCCGTGATCAATGTCGAGCATTGTGCCTTGTGCTCCTTCTGCGAGCACGCTTTTGCCTTCGTCGAGCAAGGAATTTATCTCTATTTCGGTGTCTGTAAGGTTGAATCCTTTCATATACTCGATTCCTTCCAACCATTTGGTTTCGTCTTCCGAAATGTCGTAGTCGAAATGCAAATCTTCGAGTATGCGTGCGTGATGCAATTTGAGAGCTTCGTATTTACTCTCGAAATTGTCGAGAATATCTCCCACGCGGAGGCCTATGCGTGCGGCTTTATCACTGTATGTAGGGCCTATTCCTTTGCCGGTGGTGCCTACTTTGTTTTTTCCTTTGGCTGCTTCGTACGCACGGTCGAGAACGCGGTGTGTGGGAAGTATCAGATGTGCCCGTTTGCTTATGTGCAGGCGGTTCTTGAGCTTGTATCCTGCGTTTTCGAGCTCTTTGGCTTCGGCCATGAACAGGTCGGGGGCTATTACGCAGCCGTTGCCTATGATGTTAACTTTGTCTTCGGCAAAAATTCCAGACGGAATAGAGCGGAGAACGAACTTCTTTCCTTCGAATATAATTGTGTGCCCTGCGTTAGGCCCTCCCGCGAAGCGTGCAACCACGTCGTAGTGAGGAGTGAAGAAATCAACTACTTTTCCTTTTCCTTCGTCGCCGAATACAATTCCGAGAAGGGTGTCAACTTTTCCGGTTTTCATATTTTTGTTTTTTCTTTAATCATTTTGTATTGCTGTGTGCCGGCTTGCGGGGAATTTGTTTTTTCTCTGAAGCTTTATTCGTTTGGGAAGATTTGTTTAAAAGCTGCTTTTCCTTACGCTTTTGCAAACTTGCACACGAAGCGCACACGCCGTATATGTATATTGAAAAATTGTTTACGTGAAAGCGTGGCGTTTTTACGTTGTCAACGCTCTTGTCGAGCATAGTGCTCTCCACGCGTTTCACCTTGTTGCATTTTGTACATACAATGTATTTGAATCCGTGCCTCATCAGCGCCAACTCGTAGCTTACGGTGCGTCGGTCGAAGTGATGACTGATGATTATACGGGCATCTTCGAACAATGCGAGCGAAGAATATATCGTTGCGAGGCTTACAGGCAGTTTTTTCTGCACGTGCATTATGTCGAAAAGCATTTTTGCGTTGAAAATTCCTTCGATGTCACAAATCGCGTTCAGAATGGCGAAGCGTTCCGGCGTGCGGCTGTGCCCGTTGTTCGCGAGGAACTGTTCGAATTCGTTCCTTGCGCGCAACTGTATCTCGCTTTTTTCTATTTTTTCAGACATTGTTCTGCTGCTTTCCTTTTTTCTCGCGTTCTCTGCTGTATTCGTCGAATATTTCTTCTACTGAATTTGCCTGATATTCGTTTTGCTGTGCATATTTCTGCAATGCGTTGTAAGCAGCCCGCACTACAGCCGCATTTTCAGAACGGAGTGCTGACGCGCATTGGTCGAGAAACTCGTTTGCTTCGCGTCCGTACAGCCGTTTCCCCGTTTGCAACAGCCGCGCTGCCGTATGGAATCCGCAGAGTTGGTGAAAAATGCGGTCGTCGGCTATCCATTCGAACACTTTCTCGTTGGCGTAAGGAAGATATTGTAGCAAATACATCGAAACATACTGCGCTTCTTCCTGATTGCGAATGGAACCGAGCCAGATATCGGCAATTTCTGCAGAGAAACTGTCGTAAGGCTGAAGCATGGGCGCCATAATCCGGCATTCGCGCACATTTTCTTTCCAGAGTGCCTGTGCCAGCTCATGGTCTTTGCCAATGGACGAGGCAAGTTCGGCAAGCCGCGGGGTCTCAACGCCGAAATTCACGCGGTATTCGATTCCTTTTTCGCGCATTGAGGAACTTGCAACGCCGTTCATCATGGAGCGGAATTGTTTCTTGAGTTCTGAAATGCGTTCCTGCGTGCTCATATTTCCTTTCGGTTAGTTTTTGTTCCGGCGTCGGGAGGTATCAGTTTATGTAAGGCAAAGTTGCGTAGTCCTTGCTGTAGCGCAGCATTTGGTGTTCGTAGCTTTCGTCATACGAAACCTTTACGTCGGTTATGTTGCCTTGTGGGTCTTTCACTGCTTCGTAAACGGGATTTATGAAGCCTTTGTAGGGAGAAAGGTTCAGTTTCTCGTAACGTGCGAGTATTTCCTTGTGCAGTTCTGGATTCACTTTTACGCCGTAGTTTTCGACCAGGCGGCGCGCTTCTTCGTAATCGCCCTCGCTTTTCACGCGTTGTATTTCGACGAGAAGCTTGCCGAACAGTCCGCGTAGCTTTTCGTAATTGTTTATTCTGACATAAGTTTTTCCGTCGCGTTTTACGAGCTCTACTACGTTGTCGTTTTTCCCTTTTTCATACATCCAATGGGCTATCATTGCGCGATTGCGCATGTGGGCTTCTTCGATGTTGTTTCCGGGAACGATTCTCACGAGCTGCGTAAGCAGTCCGTTCATCATGTAGGTGTAATATTGCGATTTGTATGCTTCGTTGTCGGGCGTTAGTCCGAGTTCCACGAGTTTTGGGTCGGCTACGTAGTACAGGCCGAACAGATCGGCGCGTGCTTCCTCTATTGTAGAACCGTATGCTTTGAGAGTGTCGGGGTCTACTCCCTCGAGCAGCTTTCCGCTTCCGTGTCCGAGGCATTCGTGCAGGTCGGTGTGAAGGTCGTCGCACGCGTCGCCGTACTTGTCAATCAGTTCGCGCGTTGTTTTGTCGATAACGAACTCTTCTTCGAAACCGTTGCCGTGTGCGGCTTTGTTGTATGCGTCGGTAAGGTTGCCTATCGTGACGCTCTTCGAGCCGTATTCCTTGCGCACCCAGTCGGAGTTAGGCAGATTTATGCCTATCGCGGTCGAAGGGTAGAGATCGCCGCCGAGTATTGCCGCGGTTATTACTTTTGCCGAGATACCTTTTACCTTTTCTTTCTTGAAACGGTTGTCGACGGGCGAATGGTCTTCGAACCATTGGGCGTTTTCGCTAAGTTTCTTGGTGCGTTCGGTTGCTTCGAGGTCTTTGAAGTTCACGATTGCCTCCCAGGAAGCCTTCATTCCCAACGGATCGCCGTAGCTTTCGGTAAAGCAGTTCGTGAAGTCTACCAGACTGTTCACGTCTTTAAGCCAGAGAATCGAATACGCGTCGAATGTTTTAAGGTCGCCGGTGTTGTAAAATTCTATCAGCTTTTTCATTGCTGCTGTCTGCTCGGGCGTTTCGGCGTAGGGGAGCGCTTTTTCGAGCCAGTACACTATTTTTTCTATAGATTGCCCGTACAGTCCGCCAACTTTCCATGTCTTTTCCGTTATCTTGCCGTTTTCCTTGACGAGCCGGCTGTTCATGCCGAACATAACGGGTTGCGGGTCGGAGGGGTCTTTGCGCGAGTTGTAGAAGTCCTCTGCTTCGGCCTGCGTAACGCCTTCGCCGTAATAGTTGGCCGCCGAAGTCAGCACGAGGTCCTGTCCGTCGGCTTTGCTAGTCCTCATAGGCATTACGGTCGGGTCGAAAATCACGGGAAACACTTCGTCGCACAGTTCGTCGACGGTTTGTCCTTTTTTCAGCGGCAGTTTCTGTTTGTCTACGCTTTTCAGTGCGGCGCGGAAGAACGTCTGCGAGAATCCGGGCACGAACTTTTCGCTGCCATAGTGGTGATGTATTCCGTTGCTGAACCATGCGCGTTTAAGGTAGAGCGTCATGTTTTTGAAGTCGTCGCCCGAGCGGTCGCCGGCATAGTCGGTGTAAACAGTCTCGAGCATTTTGCGGATACGCAGGTTGTAGCGTCCGTTCTGGTCCCACAGTATGTCGCGTCCGCAGAGTGCGGCTTCCTGCAGGTAGTAGATGAGTGTTTTTTCTTTAAGTGAGAGTTTTTCGAAGCCTTCCACCTTGTATCTGAGCATTTGCAGGTCGGCAAACTGCTCGTCGGTGTATTTGAATCCGTCGTTGCTTTGAGCAGAAGCGGTAATGGCGCCTGTTGCAAATATCATTGTCATAAAAAAATGTTTCATTTCGCTTTGTTATAGCGTTTTACTTTCATTAGGCCTATCCTTTGCCTCTGTTTGTGCGCTACAGGGCGGCCCGTTTGTTTGCAAGTTGCGAATTTATGTTTTTTCCGTTTCATGGCAAAGCCCTGCCGCGGCTTTTTGGCAGCAGAACTCCATTTACTTATGCTCTTGCGTGGTATGCTGACTGCGGATAGGCGTATTGCACGGCGGGAATGCTTTGATTAAAAATCGGTCTCCTATGAAAAAAATATTTTTTTTCGCGAGGTAAAAAACTTCCCGCAGGAAATTTAAAATACAAGGGAGATAATCGAAAATATGTCT
>CAJKQZ010000082.1 GCA_905202115.1 uncultured Prevotellaceae bacterium | reverse complement strand
CTCAGACATATTTTTTGCTACATATACACCTGCTGATTTTCAATTGCTTGGCGGGTGACCGTTTTTGTCTGCAAAACTATGTGATAAAGCACTGCTGGGTTTTCTTGTGAGCGACATTTTTCCTTGTCGTAAGACGGTTTTTTCTGCTTTCGGATACCGGTTAGGGCATCTTTGCCGCGAACTGACAGATTCCGTTTGTGCGGTTCTGGGAACGGCTTGTGCAAGTTGTGGCGCAAAGATATGTTTCCGGCTTAGTAGAAGTGTACGCGGTTTTCTAAACGGTGTGAAAGGCTTATAGCATTAAAAGGCAATGAAATGGCCGTGAAAATGATATTTTGGCCCTAAAAGACACTTAGGATAAACCTCGCGGCTCATCCTAAGCAAAATATTATGGATAAAAACAACCTTGTGTCTTTTCGGAAAAACGTTGTTCGTGGTGTTTTCTTTGTGTTGTGTAAAGTTCTTGGCGTTGTTATGGCTGTATTATAGTCTGTTGTTCAGCTTATTTCTTCGCCTTGATAGAATTTTATTATTTTCATCCTGAAAATGTATTCGTATTTTGCCTGCAGGCGGGTTATGGTGGCGTTTATTTGCTTTGTCTTGGCCTCGGCAAACTCGGTGGCGTTGGCTTTCCCTGTTTCATATTTGCGGGTTACGAGCACGAAGTTCTGTTCTGCCGTTTTTTCGGCCACGAGTGAGGAACGGTATTTCGCTTCGGCGTTTATGGTGTTGTAGTAAGCCTGTTGTATTTCTTTGTAGAGGCTCTTTTTTGTTTCGTCGAGTACGAGGTTCTGCGCTTCGTGCTGCAACTGTGCCTGTTTTACCGAGTTTCTCGTGGCAAAACGGTTGAACAGCGGAATGTTGAGCGTAAGGCCGAGGTATTGCTGGAAGTTATCATTGAGCTGTTTGCCGAACGAAGAGGCTTTTATGCCTGATGTTTTGTAATAGTTCGACGACAGTCCCGCTCCGAATGAGAGTGTGGGATAATAAGCTGCTTTGGCTATGTCGATATTACGTTCCTCGGCTTGCAGACGTAGCTTTTCGGCTTTTATCTCAGGCTTTTCGTTTACGGCGCATGCGAATATGGCGTCGGGCGAGGGCGGCAGGGTTTCCGGAACGTCGTTCTCAGGCACTATTACGCTCAATCCTTCGGGCGTAGAAAGCTCTAATATCTGACTAAGGTCGAGCAAAGCCAGCCGGTAGTCGGCTTCGGCCTGTGTTTGCGCCAGTTCGTCTTGCGCTACCTGTGTGCGCGCTTCGGAAACGTCGGTCTCCGACACTTTTCCTGCGTTGAGCAGCTTGTTAAGCCGGTCTTCCTGTATTTTTGACAGTGCGACCTGGTTGACTTCCGCATTGATGACTTCGCGGGTGTACACCGCTTGCAGATAAGCCGATGTTACTTGCAGGCTTATGTTCTGGCGCGCGTGTTCAAGGTCGGCAACCGAGGCTTCGAGGCTTAGCTTGCGTGCGGCAATCTCGTTGGGAATGCGCATTCCTGTGAATATGGGTACGGATGTGGAGAGCGAGAGATTGGTTGACTGCGTGTTGCGGTTTACGTAAGAGTTTTCGTTGTTCAGTCCTCGCCCGAAATTTATCTGTTCGGACATTCCGGCCGACAGATCAGGCAGGCGGCTGTTGCGTGCGGTTGACAATTCCACTTTTTGCTGCTCTGCGGCGTTGGCGCTTTTCTTTATTGTAACATTGTGGGCCGTGGCGTATTCAATGCACTGCCTGAGCGTCATCGGTTGCTGCGCAAATGTGCCTGCCGACAGGGCTATCGAAACAAATGCGATTGCTCTTTTCATTTTTATTCCTCCTTGTCTTTTTCTTCTTTTACTATGTTGCCTCTCACTTGTTCCTTGTTTTTCAGACCGCTTTTGATTTCTATCTTTATACCGTCGCTTAGACCTGTCTTTACGCTGCGGCGCTCGAAAGTCTGAGGCTCTTTTTTCGTTAGGATATATACGAAAGCCGAATCGCCTGAGAACTCCACACAAGCTTCGGGCACGGACAATGCGTGCAGTGCCTTTTGCAGCGTAATTTCTGCGTTGGCGCTGTAGCCGGCGCGTATATTCACGCCGGCAGGTATCTGCACGGCGGCTTTTATTTCGAACTGGTTGGCGCTTTGATTGTTTTCTTCCGATACAACTTGGGGAGAGATGTACTCGAGCGCGGCGTGGAATTTATTGTCGGGCAGGGCGCCGATAGTAATATTCATAGGCATTCCTTCGTTAAGCAGTCCTACTTCCGTTTCGTCGACCGTGCCTTTGAAAATAAGGTCGTTCATGTTTGCAACCGTGGCAATGGTGGTACCGTCGTTCATGGTGTTGCTCATGATTACCGAATTTCCCACTTTTACAGGTACGTCGAGAACGAGACCGTCTATTGTGGAACGGATAAGTGTGGTGCTATACGATTTGTTTGAGGAAGACACACCCTCGCGAACTATCTGGAGAGCGTCGCTTGCGGTTTTTTCTTCTTCAACGGCCTTGTTGAGTTCGAGTTCCGCCTTTTCGTATTCTTCGGTGCTCACAAGTTTGTCGCCGTAAAGCTTTTTCGTGCGGTTGTAATCGCGGCGGGCCTGGTCTACGTTCAGTTTTGCAACGCGAAGACGGTCTTCGGCCGAGTTAAGTTGCTCCATTTCAGGAATTACTTTGACTTTTGCGATTACATCTCCGTTTCTTACCAGGTCTCCTGCCTCTTTGAAAATTTCGGCAATGATACCGTTTATCTGAGGTTTGATTTCAACTTCATCGCGCGGCTCTATCGAACCTGTGAGTACGGTTGTGCGTTCGATGTCGGCGTGTTCGGGAGTTATCACTTCGTAAACCGTGGGTTTGGTCTGGGATTTTTTGAACAGGTAAACGAATGTTCCGATAAAGATTACGGCAACGAGTGTTATTACCGAGATTCTGATAATCTTTTTCATTGTGATGTTTATTTCTTGTTATTGTTTTTTTGTTCTTGATATTTGTTTATTCGTCGCGCATTGCGTCGACGGGTTTTATGGCGAGCGCGCGCATGGCGGGCGCAATTCCCGCAAGAACTCCGAGCACGGTAAGTACCACGGCAGCTCCGGTGGCTGTGCCGAACGAAACCTGGAAAGAGGCTTCAGACTGCGCGGCGTTCTGTATTATTGGCTCGGCTGCGGCGAGCACGAGCACGGCCAGCACTATTCCCGACAGTCCGGCGAGAATAGTTATTATGAAACTTTCGCAGAGTATTTGCGAGAGGATGTCGCGGGGGCGTGCTCCGATTGCGCGGCGTATACCTATTTCGGACGTTCTTTCGCGTATTGCCACCAGCATGATGTTGCTTACGCCTATGGCGCCGCTAAGCAGTGTTCCTGTTCCTATCATCCAAACGAGTATGTTTATACCTCTGAAAAGGTTTTCGAACACCTGGAACAGAATTTCCACGTTGAAAAATACTATTGCTTCGCTGTCGTCGGGGTTTATGGAGTGTGCGTTTTTTATTATAGTTGTAATCTTGTCTTCGAGCGAGGCTATCGTTTCGCCTTTCTTTGCGGTGAATGCGATTGCTATGGTTTTGTTGCCGAGATTGTAAAGTTCGCGCATCAGCGAGTTCGGAATCTGAAGACTTCTTGACGCCGGCGCTCCTATTCCGTTGTCTACTCTCCAGTTGTCCACTCCCACAATCTCGTAGTACACTCCGTCGGCTTTTACGAATTTGCCGCAAGGGTCTCCTCCTTCGGGAAAAAGCTCCTTGTAAACGCGGTGGCCTATGACGCATACTTTTCTTCGTAGGCGTACGTCGTTTTCGTTAATATATCGTCCGTATTTTATGTTGGGAATCTCTATTCGCTCGTATCCTTTTTCCACGCCTTTTATGGAGCCTTGTGTGTAACTCCGCTTTCCTGCTGTAATGTTTATGCCGTGCCGTGTGTCGAGTGGGCAGATATCCTTTATTTCCCTTACGCTGTGACGTAAACGTTCCACGTCGTCGAGATTAAGGCTCCACTGGCGTCCCTTGTTGAATCCTTTGTATGGCATGGTGGTGGTTTGGGAGATTATCACGCCCGAACTTTTTGTGAATGTGCTGAAATTTGACATCATGAGGGCTTCGAGCCCCTTGCCGCCTCCCAGCAAGAGCACGAGCATGAAGATGCCCCAGAAAATTCCGAAAGCGGTGAGCAGGCTGCGCGACTTGTTGTTTGCTAATGTGCGCAACACTTCGTCCAGACGGTCGATGTCGAATATACCTTTCATTGCTTGGGTTGTGTGTTTGTTTGTCGTTTATGTTTTATTGTTGTGGCGGCAGAATGTGCCGTGCAGGTGATGAGATTTGCGTGTTATGTCCGGATTGATTTGATGCTTCCCGCTTGTGAAAAAAATTATCTCTGAGATATTTTGAAATATGTCTGAGATAATTTAAAATATCTCAGAGATAATTTTGGGGAGCTTCCGAATTATTTATGTGTTTTACATGCACGGAAATACATTATGTGTTTGACGTTGTTTCTTGTGCTTTTCTTATTCCGCTCTCAAGGCTTCGATAGGTTTTACCTTTACGGCCTTTCGCGCAGGGATAAGTCCTGCTATTACTCCGGCCAATATCATTACGGCCAGCGCTTCGAGGCAGGTTGCAATGTCGACTGTAGGGTCGGAAAAGAGCGTCATTGTCACGTTTTCGACGGTAATGCTATAGTTTCCGCTCACTACGTTCAGATATTCGGTGGCGGCCACACCGAGCACCATGCCGGCGTAGCCGAACAGGGTGGTTATAACGATGCTTTCGAACATCACGTTGCGCAGAATCGACATTGGGCGCGCTCCCAAAGCCTTGCGTATTCCGAATTCATGGGTTCTTTCGCGCACTGTTATCAGCATTATGTTGCTTATGCTTACCACGCCGCTCAACAGGGTGAGTATGCCTATCACCCACAGCGTTATGCGCAGTATTCCCGTGGCTTTTTTCACTTCTTCGGCTCCTGTGCTCGTGTTGTACATCCATACGGCGTCCTCGTCGTCGGGAGCGTATTGGTGTATGAGCCCTGAAATGCTGCGGAAACGCGCGGCGTATTGGTCTACATCGTCATCGCTGGTTATTCCCGAGGTTTTCAGGCTTATCTTGTCGAGTTTGTTGCCGCGATTGGCCATTGTTCTCAATGTAGAATAGGGAGCATATACGTTAGTGTTGTCCGACATGCTTGCGTTGGGGCTTACGCCCACCACCTGATACACGCTTTTGTCCGCGTTTACGTGTTTTCCTATGGCTGAACGCCAGGAACCGAACAGATAGTCGGCATCTTTTTCAGTTATCACCAGCACACGGCGCCGGTTGCGCATGTCGATTTCGTTTATGAACCTGCCGGCGAGCAATTCCTGCGTGGAATTTGTCATTTGGGCGTATGCCGGGTAAACTCCGTCTATATCGCGTGTTATGCTTTGCTTGCCGTACTGTATGTTGACGCTGCTTTGTTTGAGTAAGCCCGAGGCGGAACGCACGTTTTCCTTGAAATTGTTTGAGGCAATGCCGAGGTCACGTGTGTCGAGCCTTATAATTCGCCCTTCTTTCATTCCGTTGTACGGTTTCGAGGTAATACCTCCGAAAATATTCATTACGTCGAGAGCAAGGGTGCCTGTGGCATTCTCGAAAGCGTGGATTATTCCGTTTCCCGCACCGAGCAGCACGATGAGCAGGAATATTCCCACCGAAACCGATATTCCTGTGAGGAAAGTGCGCAGTTTGCCGCGCCGTAGCGTTGCAAGTATTTCTTGAAAAGTGTCGAACATGTTTTTCTTCTTTTTGCGGGTGCGGCCGGCAGGCGGCACAGCCTTTCCCGAAGACTATTTCATCAGCCCTTCCTCGCCGAAAGGCGAAGCGTTGTGGCGGTTGTTTTCCTCTATGTTTTCTATTCGGCCGTCGCGCAGGTGGATGATTTTGTTGGTAACGTTGGCCACTCCGCTTTCGTGGGTCACAACGACGATTGTCATGCCTTTTTCGTTCAGTTTTCTAAGAAGCTGCATTACTTCCACCGACGTCCGGCTGTCTAATGCGCCGGTGGGCTCGTCGGCAAGTATTATCTGCGGTCGTGTTATTATTGCACGGGCAATGGCAACGCGCTGTTTCTGTCCGCCCGAGAGTTCGTTGGGCAAATGGTGGGCGTGGTCTTTCAGGCCGAGGCGTTCGAGGTATTCCATAGCCATTGTGTTGCGTTGCTTTCGCCCTATGCCCTGATACATTAGCGGCAGGGCAACGTTTTCCATTGCGTTTTTGAACGGAATAAGGTTGAACGACTGGAAAATAAAGCCTATGAGCTTGTTGCGGTAGTAGGCTGCGCTGTTTTCGCTTAGGTTTTTTATTTGCGTTCCTGCCAGAGTGTATTCTCCGCTGTCGTAATTGTCGAGAATTCCCATTATGTTGAGCAGCGTGGACTTTCCCGAGCCCGAGGCTCCCATTATGGAAACGAATTCTCCCCTTGCGATGTCGAGCGAAACGCCTTTAAGCACGTGCAGCTTCGTTCCGTTGTCGTAAGTTTTGTTGATGTCTTTTAAGTGAATCATTGCTGTGTGTTTTTACACGCGTCGTTGTGTTTACGATATAGTTCTTCGATTTTTTCGATTCCTATTCCGAGCGCATTCATGCGGTTGAACATTTCGGGAAGAAAACTGCCGAAAAATTCTTCGCGCTTGTGGTTAGATATGTTCTCTTTTGCGTTGGGCGAGATAAAGTAGCCTAAGCCGCGCTTCTGGTAAATTACGCCTGTTTGTTCGAGGTATGCGTATGAACGCAGGGCTGTGTTTGTATTTACTTCCATGCGTGCCGCATAGTCGCGCACTGAGGGAATCCTTTCGTTCTCGTCGTAGCAGCCGAGCATTATTTCGTCGGAAATTCGTTCGGCAATTTGCAAATATATCGCCTTGCTTTCGTTGAATTGCATGATAAGTGATATATTATATCGGTTTATTTTATGCGAAACGGTAGTTTTAGGCTTACTGATATGCCGTTTACAATCTGCATACGTCTGAAGAGTATGTATGAAATCCATATATGGAGAACCGTTAGCAGCAGGAACGCCGCGTCGAAGGCTATCCTCCAGTCGTGCTCTACCGCTTTTTTTATGCTGTGGATAATAGAGGTATATTCCGATATGAAGGTCACAATTATCGCCAGCACAACCAGCAGGAAGCTCGTTATTATCCAGCTGCGTCTTTTCCAGATGAATCCGCCGAGCATGTAGCACGAGAACACCCACATTGTGAAAATCAGGCATTCTATCATTCCCGCCAATTTGTGCGTATTCATTTCGTGGCCGTTTATGACAATGAAACGGCTCATTGCTCCGAAAGGTTGGAGGTCTTGAAGGGCTGCTTCGTAGTCCTGGAACAGGTAGTTCAGCCCCACAAACAAGTAGAATAGAATAATGTGCAAAGCCAGCGATACGGCTATTCCGTAGAACAATGCCGTGACTATTCGCGAAAGGAACTTCTCCGTGTTCAGAGCGGGAAGCATTATTGCGTTGATTTTTCCCTCTTTGCGTGCGCAGTCGTGCATTATGAGCGATGCCATTATAGAAGCGCTCATAAACATAGTGGCGGGAAACAGGTTGCTCAATTTGGCTGCCGTCACGGCAAACGACAGTCCGGTCTTCCAGCTGTTTATGGTGGATGCCAGTAGCGTGAGCAGGAATATGGAGTAGGCTATGCTGAGCGCTATGACCGATACTTTTCGGCTTCCGGCTATATTGTTTGCGAGCACGGCTTTGAAACGTGCTGCGGAAAACCTGTCTGTTTGAATCAGTGTATTCATTTTTGCTGTTTTTATTGGTGCAAATTTATGGTCTTGCAGTTTTGGAGTCTTGTCGTTTGTTGGTATATTATTCAGTTGAACAGACAATGGAGACGCTTCGGGAGGTAAATAAAATTATCTCTGAGATATTTTGAAATATGTCTGAGATAATTTAAAATATGTCAGACATATTTTTTCGCACATGCTTTTTCCGCATTCTTGCCTCTCCATTGAGTGCCGCGTTGTGTCAGCGGCGCGGCCAAAGTCTTTTTATCGAAAGTAGTTTCGGCTCTACCGCTTGCATTCGTTTCAGCATTCTGTACGAAAGGTATATGTTCAGTGCCGACATCAGTATGCACCATACCCAGAACACGATACTCAACGTTGGCTCTAACGCTTTTTGGGGTGATATGTGCTCAATGATATTATTGAGCGCAAAGGATGTCATTATGGCTATCAATGCGAATATGGCGCTTGTTATTATCCAGCTGCGGCCTTTCCAGATGAATCCGCCGAGAATGTAGCTTGTGAACATCCACACGAACAGCAGTGCAAGATTGATTATGTTTAAAATAGAGTACATGGTGTTGCCGTCTATGTCGTGATACGTTACGGCGCGGCCTATATTGCCGAACGGCGGCGCCGTAAACCGGTACATACCGACGCTTTCAAACAGGAACCGCGCGCCGAGCAGTAATAAATACAGCGCCATGTGAAGTGCGAATGATACAACCACTCCGTAGAAAACTACGGTGATTATGCGCGAGAGAAACTTCTCCGAGCCCAGCGCGGGAAGCATTATTACGTTTATGCGGCTGCCCTTGCGTGAGGCGTCGTACATTACGAGCGAGGCCATGATGGTTGTGCTGAGGAACATTGTTACGGGAAAAAGTTCGCCCAACTGGTAGGCCGTTCTTCCAATCGAAAATTCGCCGTGGAACGTGTTCAGCGTGTTTGCCAGCAAGGTTATTATGAAGATGGAATAGGCTATGCTCAGCGCTATGACGGCTATGCGCCGTATCGACAGCATGTCGTTCTTCAGCACGGTGGCGAAGCGCTCTTTCGAGAACCGGTTTGTTTGTGCCAATGTGTTCATAATACTGTGTTTCGGTGTCGTGTTTTTCTATGTTTCTTGTCTGCGGTCTCAGGCTTTGAGAATTGCGTTTATGGTGTCGGCCTTGCCGCCCACCACCGCGCTGAAAAGCAGTTCCAGGTCGAACGGCGTGTCGTCGTAGCCGTCGTTGCGGCAAATCACCTTGTTCCCTTTGAGCGACTGCTGCGCGAAAATGGCGTCATCTGTGCTTTCGTTAATGCCGCGTTCGTCGAAGGTAAGGCTCTGCTGAAGAGCGGCAGTGGTGCTGTTGAGTAGAATGCGCCCCGAGTCGATTATCGTTATGTGGTCGAGCAATGTGTCTACATCTCTTACCTGGTGAGTGGATATTATCACGCTTTTGTGGTTGGTCATAGTGCGCGCAATAGCCCTGCGGAACTGACTTTTCGAGGGTATGTCCAGCCCGTTTGTGGGTTCGTCCATGAGCAGCAGGCTTACGTTGGTTGCAAGTGCGAAGCACACGTATGCTTTTTTCTTGTTACCCATAGAAAGCTCGTTGAGCGGCATGTCGTAAGGCATTTCGAACTCGTCGAGGCTGGCGCGGAGCATTTCTTCGCTGAAGCGGGGATAGAACACCGCGTGCTTGCGCACGAAAGTTTTGAAATCGCATTTGGGAAGCGAGAATTCTTCGGGCAATATGAACATGTTGCTCAGTATGGAGGGAAGACGGAGTATCGTTTGTTCTCCCATAAAGCGTATTGTTCCCTTTTTGGGCCGCAGCAATCCCGAGATGAGGTAGAGAAGCGTTGACTTTCCGCTTCCGTTTTTGCCGAGCAGTCCGTAAACGTGTCCCTGCGGAAGCGAAATGCTCAGACCGTCATAGAGAGGTTCTTTCTTTCCAGGGTAATTGAAAACCAGATTTGAAATGTCTAACATATTGTTTGCGTCTTAGTGTTGTAGTTTAATAGTACACTGCAAATGTAGTCTGACTTTTTTTAACAGCAAAGTTTTATGGGAGAAAAAATAAGAAAAATTTTATTCCGAATGTTCAACAGGCTAAAAATCAGGATTATTATTTGGTATATAAATCGGAGTGTTTTACGCTTGTCTTCAGGAATAGGAAAAAATCACAGTTCTTCGTAAAGTTCGCACTGCCTTTTAGTAGGGTTTTGCAGACAAAAACGGTCAGCGGCCAAGTACTTGAAAATCAACAGGTGTATATGTAGCAAAAAATATGTCTGAGATAATTCAAAATATCTC
>CAJKQZ010000081.1 GCA_905202115.1 uncultured Prevotellaceae bacterium | reverse complement strand
AAATATGTCTGAGATATTTTAAAATATCTCAGACATATTTTTTGCTATATATACATGTACTGATTTTCAAGTGCTTGCTGGCTGACCGTTTTTGTCTGCAAAACAGAAAAGTTTTAGGAGCTTTAACGACTTTAAAGGCTATAAAATCGTTAAAGACTCCGGAAAATAATTCTGCAGATAGCCTCGTGGATAAAATAAGCGAGCTTATTTTGCTCTGCTTTCGCCTTTTACTATCTTTGCAGGATATTGAATAAAACAGTAAAAGAAATATATTGAAAATGAAAAGATTGGTAATAACAATGCTCGTCTGCGTCATGGGAGCCGGCCTTCAGCCTCTTGGCGCAGCCATTACATTGAAGGATGTGGTGGGCGGAAAATACAGCACTAAGTTCATGCGCTCTTTCCGGGCTTCGGCCGACGGCGAAAGCTACATGCAGGTGAGCGACGACGCAAAGAAAATTCTTTCGTATTCGTTTAAAACCGGTGCCCAGAACGGCGTTGTGGCCGATGTGGGCTCGGCACGCGGAGACAAGGTGGACAGGATAGATGGTTATATCGTCTCGCCCGACGGGAGGAAGATTCTCATCCAGACAAAGACGCAATATATATACCGTCGCTCCTTTACGGCCGAATATTATATTTACGACGTAAATAACAAAACGCTCACGGCTCTTTCGGCCGGCGGCGCGCAGCAGCAACCGCAGTTCTCGCCCGACGGAACGATGATTTCCTTTGTGCGCGGAGGCAATCTGTTTCTCGTGAAATTGCTTTTCGACAACGCCGAGAGCCAGGTTACCAAAGACGGCGAGGCGGGGAAAGTTATAAACGGCGTTCCCGACTGGGTTTACGAGGAGGAGTTCTCCACGGCTTGCTCATACGTTTTCACGGCCGACAGCAAAATGCTCGTTTGGGTGCGTTATGACGAGAGCGCCGTGCCGGAATTTTCGTTTCCGCTCTATAAAGGTCTCTCGCCCGAGCATTCCGCATACGAATCCTACCCGGGAACATACAGTTACAAGTATCCTGTGGCCGGCGCTGTCAATTCTAAGGTTAGCGTTCTCTCGTTCGACATCAAGAGCCACGTGATTCGCACCGTAGAAGTGCCGCTCGATTCCGACGGATACATACCTCGGATTTTCCAGACCTCCGACCCTGAGAAAATAGCCGTGGTCACACTCAATCGTCACCAGGACCGCATGGACATTTATGCGGCCAATCCGCGCTCTACCGTATGCAAACTGCTTGTGCGAGAAGATGCCGATAAATATGTGCGCGAATCAACTTACACCAATATGAAGTTTTATGGCGATCACTTTGCCATGATGAGCGACCGCAGCGGCTACAATCACATTTACTGGTATAATATCAACGGACAGCTTATAAAACAGGTTACAAGCGGGAATTATGACGTGACCGACTTCTACGGATACAGCAGTGCCGACGGAAAATTCTATTACGCCTCACGCGAGGAAGGGCCGCAGTACAAGGCGGTTTATTCTATGGACGGCAAGGGACGCGCAAACAAACTCTCTTCGAAAAAAGGCGACAACTCGGCTCTTTTCAGCTCGAACATGCAGTATTTCGTGAACGTTTATTCCGCTCTCGACTGCGCTCCGGTAACGACTTTGTGCTCGTCGGCAGGAAAAGTTCTAAAAACTCTTATCGACAATTCCGACGTGAAAGAACGTCTCGACGCCGACGCGCCCGCGATGAAGGAACTATTCTCCTTTACAACCTCGGACGGCACGGAACTTAACGGCTGGATTGTAAAGCCCGCCGGTTTCAGCGCCTCGAAGAAGTATCCCGTGATAATGTACCAGTACTCCGGCCCTGGTTCGCAGGAAGTAAAGGATTCGTGGTCGGCCGGATTTTTCGGCGGTTTGGTGTTCGAGCGTTTCCTTGCCCAGGAGGGCTATATAGTAGTCTGTGTGGACGGTCGCGGAACGGGCGGCCGCGGCTCGGAGTTCGAGAAGCAGACATATCTTCGCCTCGGAGCAAAGGAATCGCGCGACCAGGTGGAGACAGCTCTCTATCTTGGCAAACAGGCGTTCGTCGATAAAAGCCGCATAGCCATTTGGGGCTGGAGCTTCGGCGGTTTCAACACTCTCATGTCGATGAGTGAGGGCAGCGATGTGTTCCGCGCGGGCGTGGCGGTGGCTCCTGTTACGAGCTGGAAGTATTATGATTCGGTTTATACGGAGCGTTACATGCGCACTCCTGGAGAAAACGCCGACGGATACGGCGACAATCCCATGTCGCGTGCAGAAAAATTGAGCGGTTCGCTGCTTGTTATTCACGGTTCGGCCGACGACAATGTGCATTTCCGCAATACGGCGGAGTATACCGAAACTCTCGTGCAGGCCGACAAACAGTTCCAAATGCAGGTCTATACAAACCGCAACCATTCCATTTACGGCGGCAACACCCGCTATCATCTTTTTACCCGCATAGTAGACTTTTTCAATTCGCAGCTTAAAAACTGAGATGCTCATGCCTGTATCGGAAAACATATATAATAAAAGCCTCTTCGTTTCCGGTGAAATTCCGGATGAAGAGGCTTTTGTTTACGACACGTGCTCCTCTCCCGCGGGCGACATAGTATTCTGTTCCGACGGTCGCGGCCTTGCGAGGCTGTGGTTTGCCGGCAGAAATCCTCGCTACGATGCTCTTGCCGCTTGCGGGCGGAAAGAGGCCAACGAGTACAACGAAAGTACGCGCCGCTGGCTGGAAATCTATTTCAGCGGTCGTGAACCCGATTTCATGCCCTGTCTTTCGCTGTACGGGTCGGCTTTCAGGACGAAGATATGGGAGATGTTGCTCGATATACCCTTTGGCGGCCTCGTTACCTATGGAGAACTGGCGCGGGCATACGCCGTGGCGAAAGGCATGACGCGCATGTCGTCGCGTGCCGTGGGACAGGCGGTGGGAAGCAACCCCGTGAGCATTATCGTTCCCTGTCATCGGGTAGTAGGTTCGGGAAACAGACTTACCGGCTACGGCGGAGGAATGGACAAAAAGCAGGCTTTGCTCTTGGTTGAGGGAATTGACACTTCGGGGTTCCGTTTGTGAAGTTTTGCAGGCGAGGATGTAATGACTTGAGGCTGTTTAGGAAAATTTCTTCCGCAGCAAATAAAAATTATCTCTGAGATATTTCGAAATATGTCTGACATATTTTAAAATATCTCAGAGATAATTTTTGCGGCCTCTTTTCAGGGGTTGTTTTCCGTGTCGTCGTTTTTGTGTGTGGGGCGAGCGGATTTTTATGCGCGGCTTGCTTTTTTCCGGAAAATCATTTTTGCCGACTGCGTGAGCAGCAGGCGGTAAAGCGCGGCTGCGGCAATGCTCAATGCGGCATACAAAACTATGGAGAGATACAAATGGTGCTTGCTCATTCCGAATGTCATCGATCTTATAATGGGATGTATTACGAAAATGAACGCCGAAAGAAATCCTGTGTGCAACAAGGCCCAATGAATCTTTCCGCAATGAGGTAGGGCCTTTGCGAGCGATGTGAGCGGAACGGCTATCAGTGCGAAAGTGAGCAACCATGTGTATTCGTTGGCGCCGCATACGAAGAACAGCACCAGCAGCACGGCCGACAGCGCGTATGTGGGAAACAGTTTCTTGCGTGCAAAAAGTATTCCGGCCGTAAACGGAAGCATGTGCCCTATGAACGTACGGCTCATGTAGGACACGGCGTCGGCGTTTCCGAATGCGGTGGCTGCCACTTGAAGAGCTATACACACGGCGGTTGTTGTCATGATAGGTTTGAGGCTGCGGCGGTAGGCCGTGAGATAAAAAACAATGTACAGCTGAAATATCAGAGAGAAAAACCACCACGGGCCGTGAAACACATAGGCAAAAGGATTGAATCCGCTTGTGAACGTTGTTATAAGCACGAAGTCGAGCGCGTGTTTGTCGAAGTATGCGAAAGATTTAATGCACATGAATACGAAATGGGGCACCAATAGCGGCAGCATTAGCAGCCACAGTTTTTTTGCATGTTTTGCCGCGAATCCCGCCAGCGATACAGGTTGCCTCGTGTCGGTGTATTTTGCTGCCAGGCCGTATCCGGATATGAATACGAACACGGCCACGCCGTAATGGCCGTAGTGGGAGAGCAGATTGATGAAAAAGTGAGGCCCTGCGTCAGACACGAGTCTTATAAGGTCGTTGAATCTTTCGGCTGAATAAAAATGCTGGTTCTCAAGCACGGCTCCAGGTAGCTTGTGGCAGAAATTATGTAGCATTATGGCAAGAATGGCCAATCCTTTAAGCACGGCAGCTTCGTTATAGGAGATTATATGTCTATCCGTTAACCTCATAATAAAAAATATAGTGTTATCATAATGCAAATATACTTGAAATGTTTGTATTTTTATTTATATGTATATTCCAGCAGTTGAATATGTAGCTTTCATATCGGAATGACTGTAATGGAAACTTCTTGTAGAATAGAACTTTACGGACATGTTTCGACCGGATTTCGGTATTAACGAATAAAGGTTCGGCAGAAAATAGGCCGTGAAAGGTTTTATGTAAAAGCAGCCTCACGAAAAAAAATATTTTTTTGTGTGGTTAAAAAACTTCCCGCAGCAAATTGAAAATACAAGGGAGATAATCGAAAATATGTCTGAGATAATTCAAAATATCTCAGACATATTTTTTGCTACATATACACATGCTGATTTTCAATTACTTGCTGGCTGACCGTTTTTGTCTGTAAAACCCTATGGAAAAGTACGGCCGGTTTTACTGGTGGCAGCTGCATTTTTCTATTCGAGTTTCTTATGACCGGAAATATGACTCGAATTGAAAACTTGTTTGTCTGCCTATTCATCGCATAGGCTGTTTTATTGTTGAAAATGATATAATTTGCATAAAACTCATGCCGTTTTCAGAGCATATCGGACATGAATTTATATGTATCTTGTGCGAAGCTTGCGGCGGCTTTGCAAAGTTGAGTTTCCGGTCATGCGGTTTTTAATATATTTAACATGCAAATTGCTATTTTTCGTGTCGGCGATTATTTTGGAAAGCACTATATTTGCACCGAACATAACATTAATTCTTACGATTATGAAAGATTTGAAAGGAACCAAAACCGAGAAAAATTTATTGGCAGCTTATGCCGGAGAGTCTCAGGCGAGAAATAAATATACTTTCTATGCAAGCAAAGCAAAGAAAGATGGCTTCGAACAGATAGCAGCCATGTTTGAAGAAACCGCAAACAATGAGAAAGAACACGCTAAAATATGGTTCAAAATCCTTGCAGGCGGCGGAATAAAAGACACCATGTCTAATCTGAAAGACGCTGCGAGCGGCGAAAACTACGAGTGGACAGACATGTACCCCACTTTTGCCAAAGAAGCGCGTGAAGAGGGATTCGACGAAATTGCACGCAAATTCGAAATGGTGGCTGCAATCGAGAAAACCCACGAGGAGCGTTATCTCAAACTGCTCAAGAACATCGAGGACGCATTGGTGTTCTCGCGCGACGGCGACAGCGTATGGATTTGCCGTAACTGCGGCCATATCGTGATAGGCCCGAAAGCTCCGAAGGTATGCCCTGTTTGCGATCATCCGCAGAGTTTCTTCGAAATCAGAGCAGTCAACTATTGATTCATTTGCATAACTTACGATACGGCCTCTGCATACCGCTTCCTTGTCGGAGCGTATGCAGAGGTCTTGTCTTTTTACCATAATAATGCCGGCAAAACGCAGCCGCAGCCTTTACAGGTAAAAAATGCGTGAACTCATTTTGCCCAGCGCCCGCCTTTTGCTATCTTTGCCGTCGTTGAGGCGCGCAACTGTCGTTGCAGAAGAAAAAACATGCGCCGGCAACATCAAAACATCCGTCAGAAGAATGAAAATCCTGCTGAGGTTATTTGTTTCGGCTCTATGCCTTTTTTCGGTGGCGGCAAACGCTAAAGTCTGGAACGCTGCGGACTTTCCTATGGTGCATTTGCAGGACGCCCGCCGCTATGTGTGCGACCCCGGAGCGTTCCTTTCGGCGGGAGTGCGCGATTCAGTAGACATCTTGCTGCGTAACCTTGAGCTCCGGCGCGGAGTGCAAACGGTTGTGGCTGTGGCCGACAGCGTGGAAAACGCCGACTGCTACAGTTTCGGCATGGCCCTGGCGCAGAAAAACGGAGTGGGAGATAAAAAGCAGAACACTGGTCTGGTGATAGTGCTTTCACCTGGCGACCGCTGCTATTACATACTGACGGGGCACGGCCTGGAAGGTGCGTTGCCCGACGCTATCTGCAAGCGCATAGAGAACCGTTATATGGTGCCTTATCTGAAACAGGGCGACTGGGACCGCGCGTTGCTCGACGGCGTGAGCGCGATTTGCGCGCACCTTCAGAACGACGAAACATTGCTTCCGGGCAGGAATGCGAGCAGGCAGGATGACGGTAATGCCCCGTGGGTGGCTTTAGTGATAACACTTTTTATCGTGCTGCTGGCATATGTGTTGTATGTCTCGAAAAGAAGGAATTCCGATTTATGCCCCAAATGTAAAAAACATACGTTGAGGCCCACCGGAGAAACGCTTAGACGCACCGGCGACGGCAAGGAGTTCGAAATATATCGCTGCACTAACTGCGGGCACACCGAACCGCGCGAAAAACACGACGACCGCAACGGAACAAACCGCGGAATGGGTGCATTTTTACCGCCCTTCATCTGGTTCGGAGGCGGACACGGTGGAGGAGGTTCCTTTGGCGGCGGAGGATTCTCCGGAGGATCGTTCGGAGGAGGTTCTTTCGGCGGCGGAGGAGCAGGAGGCAGATTCTGAAAAAACGGAAACAATACAAAAAACGCAAACAAAAACACTTTAAAGTAACGACGATGAAAAAATCCGTAATTGCAATAATCGCAGTAATAGTGATATTGGTAATTTGGTGCGTAACCAAATACAATGGAATAGTAACCAAAGAGGAAAGCGTATCTACCGCGTGGGGAAATGTCGAAGTCCAGTACCAGCGTCGCGCCGACCTTATACCTAATCTCGTAAACACGGTTAAAGGATATGCAACCCATGAAAAAGAAACGCTCGAAGGCGTGGTTGCCGCGAGAGCTAAAGCTACACAGATAACCGTAGACCCCGAGAATCTTACTCCCGAAAAACTTTCTGCCTATCAGAAAGCACAGGGAGACGTAACGGCAGCTCTCGGAAAACTGCTCGCAATAACAGAAAACTATCCCCAGCTAAAAGCAAACGAGAACTTCTCTGAACTTCAGGCACAGCTCGAAGGAACCGAGAACCGTATAAGCGAAAGCCGTAGGGTTTTCAATAATGCTGTGCAGGATTACAATCTCGCAATCCGACGCTTTCCAGGAAATATAGTGGCCGGCGTTTTCGGATACGAGAAAAAAGCCAGATTCGAAGCCGCCGAAGGCTCGGAAAAGGCACTTGAAGTGAAATTCTAATCATCATATACATATTATGAGCCACCAACAACGTTACATGCTTCGCGGCGTTAGCGCCATGAAGGAAGATGTTCACGCTGCAATAAAGAACATCGACAAAGGAATCTATCCGCAGGCATTTTGCAAGATAATGCCCGATATTCTCGGCGGAAATCCTGAATATTGCAACATTATGCACGCTGACGGAGCAGGAACGAAATCGAGTCTCGCCTACATGTATTGGAAAGAAACGGGCGATCTCGATGTCTGGAGAGGCATAGCGCAGGACGCAGTGGTTATGAACACCGACGACTTGCTTTGCGTGGGCGCCGTAGACAACATTCTCGTCTCTTCAACGATTGGGCGCAATAAAATGCTCATTCCAGGAGAAGTCATATCGGCGATAATCAACGGCACTGACCAGCTGTTGGCCGAAATGAGGGACATGGGAATCGGTATCTACGCAACCGGAGGTGAAACGGCTGACGTAGGCGACCTTGTTCGCACGATAATCGTCGATTCAACCGTTTCCTGCCGCATGAAACGCAGTGATGTGATTGATAATTCCCGCATTCGCCCTGGCGATGTCATAGTTGGTCTGTCGTCTTCGGGACAGGCTACTTACGAAAAGCGTTATAACGGCGGAATGGGCAGCAACGGACTTACTTCGGCCCGACATGATATGTTTGCAAAGTATCTTGCCGAAAAATATCCCGAGAGTTACGATAAATCGGTGCCTGAGGATTTGGTTTACAGCGGTAAGTACCGCCTTGACGACGCAGTTGCGGATTCTCCTGTTTGTGCCGGATTGCTCGTTCTTTCGCCAACGCGCACTTATGCGCCGATTGTTCGCCGCATTCTCGATGAAATGCGCTCCGAAATACACGGAATGGTGCATTGCACCGGAGGTGCGCAGACCAAAGTGCTGAACTTCGTGAACGAAAACTGCCACGTGATAAAGGATAACATGTTTCCGGTGCCTCCTCTCTTCAAGGCAATTAAAGAAGAGAGCGGAACGGATTGGGAAGAGATGTATAAAGTGTTCAACATGGGACATCGTTTTGAAATATACGTATCTCCCGATAAAGCCGAACGGGTAATGGAAATAAGTAAAGGTTTTGACGTGGATGCCCAGGTCGTAGGACGAATCGAGGAGGGGAAACGCTCGCTTACTATCAGCAGTGAGTTCGGCGAGTTCAAGTATTGATTTTTCGTGCAATCCGATTTGCGTTATCTACAACGATAAAAATATGGCGAATTCCGAAAATACTTTGCTTGCCAAGCTCGACAGCCTGCGCGGCCGCTTTGAGGAGGTGGGCACACTCATTACCGATCCGAATGTTATTGCCGACCAGCCGCGCTATGTGCGTCTTACGCGCGAATACAAGGAACTTGAGGACCTGATGAATGCCCGTGACGAGTATTCCCGCCTGATAGAGGACATAGCCGAGGCCAAACAGTTATTGCTTGATGAGAGCGATCCGGAAATAAAGGAAATGGCGCGCGAGCAGGCTGCCGAGGCAGAAAAACGTGTTCCCGCACTTGAAGAGCGTATTAAGTTGCTTCTTGTTCCGAAAGACCCTGAAGATTCCAAGAATGCCATTCTCGAGATACGAAGCGGTACGGGCGGAGACGAAGCTGCATTGTTTGCCGGCGATTTGTTCCGCATGTATTCCAAGTTTTGCGAAACAAAAGGTTGGAACCTGCAGGTCTCGTCGGCCAGCGAGGGCACGGCGGGCGGTTTCAAGGAGATAATATGTTCCGTTACGGGGGCCGACGTTTACGGAATGCTTAAATACGAAAGCGGCGTGCACCGTGTGCAGCGCGTGCCCGTTACCGAAACGCAGGGCCGCGTGCATACGTCGGCCGCCACGGTGGCCGTTTTGCCCGAGGCCGAGCCTTTCGACGTGGTTATAAACGAAGGTGAAATCAAGTGGGACACTTTCCGTTCCTCCGGAGCCGGCGGACAGAATGTGAACAAGGTGGAGAGCGGCGTGCGCCTGCGGTATAACTGGAAGAATCCGAATACGGGCGAGGTGCAGGAGATATTGATAGAATGTACCGAAACGCGCGACCAGCCAAAGAACAAGGAACGAGCCCTTGCCCGTCTGCGTACATACATTTACGATCACGAGCACCAGAAATACGTCGACGACATTGCGTCACGCCGAAAAACGCTTGTCTCGACGGGCGACCGTTCGGCAAAGATAAGAACCTACAATTATCCGCAGGGAAGAATTACCGACCACCGCATAAATTATACCATTTACAACCTTTCTGCGTTTATGGACGGCGATATTCAAGATTGTATAGACCAGCTCATAGTAGCTGAAAACGCCAACCGGTTGCGCGACGCCGAACTTTGAGCGGAGAGGACTGCCGGAAACGGTGGCGTAACCGAGATGAACATATACAAACATCCCGCGATACAGAATTTTGCGTCGCGGGATGTTTGTGTTTGCGGAATTATGTGACTTTTTTACCGAACTACAAACAACGTTTATATTGTTGTTTGGGTTAATTAGAAATTCAATGGCGGCGACAGGATTATTCCGATAGAATTGGAAGTCGCTTATCGTTATTTTTCTTACTTGTTGCATTAGCGTTGCCTGTTGGCAAATACATGCGCCGCACCTCGAATGCAGCAACGCCGGAAATAGCACTGGACTTTTCAGAACATGACATCTTTGTCAGGTGCCCGCACCTCCCGCCGGCAAAGGAAAAAACTCTTCCCGCTTGTAGAAAAAATTATCT
>CAJKQZ010000080.1 GCA_905202115.1 uncultured Prevotellaceae bacterium | reverse complement strand
ATTTTCAATTTGCTGCGGGAACTTTTTTACCACACGAAAAAAATATTTTTTTTCGCAAGAAAGCGATTTTATATAAAGCCTTTCCTCGCCGCTTCTCCGCCATACAGGAAAAAAGCGGTGCTCGCGATAAGAAACAGCCAAAGGATTTTCCACCGAAATAAGGCACCGGAAAAGCCAGACAAGCGATTCAGAACAGGCCGTCTCCGGAATGTTTCTCACACATCAGCCGGCAACATTAAAAAAATGCTCTCCTGTCTTTACAGAATCTTCCATTGCTAAAAAATCTTCCTTTATATATTTATTAATATGTCATATCAAATTCGGTACATTAAAAACAACCGACTGTAACCAGGATATTTCACTCCGCTTTTTTATGTAGAACCGATAAATTCACAATATAACGCTCACTTTTATATACAAAATATCTTTTTTTGTGCAAATACGCGCCATTTTTCATACTATGTAATGATAAAAAACTTATTTTTGCGCAAAAAGCATAACAAGTTAAAAGATATATGGAAAACATAGACTGGTCGAATCTGAAATTCGGCTATATTCCCACGAACTATAACGTTCGCTGCTACTATCGCAACGGGAAATGGGGAGAGATAGAAGTTTCATCCGAAACCACGCTTAACATTCACATGGCAGCAACCTGCCTGCACTACGGTCAGGAGGCGTTCGAAGGCCTGAAAGCACACGGCTGCAAGGACGGAAAGGTGAGAATATTCCGTATGCGCGAAAACGCCGAGCGCCTGCGCAGCACATGCCGCGGAATACTCATGCCCGAACCGCCGGTAGAACTTTTCGAGCAAATGGTATTGAAAGCCGTTGAGCTCAACCGAGAGTTCGTTCCCCCTTACGGCCACGATGCATCCTTATATATACGTCCGCTGCTGATAGGCACAAGCGCACAAGTGGGAGTACATCCCGCCACCGAGTATCTTCTCATCATTTTCGTAACTCCGGTAGGCCCCTACTTCAAAGGAGGGTTCGCAAGTTCCAACTACGTAATCATACGCGAGTACGACCGCGCCGCGCCGCTCGGCACCGGCCGCTACAAAGTGGGAGGAAACTATGCAGCAAGCCTCGTGGCAAACAAAATGGCCCACGACAAAGGATATTCGTGCGAGTTCTATCTCGACTCGAAAGAGAAGAAATATATCGACGAATGCGGCGCAGCCAATTTCTTCGGCATAAAGAACAACACATACATCACTCCGGAATCGACATCCGTGCTGCCGTCGATTACCAACAAGAGCCTGCAGCAGATAGCAAAGGATCTCGGGCTTAAAGTGGAGTGCCGCCCCATTCCCGAAGAGGAACTTTCCACCTTCGAAGAGGCCGGAGCCTGCGGCACAGCGGCCGTAATAAGTCCGATAGAGCACATTGACGACTACGAACGCAACATAAGCTACGTGATAAGCAAGGACGGCAAACCCGGGCCCGTATGCACGAAACTCTACAACAAGCTGCGCGCAATACAGCTCGGCGAAGAGGAGGACATACATGGCTGGAACACCGTTATAGACTGACATCAAACGCAATTAATATAATCTATGAAAAACAAAGAACTGAAAAGAGCCGCCCTTGCCTCGCTCGAAGGCAATTGGAGCAAGTACGCACTCCTGTCACTGGTTTACGCGCTGATTATCTTTGCCGTAGTAATCATCATCTCTTTAGCAGGAATATGGCTGAGCGGAGGAAATATCGGAGACAACCCCCTTTTCAACGATGATAAAGCCTCCGTGCCGACCAACAACATAGTCTCGATAATAAGCAACCTGATATTATGGCCTTTTATATGGTCGTACACAATCATCTTCCTGCGTCATTTGCGCCACCGCTCCGACACGGAGACGTCTAATCTGTTCGACGGATACAAGCAATACTTCAGAATAACGCTCACCTTGCTGCTTCAAGGAATCTATACGTTTCTATGGACGTTGCTGCTGGTAATACCGGGAATCATAAAGCATTATTCATATAGCATGACCAGTTATGTGCTCCACGACAATCCAGAATTGAAATACGACGACGCCATAGATCGCAGCATAAAGCTGATGAAAGGGCACAAGATGAAGCTTTTCCTGCTCGATCTCAGTTTCATAGGCTGGATTTTGCTCGGAATAATAACCTGCGGTATCGGAATGCTATGGGTTTATCCCTATTGGCTCACATCGCATGCAGCTTTTTATAACGACCTGCTCGAAGAGGAAGCCGCCAAGACAGCCGAGCGCGAACCGTTCGTAACCGGCGTGGAAATAGTTGCACCCGAAACACCCTCTGCCGAAAACAATTAAACACGAATACTGTTCTATACACATAGATAGGGAGACGGAATATTCCACCTCCCTATTTTCATTACTGTCCCACCCGTTGATTTATCCGGTTTCCTCATTCGAGAAAATCATTAATACGTAAATAATCCGTGTAATAAAAAAGAGAGCATTTTCTCCCACCTGACATTTTTGTCAGGTCGTTTTTTTCATGCTGGCAAAAAGAGCCCGAAAAATTATCTCAGACATATTTTAAAATATCTCAGAGATAATTCAAAATATGTCTGAGATAATTTTTTATACAAGCGGGAAGATTTTTTTCCTTTGCCGAGGGGAAGTGCAGGCACCTGACAAAAATGTCATGTTCTGAAAAGTCCAGTACCAGTTCCGGAGAAGCAACAGCCGGCTAACAACGAAAATATTGAGATAAATCTACAGGGCATTCACTTAGTGCAACAGACTGATTTATTTTCCGCAAAAAAAAAAGCGGAAACGGCCGGCACGTCTCACGCAAAAGATTTATATTTGCCTTTAAGAACTTATTCAACACGTAAATATCTAACCTTATGCGCAAAATCAACGCCCTTTTATCTATTGCAATAGGATTGGCGGCCTCGGCAAACGTTTCGGCACAAAAATATCCCTCTACCGACGGCGAAGGAAACACAATCTATTACAAAATAATGAGCGCCAGCCCCGGATATGAGAACAAATGTCTTGAAGACAACTCTATCAACAGCAGCAAATCCGACTATAAATTTCTCATAAACGACAGCAAGACCGACAATCAGTATCAGGAATGGGAACTCGTGGCCGACGCTTCCTCGGACGACAAATACTATCTCCGCAACCGCAAATCGCGCCGCTATGTCAGTACAAAAGGCTCATGGGTTGAGAATTACATGAGCGTTGAAAACGCCGTTACGAAACAAAGCACAAAGCCCTATGAATTCGTGCAACTAAGCAAAAACCAGATTGCAATAAAGTTCAACGACGGAACAACCGACCGCTACATCGGCGCAATCGACTCGGCGCAGACTGCGCCCAGGTTCGACCGGAACGTTTTGGAAGACAGCCGCTGGGCATGGTACGTGGCCGACCAAAACGGCACGCCGGTATCGATCAGCGCCATTACAGCAGATGTTTCATCCGACATTTCGGTAGAAAACCGCAGGATTGTAGTGAAAGGCAACGACAACTACGAGATTTACGACACCGAAGGCCGCCGTCTAAGCAAAAACGGCACCCGCCTGCCAGGAGTATACATCGTAAAGACCAAAGACAGCAACTACAAAGTAGCTGTTGAATAAAAACACAACCAACCTTAAACAATGCCGCGCAGGAAATCAGCTTTCCATGCGCGGCATTCTGTTTCCCGCAAGCCACACAAACAAAGCTTTCGCAACACCGAAAAACCGCTCCTGCCTCATATAGCGCGACATAAGCAAAAATGCTTAACTTTGCAGGCACAACAGCCAGAAAACTATGGGACGCAACAAACTTTCAAAGTTCGCCGACATGGCAAACTACTCCAACGTATACCAATTTCCCTACAATACGCTGCTTTCAAGCGGCTGCCACATGCGCGGGGCATGGAAAGAGAAAGCTTTCGCCAATTCCAACCCGTTAGTTCTCGAGCTGGGCTGCGGGCGCGGGGAATACGCCGTTGCATTAGGACGCAAAAATCCAGGACAAAACTACATAGGTGTCGACATAAAGGGCTCGCGCATGTGGACAGGAGCCACGCAGGCGCTCGACGAGAACCTGCGTAACGTTGCATTCCTGCGCGCCGAAATAGAAAACAGCGACAAACTTTTCGCACCCGACGAAGTGGACGAGATATGGCTCACTTTCAGCGACCCACAGATGAAAAGGGCAAGCAAGCGCATGACATCCACATTTTTTCTTGAGCGCTACCGCCGTTTCATGAAGGACGGAGGCATTGTGAACGTCAAGACCGACAGCAATTTCCTTTTTACCTATACCAAATACGTGGTGAGCGAGAACAATCTGCCGTTGCTTGCATTAAGTTCCGACGTGTACGCCGACGAAAGCCTCAGCGACGATGTTACCGGCATTCAGACATACTACGAGTCGCAATGGCTGGCACGGGGAATAAAGATAAAATTCATAAGTTTCGCACTTCCGCGCAACGGAGAGCTTCGCGAGCCCGACGTAGAGATACCTCTCGACACCTATCGCAGCTACAACAGGCAAAAACGCTCGTCGCTCGAGACATCGAAATAAGAAAAAACATCACAAGATACACACAAATAATGAACATCTATCCCAAACTCATTACCGAAGCGCTTGAGAAAGTGCGTTATCCCGGCACGGGAAAAAACATCGTGGAATCGGGAATGGTAGACGACAACATCCGCATAGACGGCAACAAGGTGTCGTTCACCATAATATTCGAAAAAGAAACCGACCCGTTCATGAAATCGGTAGTGCGCGCCGCCGAAGCGTCTATCAAGGCCTACGTGAGCCGCGACACCGAGGTTACGATAACTACCCGCAAGGCCGACAAACCTACCGCCGAGCCGAAACCGGTGCTGCCCCGCGTAAAAAACATAATTTCCGTGTCGTCGGGCAAAGGCGGCGTGGGAAAATCGACCGTTGCCGCAAATCTCGCCGTAGCTCTCGCACAAGAGGGTTACAAGGTGGGACTTCTCGACGCCGACATCTTCGGGCCGTCGCAGCCAAAAATGTTTAATCTGGAAAACTTCCAGCCCTACGGCGAAACAGTCAACGGGAAACAAATGCTCATTCCCGCCGAAAATTACAACATAAAGATTCTGTCGATAGGATTCTTCGTAAAACCCGGCACCGCCATGCTGTGGCGCGGGGCAATGGCGAGCAACGCGCTCAAGCAACTGATATGCGACGCCGAGTGGGACGACCTCGACTATTTCATTCTCGATACTCCGCCGGGAACGAGCGACATACACCTGACGCTCCTGCAGACAATACCCATAACAGGCGCCGTAATAGTGAGCACACCGCAGCAAGTGGCCCTGGCCGACGCGCGAAAGGGCGTAGACATGTACCGCAACGAAAACGTAAACGTTCCTATCTTAGGATTAGTGGAAAACATGGCCTGGTTCACGCCGGCCGAACTGCCGGAAAACAAATACTATATCTTCGGCCGTGACGGCGTAAAGACTCTTGCCGACGAGATGAACGTGCCCGTGCTCGGCGAAATTCCCATTGTGCAGTCCGTATGCGAAAGCGGCGACAAAGGTCAGCCCGTTGCGCTCGACGAACGTTCCGTTGCCGGAAAAGCGTTCCGCGACCTTGCACTGAACGTGGTGAAAGCCGTGGAAAAACGCAACGCCGAGCTTCCGCCCACAAAAATCGTGGGAACAAGATAAACCTGAACATTTTATAAAAATCCGAACACAAGTCCTGCGAAATTTCCGCGGGACTTGTTTTTTTTATTGAACGTGATACTTATATGGCAGAGGCGCAAACGCCTCATAACTGCAAACAACAAAAATCTCCTGCATTACATACAAAACCGGCAGCGCCTTTCCGTAGGGTTTTACAGACAAAAACGGTCAGCGGCCAAGCACTTGAAAATCAGCGCGTGTATATATAGCAAAAAATATGTCTGAGATATTTTGAATTATCTCAGACATATTTTCGATTATCTCCCTTGTATTTTCAATTTGCTGCGGGAAGTTTTTTACCTTGTGAAAAAAATATTTTTTTTTCGCGGGAACTTTTTCCCTGGTAAAATACCTGCTGCCGATTATCTGCGGAAGCGGTTTTTATTTCTTTTTCTTGGTCTTGAAATACGGCGCGGTGTGCTCCGACGATGGTTCTGTGTTTTCAACATAAGGCCAGCCGTCTTTCCATTTTATTCTGTCGAGCATGCCGAGACGCCCTTTCTTTGATTTTCCCCGCTGGTAGGAGTGGTATATTATCCAGTCGTCGCCTGCATCGTCGGTTATGAACTCTGCGTTGTGTCCCGGGCCGGCAAAAATGTCGTTTCCATGCATGAGAACGTCGTAGTCGCCGTCAAGAAGACGTTTGCCGTCGCGGGTTACATAAGGGCCCGCAAGTTTCTTGGAGCGTCCGTAGATTACGGTATAGGTGCTTCTGTCGCCTTCGCAGCAGCTGCCGGCCGAACCGAACAGATAATAGTATCCGTTTTTCTTGAATACATATGACGCTTCCATTTGGTCGCCTGCGAGTTTGGTGAGTTTGCTGCTTTCTTTGATACGCAGTCCGTCGGATGTGAGCTCGGTCATGTAAATGCCTCTGAAACTGCCCCAGATAAGGTAGTTCTTGCCGTGGTCGCGAATGAAGAATTGGTCGATAGAGTTCTTTACTCCGATTTCTTTACTCACCAGAACGGCTCCTTTGTCCTCGAACGGGCCGAGAGGATTGTCGGCAACGGTAACTCCTACGCCTACATCCTCGTGGTTTCCCCAAATGCCTTTTGCGTAGTAAAGCACGTATTTTCCTTTTATGTAGTTGATGTCGGGAGCCCAGGCGGCAGCGCCTTTCAGAAACTCGGGCTTCGTGCCTTTGGCGAATGCGTTTCCTGCGAATGTCCAGTCGGTGAGGTTAGTGGAGCGGTAAATGGGAATGTTGTGTGCGTTCTCGGTGGCGTAAAGGTAAAAGTACCCGTCTTTTGCCCTTATTATCGTGGGGTCGGGCACGTTTTTGTCAATTATAGGGTTCTTGTAGGTGGACTTATCGCCCGTTTGCGCGTTCGAGGAGCAGGGAATGATTGCCGAAAGCAATGCTAAGGCAAAGATGACTGTGGTTTTACGTGGATTCATGCGAATGGATAGTTGTTTGTTTGTGTTTAGCGGGAATGTATTGATAAAAATGTCGTTTTGTTCAGATATGTGGTCGCGGAAAAGTACAAGCATTCTGTTTGTCGTTAATATGAGCAGTTATATGAGCGAGGCTGCGCGGCGTTCTCACTGTTTGTGACAAACGGCCCCGCAGCCTCATTTTGTTTCAACGTCTTTGCCATGTGGCGGAACGCTTGTGTCTTTTTCGTTTAAGGATATCAGTCTTTATTTCTTGTTCGATTTAGCGGCTTTCTTGGCAGCTTTGGCTTCTTCCTTCCAGTATTTGTCGAGAAACTTCTGGCCGCCGGTTTTCATGCCTTCGGTAAATTCCTTTGCAGCCTGTGCGGCAGCGGCTTCATCCTCGGCCGAGGCGAAAGCGTGCTTGTAGCCTTTGTTTTCGTTCCAGTGGCCGCGTGTGAAGTCGGGAATCTGCACCGAAGCATTGTTGTTGTCCATTGACAAGGCGCCGAGCTCGGCAAGACAGCACCATTCGGCAAGGTCGTAAACGTCGATGTCGAGCGGCAGACCATTCTGCAGGCAGTAAACAAGGCGTGCATCCATTATAAAGTCCATTCCGCCGTGTCCGCCGACCTCTTTGGCGTCGTCGCCGTACTTCTTGAGGATAGGACTGTAGTATTTCTTGACGAGAGCCTGCTTGTCTTTTTCCGACATATACTCGTGGCCCGACAGATTGTCGGCCGAGGGAGTTACGCCGGCCGATTTCATCTCGGAAGCTCCCAATGCGTATCCTTCGTTGGGATACTTGTTCGCGAAACCTTTGGTGCCGACAAGCTGGTACTTGCGGTCGTAAGGCTGCGGAGTCATTACGTCGTGGTCTATGCGTATCATCTTTCCGTTTTCGGTGCGGATCATCGTGGTGGTGTAGTCGCCGTTGCGGAAATCAACCTTTTTGCCCGTCTTTTCTTTAACGAGCTCAACGCCGTGAACAGATTTAGTGTCCATTGCAACGAGAGTTTTCATGCGGTCGCCGCGGTGAATGTCGAGCACCTGCGCCACGGGGCCGAGGCCGTGGGTGGCGTATACGTCGCCGCGGTTTTTCATATTGAATTCAAGGCGCCAGCCGAGCTTGTCGCCGGCATCTTTTTTCCAATAATAGTCCCAGAACGGCGTGAGGTCGTGGCAATATGCTCCCGACACGTGAAGAATTTCTCCGAACACTCCCTGCTGCGCCATGTTGAGCGTATTCATTTCGTACCAGTCGTAGCAGCAGTTTTCGAGAAGCATGCAATGTTTGCGTGTCTTCTCGCTAAGATTTATCAGTTCCCAGCATTCTTTCAGATTCATTGCCGAGGGGACTTCTATGGCCGTATGTTTTCCGTTTTCGAGGGCGCATTTTGCAACGGGGAAGTGGTGAAGCCAGTCGGTTGCTACGTAAACGATATCGATGTCGGGCCGTTTGCAGAGTTCCTCGTAACCTTTTTCGCCATAGTATACAGCAGCTTCGGGCATTCCTGCCTGTGTCAGGTATTTCTGGCAGTTTTCAGCGCGTTGTTTCTCGTGGTCGCAGAGTGCTACAATCTGCACGCCGGGGATGTGTGTCCAGCGGGCAACGGCTCCAGGCCCGCGCATTCCGAGCCCTACGAAACCAACGCGGACTACTTTCAGTTTAGGGGCGGTAAGGTTGAGTGCGTGCTCCTGGCCGGCGGGACGCGCCGGCGCGTCGATGACGATAGTTCCTTTTTCCCAGTGCCATTTGCTTCCGTCGGAGAGTGTTCCCTGTGCTTTAAGGGTGGATAGTCCTGCGGATAGCATTACTGCACATACAGCAAGAAAAAATTTCTTTGTCGAAATCATAATGGTGTGTTTTTAAACTTTGTAATTATTGTTTTATGGTATTTCTTTTTTGTTTTCGCCTGTATCCGGTCGGTGTGGTTCTCAGAAGTTGAGCGGGTTTGTGTTGCGGATATTGTTTTCCACTTTGTTTTGCAACTCGGTGAAGATTTCCTTGTTTTCTTCGGGTATTTGTTTCTTTATTTCCTCGGCTTTGTCGAGGTCTTGTTGCGCTCCGGCGCTGTCGCCGAGTTTGCCGCGCAGTGCGGCTCTCATGCTCAGTGCTTCGTGCGGGTCGACTATATTGGCTATTGCCTCGTCGAGTGTCGCGAGTGCTTTGCTGTCGTTTCCGGCCGCTTCTTCGGCTGCGGCTTTTCTGAGATATGCTTCGCCGCAGAAGGGATTGGTCTTTATTGCGTTGCCGTAGGCCAGAGCAGCTCCCGTATTGTCTCCGCTTCTTTCTCTGAGAGTTCCTTTTTGTATATATACATTGTCATCGGCTTCGCCTTTTGCTATTATGCTGTCGATGTCGGCTTCGGCTTCGTCGAATTTTTCCTGGTCTGTGAGCGCGCGTGAGCGCATGATGTAGGCAGGACTGTAAGAGGGTTCGAGTTCAATGGTTTCGGTAAAGGCTCCGACGGCTTTTTCTTCGTCTTTCATTCCGTGGAACGCGAGGCCTTTCATATATTTTGCCGTAGGATTTTCGGGTTCCATGCTTTCCGCGTTGAGCGAGGCCTGCAACATTATGTTCCATTCGTCGAGGTGCGCGGCTGACTGTGCTATGGAGAGCTGCAGTTTTATGTTGTCGGGATGTTGCTGTGCTATTTCTTGCAGCAGCGGCAGCGCCTTTTTCATTTCGTTGCCGTTCAGATAGGCTTCGGCAAGGTAACTGCGGGCATTTTCGTTCTCGGGCTCAAGTTCTACGGCTTTAGCCAGATAGCTGGCTGCCAGTCTGTATTCCTTTATATTCATGGCGCGCAGCCCGTTGTCGCAAAGCGTTTCGAATGCTATGCGCTTTTTTTCTGCGGCTTCCTGCTCGAGAGTTTCCTTGTCGTTTTCGTCGTTGTTCAAGGAGAATAAAGATTTGAAGAATCCCATGTGCCCTGTTTTTTTGTTTACAAAAATAAATAATATTTTGAATACCACATGTTTTTCTTCCGGATGTCGTTATTAATTTTTCAGAAATAAAGATGTTGGCCGGTGCAGGTTCGTACGGGCTCACGTGTAATCGATAAAGGACGAATTTATATTTAACCGGCCTGCCGCGAAAAAAAATATTTTTTTGTGTGGTTAAAAAACTTCCCGTAGGAAATTGAAAATACAAG
>CAJKQZ010000079.1 GCA_905202115.1 uncultured Prevotellaceae bacterium | reverse complement strand
AAATATGTCTGAGATATTTTAAAATATCTCAGACATATTTTTTGCTATATATACAAGTGCTGATTTTCAAGTACTTGGAAGGTGACCGTTTTTGTCTGCAAAACCCTACTGAAAAGCACCGCAAATTTTACGGAAAGCCGGCAAGCCAAAACATACGCAGCCCTCTCTACCTCCTAGCCGCGGAAGAAATCCCCGCCGCCGTGAACACACGGCGAATCAGTCCCAGAAAAAATCCTGCCATGAAAGCCGACACGAAAGTACCCTCGCGAATACCCTCAATGCGCCCGAGCAACGCAAGCGAGCATACAACGCTTACAACAAGCAGCAATACATCAAAAGCTATCTTCAGGCGCGGGAAAGGAATACCAGTTCTCACGCTCACTGCACGCACAAATCCGTCGGTTGGAACGAATATAAGGTGCGCCGAAATCTCGAAAAACATTCCCAAAGCAAGCAACGCATTTCCCGCCAGCAACAACAGCACACGGGCCGGATATGCAGAAGGCGCAACCGTGGAAGTGAGCCACATGAAAGCGTCGATGAAACACCCGAACACCATTGCCAGCACTATCTGAAACCACTGCATCCTGCCGAATCCTTTACCAAGCAGAATCTTCTGCCCGATAATGAGCAGCAAATGCATGGCAATCGTAAACTGTCCCACAGAAAAAGGAAGACCGAGGCTCAACACATAAGGAGGACAGGAAATAGGCGTTATGCCCAGGCCGGCACGAATGCAGAACGCTATACCCGAAGCCATAAACAACAAACCCACAAACAAAACAGCCATACGACGCAGGCAGCAATACCTCATTTCATCTCCTTTCCTAAAAGCGACATAACGTCATCTGCGTATTTTTTGCCCACAGGCAGGCTTACGCCCGATTTGGCAAGCACCACCTCCGTACGGGTGAACTTCACGACCCTTTTCAGCGACACGACAAAAGAACGGTGTATACGCAAAATTCTCCCTGCGGAAGCTGCTCCTCCATGCTGCGCAACGAAATCTTCGAAAGCACCGACGTACCGTCGGACAAACGTACCTTCACATAATTATCTATAGACTCGACATAAAGAATAGAATCTACCGGCACCGTAACATTCTTGTATTCCGACTTCAAAAGCAGACGGCGGGCGGCAGATTCCGACACAGCCAGCAAATCGTGCATTCTTATCCAATGCTCGGCTTTTTCCATAGCACGGACAAAGCGTTCGTAAAAATAAGGCTTGTGAAGAAAATCCACAGCGTTCACCTCGAACCCTTCAAGAGCATAACGGGCATAAGCCGTAGTAAATATAAGGCAGCACGACGCAGGCAGACGGCGGGCCAACTCCAGTCCCGACGTGCCGTTCATCTCGATGTCAAGAAAAACGACATCGGGCAGCCACTCGAGAACGCGCTGCATACCAAGCCGCGGGGAACTGTAGGTTTCTATCCGCACTCCCCCGCGCCGCTTGCAATAGCTGTTTATTATGTTAAGGGCGATAGGCTCGTCATCGATAGCCACACACTTCATTTCCGGTCTCATCTATACAGAATCTTTAAGTTCAAGAACAACGCGGAACCGGTTTCCGCTTCTTTCTATGTCAAGCCTGTGCCTGCCAGGGTAGAGCAACGACAAGCGCTTGCGGCAGTTTTCTATTCCCATTCGCTTAGAATTACGAACCTCACGCCCGAAAACTGAATTCTCGGCCTCGAAGCAGACAACTTTCCCGCGCTGACGCAGATTGATACGTATAAAGCAGGGCTCGTTCGAAGATACGCCGTATTTAAAGGCATTCTCGATAAACGTTATCAGCAGCATGGGCGGCACAGGCACGGTTCCGTTTTCCACATCATGCGAGAAAGTGACATCGGCAAACCCGTTGAGCCGCAGTTTCTGAAGATCCATGTACTGCGATATGTACTCCACCTCCTCGGACAGGGAGATAAAATCGCGGTTCGCATTATTGTACATATACTTCGTGAGGTTTATGAAACGTTCGAGCGTTATTTCGGTCTTGTCGGACTGTGTAATCAAAAGACCGTAGATAGTATTAAGCGTATTGAAGAAAAAATGCGGATTTATCTGCGCCTTGTAGAGCGCTATCTCGGCTTTGTTTCTTTCGAACTCCAGTTCCTCGCGCCAGTCTCTGACGGTATGCCTCGTCGAGCATACCTAAAGCAAAACAGAATATGACTACGAGGATGTAATGCAGCCATACCGCCTGCTGGTTGGGCCTTATTCCCCAAAGAGTATAGTTTATGCGCGCCATATGTTGCATTCTCAGATGATGTAACGGCGAAGTTATTTCGTAGGATGAGAAAAGAAAGGTCACGGCCAAAGAAACGGCAATAACCGCAAGAGCGTATATCCGGCCGCGTCCATTGTGAAACAAACGCGGTATCACAAAATACTTATAAACAAAGTAAGTGACATACAGCCATGCCACGAACGAGGTTATGAATGCGGGATATATGCCCCACAGGCGCTCCACCGGAAAGATAAAAATCATCAACGGCAGGAACACAAGGCAGAAAGCCAGGTCTACATATCGCGATATGTTCGCCATACCGGTCGGTGTGTTACTTATGCTGTTCGAAAAGCCAGTCTTGTACGCCTTTTATCCCGTAGGCCACGAACCACGTGGCGCGGTGATTGCCGCCCGTAAGGTGTGTAAAGAGCAAGTGGTTGCCTTCAGCGCGCATTTTATCGGCCTCGTCGGAAAGTTGCGCCGACGCGAGCGTCATATCCCACGTGGCTTCCGACACGGAACTGCCCTGCCTGCGCCACAGCTCCACGGCCTGCCCCTGGAGAGTGTTTGACGAGGTATCTCCCTCGCACGATATAATCCAGATGTTCTGCCTGTCGAGCGGTCCCATTAATGCAGGATTCCATTTTCCGGCCACGAGCAATGCGCCGGCAAAAAGATCGGGTTCTTTCAGCAGCATTACGATAGACGACATGCAGCCCATAGACTGTCCGGTTGTGTATATGCGTTTCGGGTCAATCGCATAACGTGTCTGCAAATCCCTGATCAGAGCAATCGTAGCGTCGAGGTGGTGGCTGTAGTTCCAATTGTCGTCAACCGTAATTACAGGATACTCGGGAGCCACCACGATACACTTGTGCCGCGCCTGCGCTTCGGGTTCGGCCCATGACGTCGCGCCGTTGCCCTGATAGAGCGGCTGTTTCACCTGAACGCTTGCCACTCCGGCGTCGTGAATGAAGAGCACGAGCGGATAATGTTCGTCGGGATTATAGCCTTCGGGCAAATATATATTGTATGGCAGCACCTGTCCCGTATAGGGACTGACAAATTCCTCCTGCCTGAAGTCGTCGGCAACGAGGCAACGCTCGACCGTGCTCTCCAACGGCGTTCCGTCGGCCTTGTATGTTTTTCCTTTTAGCGTCTTTATGTTTTTCGTCTGCACAACGGTAGCGTTTCCAGGATATTCATCGTCGCCGCCGGTGCTCCACCCCGCACGCAGTCCGGGACCGCCCTGCATACGGGCACGCTCTTGCTTTTTCTCCATTTCTTCAGGCGTAGGCTGGTGCGGCTGCGCGTTCAAATCCACCTCGGCCTTCACTTCCACAATGACATATCGCCCGTCCCGGCCCTGCTCCGCCTGTTCGGGCTGAGTATTCGCATAAACGCGCGTCACTTCCTTGCCCTCAACCCGATAGCTGTCGGCATTGAGACTTTTATTGCTCACGGGAGCGTCATACTCCAGCACAACTGCGGCCACTTTCCGCCCGTCGCCCAGAACCTTGCTTATAGCCGTCACCGACTTCACATGTCCGGAAACAGCAGAGCCGTTCTGTGCGTGCAGCGCACAGGAAAACAGAAATGCCGCAACAACAAGAATCACTTTTGCTTTCATACTCCAAACATTAATACTGTAACTACAAATCTTACATAAATAGGTTTGTAAAGTTACTTCTTTTTCTTTTCAGAAAGCAAATCAGGAAAATGCGTTTACCGCCGAAATCCCGACATTTGCCACCGCATTGCACACACTACAACACTTTGCAGGAGTTTTTTGCAGACAAAAACGGTCACTCGCCAAGTAATTGAAAATCAATACATGTATATATAGCAAAAAATATGTCTGAGATATTTTAAATTATCTCAGACATATTTTGAATTATCTCCCTTGTATTTTCAATTTGCTGCGGGAACTTTTTTACCACACGAAAAAAATATTTTTTCTACATGAAGCCATTTTTATATGAAACCTTTCGCAGTCGGTTCTGTGCGGGAGCACTCCGGCTCGCACCGCACCCACGTCAGAACATCCGAAAGAAATCTTTTATCTTAAGCCGGAAAAACATGCATACAAGCCTTCATGAGCACAAACGTAAGCAACCGCCCCATTCGCCACCACACTTTAATCGTTTACCCCCCAATCCTATTCACGGCACAACACGACAGTCTGCATTTTCCTACCTTTACGCTAAGTAACGAACCGTATTCAGACTTTAAAATACATATCCGAAAAATATGAAAAAGGAAATACTCACAACCCTGTTCTTGGGGCTGGCGCTTTATTCGTGCCGCCAATCACCGGCAACAAAGGAAAACACGACCTACAAGACCCTCACCGTAAAACAAGAAAACAGAACCTTAAAATCGGAATACACCGCCACCCTTGCAGGGCAGCAGGAAGTGGAAGTGCACCCGCAAGTAAGCGGACTTATCACAAGAATATGTATCGGCGAGGGGCAGAAAGTGAGCCGCGGACAAGTGCTGTTCGTAATCGACCAGGTGCCCTACAAAGCAGCCCTTGCCGAAGCCTCGGCCAACGTGAAAAGCGCCGAAGCCAAACTTGCCACGGCACGGCTGAACTTGGAAAGCACGAAAATCCTGCGCGAAAAGAACGTGGTTCAGGACTACGACCTGAGCACCTCGCGCAACGAGCTCGCAGCAGCCGAAGCCGCATTAGCCCAGGCCAAAGCGCAGGAGATTAACGCCCGCAACAACCTTTCCTACACGGAAGTGAAAAGTCCCGTAAACGGCGTGGCCGGCATGATAGGCTACCGCGTAGGCGCACTCGTGAGCAGCAACATCAGCGAACCGCTTGTCACCGTATCGGACGACAGCCGCATGTACGCCTATTTCTCACTCACCGAAAGCCAGGTCATCGACCTGATAGAACAATACGGCTCTTTAGACAGTTTCATAACAAAAATGCCCGAAATAGAACTGCGCATGAGCAACGGCAAGGCATATCCCGAAAAAGGACACATAAGCGCAGTGAGCGGAATAGTAACCGCAGGAACAGGAGCCGTTACACTGCGCGCCGATTTCCCCAACAGGCAAAACCTGCTGCGCGGCGGAGGCAGCGGAACGGTAATCCTGCCGAGCACAAAAGAGAACTGTATCGTAATTCCGCAGGGAGCCACCTACGAACTGCAGGAAAAAGTGTTCGTATATAAGGTCGTAGACGGAAAAGCCCAGTCAGCACCCGTAACGATATTCAATCTGAACAACGGAACCGAATACATTGTTGAAACAGGCCTGAAAGAAGGCGACACAATAATAGCCGAAGGCGCCGGACTCGTGCGCGAAGGAGCAGCTGTCAACACCCCGAGCGAAAAGAAATAAGCCATGACCGTAAAAACTTTCATCGACCGCCCCATACTGTCCGGAGTAATATCCGTAGCCATAATTATAATAGGTGTGATAGGGCTAACCCAGCTCCCGATAGAGCAGTTTCCCAACATCGCGCCGCCAACTGTGCGCGTAACCGCCACCTACACGGGAGCCAACGCCGAGACAGTGATGAAAAGCGTGATTACGCCGCTCGAAGAACAGCTGAACGGCGTGGAGAACATGATGTACATGACGTCTACAGCCACAAACACCGGCTCGGCGTCGATAAGCGTATATTTCCGCCAGGGCACCGACCCCGACATGTCGGTGGTGAACGTTCAGAACCGCGTTGCCTCGGCTCAGGGACAGCTTCCCGCCGAGGTCACAAAGTCGGGCGTCACCGTGAGAAAGCGTCAGAACAGTTCTCTGAAATCACTCTCGCTCTACTCGCCCGACGATTCTTACGATTCGAACTTCCTTACGAACTACATGAAGATAAACATCGAGCCGCAAATATCACGTATAGCCGGCGTTGGCGAAGTAAACATATGGGGAGCGAACTACTCTATGCGTATCTGGCTCGACCCGCACAAAATGGCGCAGTACAATCTCGTACCTTCCGACATCGCAACGGTTCTTGCCGAGCAGAACGTGGAATCGCCTACGGGAACATTAGGAGCGGAATCGATCAACACATTCCAATATGTACTGAAATACCGCGGAAGATACGAGAACGAAGAAGACTACGAAAACATGGTTATCAAATCGCTCCCGAACGGAGACGTGTTGAGACTGAAAGACGTGGCGCGCATTGAGCTCGGTGCCGAGAACTATTCGCTGCTTAGCCAGACAAGCGGACATCCCGGAGCAAACTGCATGATAGCCCAGACAGCAGGCTCGAACGCAAACGAAATAATAAAAGAAATCGACGCCACCACGGCCGAGATGTCCGAAAACCTGCCCAAAGGCATGATTCTGGCCGACATCATGAGCACGAAAGACTTCCTCGACGCGTCGATAGTAAACGTAATCGAAACTTTGCTTCTTGCAATCGTGCTCGTGGTACTCGTGGTTTATCTTTTTCTGCACGACCTGCGTGCTACACTCATCCCCTCGCTCGCCATAATCGTGTCGCTCGTAGGAACATTCGCTTTCATCTACGCGGCAGGCTTCAGCCTGAATCTTCTTACCCTATTCGCTATAGTACTTGTCATAGGTACCGTCGTCGACAACGCAATCGTCGTAGTGGAAGCCGTACAGGCGAAATTCGACGAAGGATATACTTCGCCCTACGAAGCAACCGTCGACGCATTAGGAGGACTTACTTCCGCTTTGGTCACCACCACGATAGTTTTCATGGCGGTATTCATCCCCGTATGTTTCATTGGAGGAACAACAGGAACGTTCTACACGCAATTCGGACTGACAATGGCCGTCGCTGTCGCCATATCTCTGCTTAATGCACTTACGCTGAGCCCTGCTCTGTGCGCATTGATAATGCGTCCGCGCGCAGATAGGGAAAGCGGTAAAAAGATAAATTTCTCCGACAAGTTCCACTATGCTTTCGACCGCTCGTTCCACCACACTTTAAACCGATACGAGCGCGGCGTTTCTTCCCTTTTTCGTCACAAAGTCATAGCTCTCGTTTCCGTAGCAGCAGCATGCGGCTTGCTTATATGGTTAATGAGTGTAACGAAGACGGGACTCGTGCCCCAAGAAGACATGGGAACAATTAACGTGAACGTTCTGACATCGCCCGGAAGCAATCTTGAAGAAACAGAACGGGTAATGGACGAAATAGAATCCGCGATACACGACATTCCACAAATAAAAATCTATTCGCGTGTCACAGGAAAAGACGCGCGTCATAACCAATCAGCCTCGGGCGGCTCCTACACAATCCGTCTCAAGCCGTGGAACGAACGCACCGGCAAGGGAGACGACATAAACTCCGTCATCAATGAAATTTACAGGCGTACAAATCATATCAAGGCTGCACAGATACGCGTCTCAACCACTCCTATGATTTCCGGCTACGGAACGAGCGACGGTTTCGAGCTTTACGTTCAGGACAAAAAGGGCGGAAGCGTGGAAGACCTTCTGAAATACACGAAAGGTTTTATAGAAGCGATGAACAAGCGCCCCGAAATTTCACGCGCCTATACTACTTTCGATACCAAGTATCCGCAGTATTTAGTCAAGGTAGACGCCGCTTTGTGCAAGCGCAACGGCGTATCGCCCACAGAAGTGCTGAACACTCTTGCAGGCTACGTCGGCGGAAGCTATTCCTCCAACCTGAACCGTTTCACCAAGCTATACCGCGTAATGGTACAGGCTGCTCCAGAATACCGCCTCGACACCGAAGCGCTTAACAACATTTTCGTACGCAACAGCAAAGGAGAAATGACTCCGATATCGCAATATCTCACTCTCACCCGCGTATACGGTTCCGAAAGCCTTTCACGTTTCAATCTTTTTTCGGCGATAGCCATTTACGGCGCCGCGGCCGACGGTTACAGCTCAGGACAAGCCATTGCGGCAGTCAAAGAAGCGGCAAAAGCCGCCCTGCCCGAAGGCTACGGTTATGAATTCGGCGGAATGGCCCGCGAGGAAGCCTCGACCACAGGCACCACGACAATTGTCTTCATAATCTGCATAATGTTCATTTACCTTATATTGTGTGCGTTGTACGAAAGTCTGATGATTCCTTTCGCTGTGATACTATCCATTCCTTTCGGACTTGCCGGCAGCTTCATTTTCGCACAGATATGGGGGTTGGAAAACAACATTTACATGCAGACGGGCCTGATAATGCTGATTGGCCTTTTGGGAAAGACCGCCATTCTGCTTACAGAATACGCCTCGACAAAACGCAGGCAAGGCATGAGTATCACCGCTGCCGCCATGTCGGCAGCAAAAGCGCGTCTGCGCCCCATTCTCATGACTTCGCTAACGATGATTTTCGGCATGTTACCGCTCATGTTCGCACAAGGCGTAGGAGCAAACGGCAACATATCGGTAGGCGTGGGTACAGTGGGAGGAATGCTGCTGGGAACTGCTGCGCTGCTTTTTGTCGTTCCTTCGCTGTTCATTGTGTTCCAATATCTGCAAGAACGGTTCCTGCCCGGACGCTCAATTACGAAATCCGTAAAATAGAAATTAATCATGAAAATAATAATGATGATTCTCGCAGCCTGCCTGCTGGGCAGTTGCGGCGTATACAAACAATATTCCCGCCCCGACACAGACATCATAACCGACAGTCTTTTCCGTGACAACACATCAGGGGAAAGCGCTCCCCCTCTCGCAGCAAAGCCCTGGCGAGAGATATTCACCGACCCCTACCTGCAGACGCTGATATCGCAGGGGCTTGAGCGCAACGCCGACCTCGGCATAGCCCGTCTGCAGATAGAAGAAGCGCAGGCAGTACTTACAAATGCCCGTCTGTCATATCTGCCGTCGGCCAACCTCACGCCTCAGGCCGGAATTAGCAATTTCAACGGCGAAACGAAGAAAACCTACAACATAGGTGCCACAGCTTCATGGGAAGCCGACATTTTCGGGAAGATTACAAACGCGGAACGGGGCGCACGTGCGGCACTCGAATCGAGCCGTGCTTACGCGCAGGCCGTACAGACGCAGTTGGTGGCTACGATAGCCGAAAGTTATTACACACTGCTTATGCTCGACGCACAGCTAGCTATTTCAGAACAGACATCAGCCAACTGGAACGAGATGACAGCCACTCTCGAGGCCCTGGTTGAAGCCGGAAAGAGCAACGACGTAGCCGTTCATCAGGCCAGAGCCAACAGTACGGCCCTCGAAGCCTCCATACTAAACATACGCAAAAGCATAAGCGAGACCGAAAACACTCTGTCGGCCCTGCTCAAGGAACCGTCGCACGAAATAAAGCGCGGCACGCTCGACAGCCAGAACTTTTCAGACGAAATATCGGTCGGACTACCTGTGGCACTGCTTTCCAACCGTCCCGACGTGCGCAAGGCCGAAGCCGAGCTGGCCGAAGCATTCTACGCCACCAATTCAGCCCGTTCGGCCTTCTATCCTAACCTCACGCTCTCGGGCTCCGTAGGCTGGACAAACAACAACGGCGCAATAATAAATCCAGGAAAATGGCTCTCGAACGCCATTGCACAGATTACCGTCCCGCTTTTCAACAAAGGTACCAACATTGCCAATCTCCGCATAGCAAAAGCCCGACAGGAAGAAGCAGTTTTGCGCTTCGAACAGTCATTGCTCGAGGCTGGAAGAGAGGTAAACGACGCGCTCACGGAATGGCAAACGGCCGATAAACGTATAACACTCGACCGAAAGCAGATAGAAGACCTGCAGGCCGCCACCGACAAAACACAGCTCCTTATGCAATACACCTCGGCCACATATCTGGAAGTCCTCACCGCCCGGCAATCCCTTCTCAACGCCCGTCTCACACTAGTGCAGGACCAGATAGAAAAAATACAAGGCATAATACATCTGTATAATGCCCTCGGAGGAGGAAAGGACAGTGAATCCTAAAAACATGGTACTTTACAATCCGGTTTTACAGACAAAAACGGTCACCCGCCAAGCACCTGAAAATCAACAGGTGTATATGTAGCAAAAAATATGTCTGAGATATTTTAAAATA
>CAJKQZ010000078.1 GCA_905202115.1 uncultured Prevotellaceae bacterium | reverse complement strand
AATATGTCTGAGATATTTTGAATTATCTCAGACATATTTTTTGCTACATATACACGCGCTGATTATCAACTGCTTGGCCGCTGACCGTTTTTGTCTGTTTTAAAGGCGCGCAAAGCAGGCATACCGTATCCGTTAAACAAGCCGCAGCCGCATATATGTTTGCCGTATGGAAAATAACAGATAACTTTGAACGCAATTTGCCTGCAATCATCGCCACAGCCTAACGATACGAAAACAAAACGCCGATGAAAGACATTCTCACCGCATTGTCCGAAAACCTGCCCTTCACCCCCACCGAAGAACAGTATCGGGCTCTTGCCGCAATGGCCAGCTTCGTGGAAACAAGCCGGCCATTCGCCGCATTCATACTGCGCGGATATGCTGGTACGGGAAAGACATCGCTCGTAAGCGCACTCGTGCTCAGCCTAAAGGAGGCGGGTATCGAGCCCGTGCTGCTCGCCCCGACGGGACGCGCAGCAAAGGTTTTTTCTCTCTATTCGGGCGTGCAGGCTTACACTATCCACAAAACCATTTACAGGCAAAAGACATTCGACGGCGAAGACACCGGTTTCGAACTCGGTTTCAACAAACGTAAACGGGCCGTTTTCATCGTCGACGAGGCCTCCATGATTGCGAACGACGGCGGTTCGATGTTCGGTTCGGGACGTCTGCTCGACGACCTTGTAAGTTTCGTTTACCAGGGTAGCGGCTGCCGGCTGCTCCTCGTGGGCGACACCGCGCAACTGCCGCCAGTAGGCGAAGAATTGAGTCCCGCACTCGACAGCAGCGTTCTCTCGCAATACGGCCTGGCTGTTATGCAGGCCGATCTGCGACAGGTTATGCGGCAAGGCCATGACACAGGCGTACTTGCAAACGCTACAGCCATACGCACGCTTATAGACAACGGAGAACCCGAGGATTTTCCCAAAACAGAGGTAAAGAGCTACGACGACATACGTTATATAAGCGGCGGAGAACTCATAGAAGAGATTGAAAGCTGTTACGACGACGCAGGTTCGGACCAGACAGTGATAATAACGCGTTCCAACAAGCGGGCCATAGTCTACAACCGCGGAATACGCGCACGCATTTATGAACGCGAAGGAGACCTTTCGGCCGGCGACAGAGTAATGATTGTAAAAAACAATTATTACTGGTCGGCTCTCGCGGCCGCCGAAAGCAATGCGGCAGACGCGCAGCAGAACGACTTCATTGCAAACGGCGACATGGCCGAAGTGCGCTACGTTCGCAACTTCCATTCCATGCACGGCTTTCGTTTTGCCGACGCCACGCTGCGTTTTCCCGATTACGACAATTTCGAGTTCGAAGCCCGCGTACTGCTCGACACGCTCGACAGCGAAGCGCCGGCATTAGTGCGCGAAGACTCCCTGCGTCTCTATCAGTCGGTCATGGCCGACTATCAGGAAATACACAGCAAGAAAGAACGGCTGAAACGCCTGCGGCAAGACCCCTATTATAATGCACTTCAGATAAAATACGCCTATGCCGTTACATGCCACAAGGCACAGGGTGGGCAATGGAGCCGCGTGTTTCTCGACCAGGGCTATGCTCCGCCCGAAATACTCTCTATAAATTATCTGCGCTGGCTTTACACGGCGTTGACCCGCGCCACCGAACGCCTTTATCTCATAAACTGGCCGAAAAACCAACGCGCCGAAACCGACGAATTCGATTTCTGAACAGACTATCTAGTTAATTAACGTTAAGTTTTGCCGAACTAACATTACCTCTACCTTTGACATAGTTGAATCGCGGTGCTTTTCCGTATAGTTTTGCATACAAAAACGGTCAGCGGCCAAGCACTTGAAAATCAGCAGGTGTATATGTAGCAAAAAATATGTCTGAGATATTTTAAATTATCTCAGACATATTTTCGATTATCTCCCTTATATTTTCAATTTCCTGCGGGAACTTTTTTACAGTGATTTTTTTGAAGAAAATAATTCCGGCCCAAATAAAAATTTATCCCTGCTAATTTTTGACTGTTCCCCACCCTGCAATTCGTCAGCCAACAGAACAAACAAAAAAGAGATTCCTTTTTACAGGAATCTCCTGGAGCGGTAAACGGGACTCGAACCCGCGACTTTTGGCTTGGGAAGCCAACGCTCTACCAACTGAGCTACTACCGCGACACTATTATTTTAATGCAAAAGTATGCAATTTTCGCAAAAGAACAAATATCTAAGAAGACATTTCAGTCTAAATGCGAAACTGCGGCCGAAGAACCAGAAAAATTATCTCAGAGATAATTTGAATTATGTCTGAGATATTTTATTAAAATACCTCAGACATAATTTTTATTTGCTGCGGGAGCATATTCATATAATCAGGACTTAGACACTTAATTTCTCAAAAACACCGTTATCTCTGCGCAGCGCCCTAAAACAACAGAGCCACCCTGTATGTCAAAAACGACATCGCGTATGCCAGAGCTGTAGTATAAACGGCCGTAAACAAAGCCCACCTCCATTGCCCCGATTCGTTTTTTATGGCAACGATAGTTGCCAGGCACGGAAAGTATAACAGCACGAACACCATGTAGGCCAATGCGGCCTGAGGCGTTGTAGATTTCGCCAAAGCCTGCTGCAAATGCGTATCGGCCGACTCATCCCCTCCGCCGGACAAGTCCGCGTTGCTTCTGTCCTCACTATACATCACTCCGAGCGAGCTTACGACCAATTCTTTCGCACCCACGCCGGTAACAATGCCCACATCCATTTTCCAATCGAAACCGAGCGGGTCCATTATCGGAGATATGGCGTGTCCTATACTACCTAAGTATGAATTTTCCTGCTGTTGTCGGAACGTCTGTCCGGAAGAACGCGGAAAATATCCCAAGAACCATATAAAAATACTGCAAACGAGAATTATTCCTCCCATTTTTCTCAGATACTGGTGCCCCTTTTCCCACGTATGTCTGACTATAGACTTCCTTGTAGGCACGCGGTAAGGCGGCAGTTCCATTACAAAAGGAAGATTGCCTTTCTTCATCAGCATTTTACTGAATATCCTCGCCATAATCACAGCCATGACGATTCCCAAAGTATATATCGACAGCATTACGAGCGAGGCATGTTTGGGAAAGAACGCCCCTATAAGCACTATATATATCGGAAGTCTTGCGCTGCACGACATGAGCGGCGTTACGAGCATTGTAACCAGGCGACTTTTGGGGCTCTCGATCGTTCTCGTTGCCATAACGGCCGGCACGTTGCAGCCGAATCCCATTACCATAGGAATGAACGATTTGCCGTGCAGGCCCATCTTATGCATGAGCTTATCCATTATAAAAGCGGCGCGCGCCATGTAGCCGGTGTCCTCGAGAAGGGATATGAAGAAGTAAAGAATCAATATATTGGGAAGGAAAACTATCACACTCCCCACTCCGCCTATTATTCCGTCGACCACAAGGTCTTTCAGAGGGCCGTCGGCCATGTTTATCGCAACGAAATCGCCGAATTTTCCTATAATCTCATCAATCCATTCCATAGGAAAATTCCCAAGCTTGAACGTGGCCTCGAATATAACGTAAAGCACCAGAAAGAAGATAGGATAACCTAAAATTCTATGCGTTACAACAGCGTCTATCCGCTCGCTGATTGTTTTATGGTTGCGGCGCTCCTGTTTTGGATGATAAGTTTCTTTGAGTGCTCCCGAAATAAATCCGTATTTCGCGTCGACAATTGCCGATTCGCTCGATTCGCCGAGGGCCTTTTCAAGGCGCTGCTTCTCTTCGTAGCAAACGGCTATTATCTCGTCGCGGTTTTTAAGCGTGTCGACAAGTTTCTCGACCTCGCTGTCGTTTTCCAAAAGCTTTATGGAAAGATAGCGCAAGGAATACTGCGAGCGCAGGTCATCGTTCTTGCCGAGAGCGCGACGCACACGGTTTATGGATTGTTCCAACTCCGCCCCGTGGTTAACGTGAATGTGACGCTGGGAGATTTCGTCGGTTCTATTGTAAACGTTTATCACTGCGTCAAAAAGCTCCGGCAGCCCCTCGCCGCTTCTCCCCACGGTAGGAACAATCGGCGCGCCGAGCATGGCCGCAAGGTTCTCACGGTCGAATCTGTCGCCGCTTTTCTCAAGCTCGTCGTACATGTTGAGAGCTATCACCATAGGCATGTTCATGTCTATGAGCTGCATGGTGAGATAAAGGTTCCTTTCGAGGTTGGTGGCGTCGACGATGTTTATTATCACATCGGGAGTGTTTTCAATGAGGTTGCGCCTTACATACAGTTCTTCGGGGCTGTAAGCCGAAAGCGAGTACGTGCCGGGAAGGTCGACTATCACGAAATGATAACCATTGTAGTCGAGCGTACCTTCCTTTGCGTCGACGGTAACACCGGAGTAGTTGCCGACATGCTCATGGCTTCCCGAAGCAACATTGTATAGCGAAGTTTTTCCGCAGTTAGGGTTTCCCACGAGAGCCACCTTTATGTTTTTCCCCCGTTCGTCGGCAAGGCGTTCCATGAGTTTGATATGCGTATCGTCCTCTGCGCCGGCCGTCGTTCCCACCTGCGGTTCGTGCGATATAATCGGCTTCAAATCGGAATCGTGTCCCACGGAAGCCAGTTTCGCTTCGTGTTCGCTTATTACTTCTATCATCCTGGCTTCTTCGCGGCGGAGGGAAATCTTATAGCCTATGATTTCGTAAACGATAGGGTCGTGCAACGGCGCGTTCAGCACGACTTCGATAGTCTTTCCCTTGATAAAACCCATTTCGACTATCCGTTTACGAAAGCTGCCGGTGCCGTAAACCTTTACGATCACTCCTCTCTCGCCGGTATTAAGTTCGGACAAGCGCATTATTCCTTCATGTTTTTATTTTGTGCAAAGATACCTATTCCTTATAAAATTAAAACCGCTGCGATATTCACTTTTGCGCCACCATGATACTTAATACCGAATTATAGTGATGTAAAAAAATTCTCCGATACCCGTTTATGGTTATCTTTTTCGCGCTTTTCAGACAAAAATACCCGAATATGGTGACACCGTAACTGTAATAAAAATATTTATTTTGCAGTCATAGAACATTTATGCCCACATGTCTGCTTCATACTACAAAACAAACGACAAGATGTGCGACATCATCCGCGACGAGCACCGTTTGCTCCAGGCGATGAGCCGTTTCTGCATACCGTTGGGCGTTGGCGACAAGACCGTCAGCGAGGTATGCCAGGAAAACGGCGTCGACGTAAACACATTTCTTGCCGTTGCCAATTTCATAAAGTTCGGCGACGAATGCGCAAGCTTTTTCGTCGACAGCGTTTCCATTCCCGCACTGATGTCGTATCTGAAAAACGCCCACGACTACTTTCTGAACTTCCAGCTTCCCCGAATACGGCGAAAGCTTATCGAGGCGGTAGACTGTTCGGTAAAGAACGAAGTAGCCTTTCTTATCCTGAAATTTTACGACGAATACACTTCGGAAGTGCGCAAGCACATGGAATTCGAGAACAACAGAATATTCACCTACGTTTCGCGGCTGCTCGAAGGCTACCGCTCCGCCTCGCGCCCCATAGAGCAGTTTCTGCGCGGACATTCGGCCATAGAACTGAAGCTAAGGGAACTGAAAAGCATGATAATAAAATACAACGTCACTTCCGACAACGTAAATCTGCCGAACGACGCCTTGTTCGACATCTACACCTGCGAGAACGACCTCGACACCCACTGCAAACTCGAAAACGCCCTGTTCGTACCGGCTTTCAGAAAACTCGAAAGCACCATAAAGCCTTCCGAAAACATCGCTATCGAGCAAGTACAAGAGAAACAGGAGACGCACGACGCTATAAGCGAACGCGAGCGCGAAATACTTGCCTGCGCGGTAAAGGGCATGACCAACAAGGAAATCGCCGAGAAACTTTTCATATCAGTAAACACCGTTCTCACCCACCGCAAGAATATCTCACGCAAGCTGAACATACATTCAATAGCAGGACTTACTATATATGCCATAGTAAACAAACTCGTAAACCTCGACGAGGTAAAAATGAAATAGCGCCCATGCGACCTTAGAGTTTTGCAGACAAAAACGGTCAGTGGCCAAGTAGTTGAGAATCAGCGCGTGTATATGTAGCAAAAAATATGTCTGAGATATTTTGAAATATCTCAGACATATTTTTGATTATCTCCCTTGTATTTTAAATTATCTGCGGGAACTTTTTTACCGTGCGAAAAAAAATATTTTTTTTCGCACAAGGCCGTTTTTGTTTATATCCAACCCACATCGAAATATATCATATACACCTTTCCCACAAACAATGCCGACTCTGAAAAATCGTTGAAACAAAAAGCGAAAACGATATTTTCTGCAAAAAAACTCATGCACCGTACTTACAATCATTCATACATTACATTTTTTACCTTCAAAAAAGCGTTTTGTATAACTTTTTCTGAAAATTTATTTGGCGGAAGAGTTTTTAACTTACCTTTGCACGGAATTCATACCATTACGATTCAAAATAATGAAGTTCTGTAAGTTAATCCTGCTCATAACTATATGCGCCACGTTATTTTCCTCTTGTTTCAAAGATGAACCGCTAATGGCGGAATGCGACATAACACAGGCATACATAACTATAAACGACCCCGAGGAAATGTTCTTCAACGTAAGCGACACTATGGTCAACGTTTTATACACCAACTCGGAAATAACATTCAACATAAGAAAAAAAGCAGACCTTTCAGCCCTTGCCCCAAAATTCGTTATAACCAAAGGCGCCACCATAGTACCCGCCAACGGGTCTGTGCAAGATTTCAGCAACGGGCCGGTAATTTATACAGTCACCTCGGAAGACCGAAAATGGCACCGCACTTACCGCGTGTCGTTCATACCCATAACGCGTACCATAAGCGATACGCTTAAATTCGACTTCGAACGCTACCGTTTGGACGAAAGCGGAAAATACTATACATGGTTCGACTTTAAAGAAGACGGAACAGAAGCAAACATCTGGTCCACCGGAAATCCCGGTTTCAAAATAAGCATGAGTTCCGCCACACCCGACATGTATCCTACCGTGCCCGAGCCCGACGGCTATGACGGCGCCGCAGTGAAGCTAACCACCCGCAGCACGGGCCCGTTCGGCGTAATGGCAAACAAGCGCCTGGCAGCAGGCAACCTGTTTGTAGGAGAGTTCGACGTAAACAAAGCCCTCGACAATTCGATGCTCGCCACGCGTTTCGGCGTAACACTCGAAAAAAAGCCCTTGAAGTTCACAGGATACTACAAGTATACGGCCGGAGAGGATTTTCAGAATGCCGCAGGAAAAATAGAACGTGACAAAAAAGACTTCGGCACAATATACTCCGTTGTTTACCGCAATCACGACGCAGACGGGAACCCTATTGTTCTATACGGCGACAACGTTCAGACAAGCCCGCAGGTCGTTGCGATAGCAAAACTGGACAACCTCATAAATACGGAAGAATGGACGCCGTTTGAAATAAACTTCAACTATTACGAAGAAATCGACGAGCAATTATTAGAGAATTACGGCTACAACTTTACGATAGTATGCTCATCGAGCGAACGCGGAGCCTATTTTGAAGGTGCCATAGGCAGTACGCTTATGGTTGACAAATTCAGAATCATTTGTTCCAAAACCGAAGAATAACACCATGCTGAAATCCATACTTGCCATAACAATGCTCTTTGCCGCTTTTTTACCGGCAAAGGGCCGCAACATCACCGACAGCCTTAACTATAAGGTACGCTTCGGATACAACATCGGCGGCACTTCTCCGCTCCCCATGCCCGCAACCATACGCAAGCTCAACAAATACACTCTCCAGCCGAATTACTCGCTCGGTTTCGATGTGCAGAGAAACATAAAAGGACGCTGGGGGGCACAGGTGGGACTGCTCCTCGAAAACAAAGGCATGAAAACCGACGCAAAGGTAATGAACTACCGCATGTCGATAGTGCGCGGCGGAGAATCGCTCAAAGGATATTTCACCGGCAACAACGTAACAAAAGTGGAACTATGGATGCTCACTTTGCCGGTAGTCGCAACGTATTCCGTGGGCAAAAACGTCAATCTTAAGTTCGGCCCATATTTTTCCTACATAACTTCCCACACATTCGAAGGATATGTTTACAACGGATACCTGCGCGAGAACACTCCCACCGGAGCAAAAATAAACATCGGCTCCACTAAGGATACGCGCGGAACCTTTGATTTCAGCGAAAACATGAGACGGATTCAATTCGGAATCGATGCCGGAGCCGACTGGCGCTTCAACAAGCGCTGGGGAGTATCAGGCGACATAACATGGGGGCTCACAGGAATACATAAAAGCAATTTCCATACAATAGAACAGACGCTTTATCCTATTTACGGAACAATAGGAATAACTTATAAACTAAAATAACAGTAAGAACTTTCAACAAAAAGCTTATGAAAAAAACATTTACACTTTTAATGCTGGCTCTTGTATCGTCGGTTGCAATGGCAACGGATTACAAGGACAAACTGCGCGTTTCGATAAACGGCAGTGAAACCAAGCAGGACGCCGTTATTTCCGTAGAAGAAAACAACGGCAAATACGACCTGCAATTAAAGAACTTCGTAATGGTTCTCGGAGGCAATGAAATGCCCGTGGGCAACATTGTTCTCAACAATCTGGACGGCGTTACCAAAGGCGACATAACGGTTATTAAAACCGTTCAGAAAATAACGATTGTGCCTGGTGATCTTCCTGATGTTCAGTTTTGGGCAGGCCCCGGTCTCGGAGAAGTTCCAGTCGACCTTACCGCCGAAATCTGCGGCGACAAGCTCTATACTTCGATAGACATCGACATGAACGAAATGCTTGGGCAGATTATCAAAGTAATATTCGGTACACGCGGCTTCCAGATTGAAAACTCGGATTTCGAGAAGTTCCACACGGCTTCGGTAACCAATCCCAGCAATGCAGAAGACATCAGAACGAGCGACGAGCCCGACAACTGGCACTCTTTCATGAGCGCCACCAACGATGGCCTTGCCGCCTCCTTAGCATGGATGGCAGTAAGCACACCTCACGCTTTTGCAAGCGACATAACCCGCCCCGGCTCGGAAGGAAGCAAAAGTCTGCTCGTAACTTCTGCCAAAGTTTTAGGATTTATCGTTGCAAACGGAACCGTAACCACAGGCCGTATAAATGCGGGAAGTATCTCTGCTGACAATACAGCCAACCACTCATACAGCGACATGAGCATGACCGACACCGACGTTAACGGCGACGCTTTCTATTCTATCATCAAAGGCCGTCCCGACAGCCTTGTTGCTTGGATTAAATTCAAGCAGGCAACTCCCGACGCAAATAATCCATACGCAACCATACGCGCCGTGATAACCGACGGCACATACTACCAGGATCCCGAAGACAAGGAATATACAAATGTCGTGGCTGTTGCAGCGAATCCCCAGATAGAAAGCAACGACTTCGCATGGCAAAGACTGGCGATTCCGTTTGAATATACCGACAACGCAGCAACTCTCGCACAGAAGGTTATCCACGTTACGGCTTCGACAAACGCCAATCCGGGTAAAGGAAGTATCGACTCGCTCTATATCGACGACATGTCGCTCGTTTACAACTGCGGAGTTTCGGAAGTTAAGATAAGCGGTATCCCTGTAAGCGGTTTCAGCGCCGGCAAATACGACTACGACATCACGGCCGGCTCCTCCTCTGACATCACGGCCAACGATATCGAAGTTACCGCAACCGGAGTAGGAACAATCATAGAGAAAGATATCGAGAACGATGAGAACCGTGCAAAAATCACTATCACAGCAACATCGAACGACCTGCTCGAAAGCAAACAATACATAATCAACGTAGACAAGCAGAACAGCATTGACAATGCTGTTGCCGAAAAAGCAACCGTGAATTCCATATATAATATCGAAGGCGTTAAAGTAAACGAAATGCTTCCGGGTAATATTTATGTGGTTAAATACTCCGACGGAAAAGTTGTCAAAGTATTCAATAAATAAGAACTTTTTCCAAATAATCAAAAAAGGAGCCTCTAACCGAGGCTCTTTTTTTGCACATAATTCCAATATAAATCTGTAATCATTGACGTTATCCGGACACAGCCAGGAGAGATAACCATATACTCTCAAAACAGGCTTCATCGATTCAATAGAAATCAAATATAGAAAACGGTTTTATTTCCTGAAATCCGGAACAAGTTTTATCCGCTTTTCTTTATTCATTACAGCCTCACCGCCTCTGCCTTCTATACGTATGTCGCTAAGACCGACGTAACGCGGAATGAAAACAGAACCTTTCAGAACATGACATTTTTGTCAGGTGTCCGAACGTCCCACCGGCA
>CAJKQZ010000077.1 GCA_905202115.1 uncultured Prevotellaceae bacterium | reverse complement strand
ATTTTGAATTATCTCAGACATATTTTTTACTACATATACACCTGCTGATTTTCAATTACTTGCCAGGTGACCGTTTTTGTCTGCAAAACCCTACGGCCAGGCGGCGCGGATTCTTTATCGGCACACTATTTGCTAAACCGGAACATACCGCCGGAATTTTCTCGCGACGCATGGCTGCCGTAAGCCTTAAAGGTACAATAAAGTGCTATGACAAATAATGAAAATGCTTTCCGAGACCGATTCTTTGCCAAGCCATAAAAAACAATCATTAGGCGTTTTGAAACGCCTAATGATTGTTTCATATTATTTCTATAATTATCTTCTCCGAGGCAGCTGCCCCATATTATATTTCATCAAATATTCGCCACACTCATTATATCGGCAAAAACTCCGGCGGCGGTAACGTCGGCTCCCGCGCCGTAGCCCTCGATGTGCATGGGATATTCCCTGTATCGCTCGGTGGTAAGGAGTATTATGTTGTTCGAACCCTCGAGATTGTAGAAAGCATGGTGCGCGTCGACGGCATGCAGGCCCACGGAAGCGTGACCGTTTTCCAACTTGGCCACATAGCGCCAGCGTTTTCCCTGCGCAGCAAGCTCGCTGCGACGTTTCTCAAACGCCTCGTCGAGCTGCGGCAACTGTTTCATGAAGTCATCGACCGAACCTTTCATGAGTTCCTCCGGAATGAAAGGCACAGCCTCGACATCTTCCGTCTCGATTTTGTAACCGGCCTCGCGGGCAAGTATAACAAGTTTGCGTATCACATCCTTTCCGCAAAGGTCTATGCGCGGATCGGGCTCGCTGTATCCGGCATCGCGCGCCATTTGCACGGCGCGGCTCAGAGTAACGTTCTCGGAAAGCACATTGAACACATAATTGAGCGTTCCACTCAAAACAGCTTCGATACAAAGAATCTTGTCGCCGCTGCCGGTGAGATCGTTTATCGTATTGATAATCGGAAGTCCGGCGCCCACATTGGTTTCGAAAAGATACTTCACGCCTTTTGCCCTTGCCGTCTGCTTGAGCCTCCTGTAATTCTCGTATGACGAGGAAGCCGCTATCTTGTTTGCCGCCACAACCGAAATGTTATGCTCGAAAAACATCTGATACAGCTCGGCCACCTCGCGGCTGGCGGTGCAGTCCACGAAAACAGAATTGAAAATATTCATTCCTATCACCTCGTCGCGCAGACGCTTTATATCGCTTTCGCCACCTTTGAGCAAGGCCTCGCGGCAGTTATCAAGATCCACTCCGTCGCGATTGAAAACAGCGTAATGTCCGCTGGCTATTCCCACAACATTAAGTTTGAGGCCGCGTTCGCGCTTAAGCTTCTCGCGCTGCGCCTGAATCTGCTCCAGCAACTTGGCTCCGACCGTGCCCACGCCGCACACAAAAAGATTCAAGACCTGATACTCGCTCAAAAAGAAGCTGTCGTGAATTACGTTGAGCGACTTGCGCAGGAAAGCGCGGTCAACCACAATAGAAACGTTGGTTTCGGTGGCTCCCTGGGCCATTGCCACGATGTTTATACCGTTGCGCCCGAGCACTCCGAACAACTTGCCTGCAATTCCGGCCGTGTGCTTCATCTTGTCACCCACAACCGACATCGTGGCAAGCTCGCGCGTGAGCAGCGTGTGGTTCATGGCTCCCGTAGAAATCTCCTTGCAGAACTCGGCGTCGAGAACTTCGCGCGCCTTCTCGCCGTCGTCGTCGGTTACACAAAGGCTCGTGCTGGCCTCCGAGGAAGTCTGCGCCACAAGGAACACGCTAATGCCGTTGTCGGCAAGAGTGGTGAATATTCTCCGGTTAACGCCTATCACGCCAACCATTGAAGGGCCCGACACAGTCACGAGACTCGTATTCTTGACCGAAGAAATACCTTTTATCGCGCGGGTGTCGTTGATTACCCCCTTATGGATTATGCTTCCCTTTGCGTCGGGACGGAATGTGTTCTTTACATAAATGGGAATGTTCTTTACCCGCACAGGATAAATGGTGGGCGGATAAATCACCTTTGCGCCGAAATTGCAAAGCTCCATTGCCTCGTTGTACGAAAGCTCGTCGATTGTGTAGGCATTGGGAATTACCCGCGGGTCGGCAGTCATGAAACCGTCCACATCGGTCCAGATTTCAAGCGCCGAGGCGTTGAGAGCCGCCGCAATGATTGCAGCGGTATAGTCCGAGCCGCCGCGACCGAGATTGGTTGTTTCTCCGTCGGCAATGTCGCTGGCAATAAATCCCGGAACTACCACAATCTTAGGCATTCGGGCAAAAGTCTGCAACGTAAGGCGCAGCGTCACATCGAAGTCCACGAGATTCCGATTGTGCTTGCGAACCGTCTTAATGAACTCGCGCGAATCGTAGCAACTCGCGCCGTCGATCAAGGCGGAAACTATCTGCGACGACATTCGCTCGCCGTAACTTACGATTACGTTTGCGGTTTTCTGCGTCATGTCGCGGATAAGATATACGCCGTGGTAAATGCTGCGCAATTCTCCGAGCAAAGCCTCGAGGCGCACGTTAAGAGCGTCGCGCGTCTCGCCTGCAGGAATCACGGCCTCCACCATTGCGCGGTGGCGTTCTACCATCGCGTTGAATTCTTCGCTGTATTTTTCATCTCCGGCCGCTGCAAGACGAGATGTCTCTATCAGTTTGTCGGTTATTCCGCCCAATGCGGAAACCACAACTACCACCGGCTCGTCTATGGCCTCTACGATTTTCTTTACGTTGGTTATGCTTTCGACGGAACCTACGGAAGTTCCTCCAAATTTCAGTACTCTCATGAACAAATTATATCAAAAAGGCATGTTAAGCCCTGATTTTTCGGCAAAAGTAAGTATTCCTGCAAAACTATTACCCGAAAAAATTTCTTTTTTAGGTCATTGCGACATGATTTTTTGCCGCACTGCAACTTTTGTATGCTTACCGGCGCACCACGGCCCTCCATTTCGCCGACGTGCCGACGAGCGCGGCGGCCGCTTCGGCACACCGCTCGCCGTCGATTGCAGCCGATACTATTCCGCCGGCATATCCGGCTCCTTCGCCGCAAGGAAACAGGCCTCGCCTCTCGGGCGCCTGCAGCGATTCGCCGTCGCGCACTATACGCACAGGCGAAGAGGTACGCGTTTCCACACCTATCACCGAGGCTTCGCGGGTAAGAAAACCGTGCTGCCTGCGTCCGAAAACTTTGAAGCCTTCCGCAAGACGCGACGACACGAAAGCGGGCAACCAGAAGTGCAAAGGCGACGACACGAGTCCCGCCGCATACGACGAAGGTGGGAGGTCGTAACTGAGATGCCTGTTTACGAAATCGTTCATCCGCTGGGCGGGAGCCGTCTGCTTCATATTTCCCTGCAACCAACACTCACGCTCCAATGCTTCCTGGAAATACATCATGCGCAAAGGATTTTCAGGATTGTCGTAATCCGTATGTCCTTCGGCAAAAGCGTCATCGTTCATTGCCGAACGCATAAGTGCGTCAATAGAGGCCTCCTGCAAATCCTCGGTGTGCATTTCCACCACCATGCCGGCGTTGCTCCATTTCGAGCCGCGGTTGCTCGGGCTCATGCCGTTCACAACGAGCTGCCGCGCTCCCGTAGCCGCAGGAACGACGAAGCCTCCGGGACACATGCAAAAGCTGTATACGCCTCTATCCTCCACCTGTGCCGCCACGGAATACTCGGCAGCGGGAAGATATTGCCCGCGACCGTTGCGTGAATGGTATTGAAGACTGTCGATAAGGCTGCTGGGATGTTCGAGGCGCACTCCCACAGCAAGGCCTTTCATTTCGAGCGCAAAACCCGCCTCTCCCAGATAGCGGTATACGTCGCGCGCGGAATGCCCCGTGGCAAGTATTACCGCACCTCGGTATTCGCGGCCATCGCTTGCGGCAACGCCGCACACATCGCCGTCCGAATCGGTAAGGATTGCGTCGGCGCGCGTCTCGAAATGCACTTCGCCGCCACAAGACAGTATTGTGTTGCGCATATTTTCGATTATCCGCGGCAGACGGTCGGTTCCGATATGCGGATGTGCGTCGTAAAGAATCTCTTCGGCCGCCCCGTGCCGGCAGAATGCGGCGAGAATGCGCTGCACGCTCCCGCGTTTTTTGCTGCGTGTATAAAGTTTCCCGTCCGAAAAGGCACCTGCGCCTCCTTCACCGAACGAATAATTGCTTTCGGGGTTGATTTTGTGCTCTTTCGGTATGAGCGCGATATCGCGTTTGCGTTCGCGCACATTCTTGCCACGCTCCAGCACCACAGGCTTCAGTCCTAATTCTATAAGTCTGAGCGCGGCAAACAGGCCTCCAGGACCTGCGCCCACCACTACCACCTGCGCGGCATTCTCCACCTGCCTGTATTCGGGCGCCTCGTATTCGCTAAGCGGAGGTTGCTCGTTCACATAAACGCGCACCGCAAGACGCAACACCGTATTGCGCTGACGGGCGTCGATACTGCGTTTGTCAATGCGCAAGGCGGTTATCGTGCGACTGTCAATGGCAAGTTCCTGTGCGGCCCTCAGCTTTATCCGTTCCTCCGAGGCCGCGTCGCGGGGCGACAGGGCAAGATTGAGACTATACATTATATATATGTATTGGTTTGCGAAGTCAAAAATACGTCTTTTTAGATTAACAGACCGAACCGCTGTACAGAAAGTGCCTGCCGGAAGTTGGCAAGGACGACATGCCGCAAGCCACGCAAGGCATTCCCCGTTGTGGCGCGTCAAAAGCGAGATACACGGCCCACCTTAAAGAAGAAAAGACTTATGCCCGAAATATTCTTGGTAAATCCGGAAAAGACCAAAGCGCGCCCGCAAAAAAACAGAACGGCAAAGCTTTTATAAAAAACAACCTCGCACGAAAAAAAATATTTTTTTCGTGTGGTAAAAAACTTCCCGCAGCAAATTGAAAATACAAGGGAGATAATCGAAAATATGTCTGAGATATTTTAAAATATCTCAGACATATTTTTTGCTACATATACACACGCTGATTTTCAAGTGCTTGGCCGCTGACCGTTTTTGTCTGCAAAACACAATCGGCTTTAATGTCATTAACGACTTTAAAGTCTTTAAAGTCGTTAATGACATTATTGGACGCATAACAAAAGAAGAAAAAGAAAATTTATTCATTTTTCCACGCAAAAACGAATAAATATCACATTTAATATACTGCCCCAAACCATCTGAAACAGGTACGCAAAGCATAAAAATTCCTCTTTTGCAAAAAGAGACACAAGCACTTACAGAAAACACGAGACAACAAACACACAAGTCCATATTTTATTGCATAAATTTTGAATAATGAAAAAACATTCGTATTTTTGCAGCCAATTAAAACGTAAAAGCCCGAACGATGTCAAAGAAAAGTATGCGCCTCGACTTCATACGCAATATCCTGCTGACAAAGGAAATCCACAGCCAGGAAGAATTGCTCGACGAAATGCAGAAAGCAGGCTTCGACTACGCGCAGGCCACACTCTCGCGCGACCTCAGGCAACTGCGCGCCGCAAAGACCACCGACACTATGGGGTGTTACAAATACGTGCTGCCCGACAACCCCAAATACGTGCACCGCGTAAGACGGACAAACTATACATCCCTATCGGGAGCCTCGAGTTTCCTGCACCTCGACATAGGCGGAGAGCTGTTGCTGCTGCACACAATGCCCGGCTTCGCAATGCCGCTCGCCGTGGGCATTGACTCATACCATTTCGACGACATAGCAGGAACGATATCGGGCGACGACACGATTCTCGTCATAACAAAGAAAGGCGCCGACCGTGCAAACGTTATAAAAGAGCTCGCAACGCTCATTCCCGAGCTCGAAAACCAAATGGAACAATAACACGCGTACACAAAACGCACAGAAAAATACGAACAAAACAAATCGCTCATTAAGATAATGAATTACGACGACGGAATAGACGTAATAGTAGCCGATGCTTCGCACGAGCGCTACGTCGACACCATACTCAAAACGATAACCGACGCAGCAAAAGTGCGCGGATCGGGCATAGCCTCGCGAACACACGAATACGTGGCGAAAAAAATGCGGGAGCGCAAGGCTATCATCGCACTCGCCGGCGAAGAATTCGCAGGCTTCTGTTACATCGAAAGCTGGGAAGACAAACACTACGTAGCCAACTCCGGACTTATCGTAGTGGAGAAATTCCGCAAACACCACCTCGCCACGCGAATCAAGGAAACGGCCTTCACACTGAGCAGGCTGCGCTGGCCCAAAGCGAAAATATTCGGACTTACAAGCCAGGGAGCCGTAATGAAAATAAACACGCGCTTAGGATACGTGCCGGTGCCGTTCTCGGAACTCACGCAGGACGACGACTATTGGAAAGGCTGCGGCACACCCGAAAGCCCGTGCTGCATAAACTGCGACATACTCGCGCGGACAAAGCGGAAATACTGCGTATGCACGGGAATGCTCTACGATCCGGCCGAGCACGAAGGCGATCCTCTGCCAGTACAACTGCCCGACGACGTTGTAAAAATGGCAAAAGAAGCCGCAGCAAAAGGACTGCGGTGAGAACCGCCCGCAAAAGCGGGAATTTATCACGAACAAAACGAATATCAACATGACAAAAAAGAAAGTCGTAGTAGCTTTCAGCGGTGGGCTCGACACTTCATACACCGTAATGTATCTCGCAAAGGAAAAGGGATACGAAGTGTACGCCGCGTGCGCGAACACAGGCGGATTCAGCGCGGAACAGTTGCAGAAAAACGAAGAAAACGCCTACAAGCTGGGTGCAAAAGAATATGTGACGCTCGACGTTACGCAGGAATACTATGAGAAAAGCCTGCGCTACATGATTTACGGCAATGTGCTGCGAAACAACTGCTACCCCATATCGGTTTCGTCGGAGCGCATTTTCCAGGCACTCGCAATAGCACGCTACGCAAACGAGATAGGCGCCGACGCAATAGCCCACGGATCGACCGGAGCGGGAAACGACCAAATCCGCTTCGACATGACATTCCTCGTAATGGCACCAGGAATAGAAATAATCACACTCACGCGCGACAAAACGCTGACACGGAAAGAAGAAATCGATTACCTCAACGCGAACGGCTTCAGCGCAGACTTTGCCAAGCTGAAATACTCGTACAACGTGGGAATCTGGGGCACTTCTATCTGCGGCGGAGAAATTCTCGACAGTAACAGCGGGCTCCCCGAGAGCGCTTTTCTGAAACATGCCACAGAAAGCGAACCGCGCGAGCTGAAAATAGGATTCGAAAACGGCGAAATCGTTTCGGTTGACGGAATTATATACGACGACAAGATAAAAGCGATACAGAAAATCGAAGAAATAGGAGCCTCCTACGCAATAGGCCGCGACTGTCACGTAGGCGACACAATCGTCGGGCTGAAAGGACGCGTAGGTTTCGAAGCAGCCGCTCCGATGCTCATAATAGGCGCTCACCGTTTCCTCGAAAAATACACGCTTTCCAAATGGCAACAATACTGGAAAGACCAGGTTTCGAACTGGTACGGCATGTTCCTCCACGAAAGTCAGTACCTCGAACCCGTCATGACCGACATAGAGGCCATGCTCTCGAGCTCGCAAAGAAATGTGAACGGTGTCGTAACGCTCATGCTTCGTCCTTATTCGTTCGAGACGGTAGGCGTCGATTCAAAAGACGACCTTGTGAAAAATCCGTTCGGAGAATATGGCGAGACACAGCGCGGCTGGACGTCGGAAGAGGCGAAAGGCTTCATCAAGGTCACTTCCACGCCGCTCCGTATCTATTATTCGAAGCATAAAGACGAGAAGCGTTGACCCCAGAACGTAAATTAAAAAAAACACATAGAGTATGATCGAAAACAAAAAGCTCTTCCGCTCGCGCAACGGAATGATTGCAGGCGTCTGCGGAGGCATGGCCGAATTTTTCGGCCTCGACCCGACGATTGTCCGCCTTGCTTACGCAGTAGTAACGCTTCTTTCAGTGGCATTTCCGGGAATAATAATCTACATACTCTGCTGGATAATCATTCCAAAGGAATAAAATATGATAAGAGTTGGAATAATAGGCGGCGCAGGCTACACCGCCGGCGAGTTGTGCCGCATTTTGCTCAACCACCCCGAAACCGAAATAGCTTTCATAAACAGCACGAGCAATGCCGGCAACCTGCTGAGCGACGTTCACGAGGGACTGCTCGGCGAAACCGACATGCGTTTCACCGACGAGCTTCCGTTTGACAGTTGCGACGTTGTGTTTTTCTGCTTCGGGCACGGAAAAAGCACTCAGTTCCTCAGCGAGCACAGCATACCCGAGAGAGTAAAAATAATCGACCTCGCGCAGGACTTCCGTCTGGCTGCTCCGGGCAACGACTACGTATACGGGCTGCCCGAACTGCACCGTAAAGAAATACGCTCTGCCATGCACGTAGCCAATCCAGGCTGTTTCGCCACCTGCATACAGCTCGCACTTCTGCCGCTCGCACGCGCCGGAGCGCTCAAAGGCGACGTGGTGATAAACGCCGTTACCGGAAGCACAGGCGCCGGCGTAAAACCGTCGGCCACCACGCACTTCAGCTGGCGCACGGGCAACATGAGCATATACAAGGTGTTCACACACCAACATCTGCACGAGATACGCCAAAGCATACTCGAATTGCAGCCCGACTTCGGCGGCGCGCTCGACTTCATCCCCTACCGCGGCGATTTTCCGCGCGGCATTTTCACGACAGTCTACCTGCATTCCGACCTCAGCCAGGAGGAAATCGACAGGTGCTACGACATGTACGCCGACGAACCGTTCACGCACTACATAACACGCGACATAGACCTGAAACAGGTAGTCAACACGAACAAGGCTCTCGTGCACGCACAGAAATACGGCGGCCGCCTGCTCGTAACGTCGGTTATCGACAACCTGCTCAAGGGCGCTGCCGGACAGGCCGTGGAGAACATGAACATCATGTTCGGCATTCCCGAGACCACGGGCCTCAAACTCAAGCCGGTGGCATTTTGAAAACGCAGCAACACAAATAAAAAGAAGATGAAAACATTCGACGTTTATCCACTTTACGACATAAACATCGTGCGCGGGCGCGGCTGTAAAGTATGGGACGACAAAGGACAGGAATACCTCGACCTTTACGGAGGCCACGCCGTGATAAGCATAGGCCATTGCCACCCGCACTACACCGACTGCCTTTCGCGGCAGATGAACCGCCTCGGATTTTACTCCAACTCGGTTGTGAACAAACTCCAGACCGAACTCGCAGGACGCATCGGCAAAGTCTCGGGATACGAAGACTACAGTCTGTTCCTCATCAACTCCGGAGCCGAAGCCAACGAGAACGCGCTCAAGCTCGCCTCGTTCAAAAACGGCCGCACACGCGTGCTCGCAGCGTCGCACGCCTTTCACGGGCGCACCTCGCTCGCTGTCGAGGCCACCGACAACCCCAAGATAAACGCGCCGATAAACATGAACGGGCACACCACGTTCCTGCCCATAAACGACCTTGCCGCTTTCGAGCGCGAAATAAAGAAAGGCGATGTATGCGCCGTAATCGTAGAGTGCATACAGGGCGTAGGCGGAATACACCTCGCCACGCAGGAGTTCATGCAAGGCCTGCGCAAAGCCTGCGACGAAACGGGAACAATACTTATCTGCGACGAAATACAATGCGGCTACGGACGCTCGGGCAAGTTCTTCGCCCACCAGCACCTCGGCGTAAAACCCGACCTTATAACCGTAGCAAAAGGCATTGCCAACGGCTTTCCTATGGGCGCAATGCTAATTTCGCCCGACTTTGAGCCCGTTTACGGACAGCTCGGCACCACATTCGGCGGCAACCACCTTGCCTGCGCGGCGGCACTCGCCGTTCTCGACGTCTTCGAGCAGGAAAATCTAATGAACAACGCTGCCGAAACAGGCGAATACATCATGGAAAAACTGAAACGCGTACCGCAGATAGCCGACGTGCGCGGACGCGGACTGATGATAGGATTAGAATTCAACGAGCCTATAAAGGAGCTGCGCAAAAGGCTCATCACCGAGGAGTACGTGTTCACCGGAGCCTCCGGCGCGAACATCCTACGGTTGCTTCCGCCGTTGTGCCTCACTAAAGCCGAGGCCGACAGCTTTGTCGACCGTTTAGAAAAAGCATTAAAGCAATAAACAGAATACACTACACAGAAAGATTACGCAGTGTCGGGCGCGGGCCGGAAAGGTTCGCGCCCGATTTTTGCAACTTTGCCATTCGGCAGCCTCGTTACCGTCCTTAACGACTTTAAAGTCTCTAAAGTTGTTAAGGACGATAAAATCTGGAGTAGTTTGCAGACAAAAACGGTCAGCGGCCAAGCACTTGAAAATCAGCAGGTGTATA
>CAJKQZ010000076.1 GCA_905202115.1 uncultured Prevotellaceae bacterium | reverse complement strand
ATTTTCGATTATCTCCCTTGTATTTTCAATTTACTGCGGGAAGTTTTTTACCATGAGAAAAAAATATTTTTTTTCGTGAGAGGTACATTTTTGCAAAGTTGTTTCCTTTTTGATTTTCCACGGAGCCAGCTTTTGTTTATATGGAACTGACGTTAAAAGTTCCTTTCTATATTTATTTTTTGTGTGGAAAGATTACTCTTGTAAGATTTGTTGATAGTGGAATTTCCTTGCGGAATTGTTGTTAGTGAAGATTTCGGTGTTTTTTTAACATTGAGACGGCTAACAGAATCTATGTGCCGCTTCAATAAAAGCAGGGTGTGTTTGCAATAACGCGAAATGGCAGATGATACAACCGTATTTCTGTCGATTGTAAAAGGGGCGATAGTTTCTCTGTAGAATGTTTATTCTGCTGTTTAGGCAATAGCAGCAAAAAAACAGGAGTCACAATTTTGTGGCTCCTGAATTATGTTGTTTATTATAAACCTCTGTTTACTCAGCGCGGAGTGTGAAGCGACGGAACGCCGTTACCGTGCAATCCTTATCGCCTTTTTTCAGATAATCTGCAACCGAGAGGCTTCCATCCTGAATGAATTCCTGGTTGAGAAGGCAGCTTTCCTTGTAGAATTTCTGCATACGTCCTTCTGCTATGCGTTCTATCATAGCTTCGGGCTTTCCTTCCTGACGAGCTTTGTCGGCAGCGATTTCAAATTCGCGCTGACGAACGTCTTCGGGAACATCATTCTTGTCTATCGAGATAGGATTCATGGCTGCAATCTGCATTGCAACAGCATGTCCGTACTGAGGGTCAACAGCTTTGTTGAGCGCAACCATTGTGCAGAGAACGTGTTTTCCCTGGTGGTCGTAGGTGGAAATGTTGTCGCTCTCGATATAAGAGTAGCCGTCGAGCTCCATTTTTTCACCGGTAATACCGCTGCGTGCCGTGATAGCATCTGCCACAGTTTCGTTGCCGAGCATAAGAGCTTTAACCTCGTCGAGAGATTTTGCCTTTGCTGCAACTGCTGCGTCGATGATTTGCTGGTTTAATTTTACGAAATCGACATTATTTGCAACAAAGTCGGTTTCACACTTGAGAGCGATGATTGCACCGAAGCCGTTTTCTGCTTTTACGAGCACACAGCCTTCCGAAGCGTCGCGATCGGAACGTTTTGCTGCAACAGCCTGTCCTTTTTTGCGGATAATCTCCATTGCTTTCTCGATGTCACCGTTCGACTCCTCGAGAGCTTTCTTGCAATCCATCATGCCGGCACCGCTAAGTTTGCGGAGCTTTGTGATTTCTGCTATTGTAACTGCCATTGTTTAGTCGGATTTAAAAAATTAATAATTATTCTGCCGATTCGGCTGCCGGCTCATTAGCTGCTTCTGCCTCTTTTGCCGCAGGTTGCTCGGGGGCGTCGTTTGCAGGAACCTCTTCTTTGGACTCTACGCGTGCCTTTTGCGAACGATGACGCATTTTGGGCGCTTCGTCAGGCTGTTGTGCAGCTGCTTCTGCGTCGGCTTTCTCTACCTTGCGTTCTTCAATACCTTCGTTTATGGCAGAGCAGCAAGCGTCGAGTATTATTTCTACGCTCTTTGCGGCGTCATCATTTGCAGGTATGACGAAATCAATGTTAGAAGGATCGCTGTTTGTATCAACAATACCGAAAACAGGAATGCCCAAGCGATTCGCTTCGCGAACGGCGATATTTTCTTTGTAAACATCCACAATGAAAAGAGCAGCAGGCAGACGGGTAAGGTCTGCTATGGAACCGAGGTTCTTTTCGAGCTTTGCGCGTTGACGGCTAATCTGAAGAATTTCGCGTTTTGAAAGGTTGGAGAATGTTCCGTCGGCTGTAAGTTTGTCGATGTTCGCCATTTTCTTTACAGCCTTGCGGATAGTGGGGAAGTTTGTGAGCATACCGCCCGGCCAACGCTCTATAACGTAAGGCATTCCTACAGATGTAGCTTTAGCAGCTACGATTTCCTTTATTTGTTTTTTTGTTGCAACGAAAAGAATCTTCTTGCCCGATTTTGCAATCTGTTTGAGAGCTTCGGCAGCAGAATCTATTTTTGCAACAGTCTTGTTAAGGTCTATGATATGGATTCCATTGCGCTCCATAAATATATAGGGAGCCATTGCGGGATTCCATTTGCGTTTCAGGTGGCCGAAATGGCAACCTGCCTCAAGGAGGGTTTCAAAGTTTGTACGTGACATTTGTCGTTTTGTTTAAATTGTTTACTTTCTTTTTTGTTGCTTTTGAGCACCAACCGTCGGGTAGTCCTTTTTTACTGCATATAATTTTATAGCGTATGTTGTATTGTATGCAGTGCCTGTTATGTTATTCGGCTTTGGGGAATCGCGACAGTTTAGATACTAAACGGGTCAATCCGTGTTCTTCAAAAACATTAACGTTTCGAGAACTGGAAGCGACGACGTGCTTTGGGGCGTCCTGGTTTCTTGCGCTCAACCTCACGGGAATCGCGTGTCATGAAGCCTTCTTTGCGAAGCGCCGCTTTGTCTTCGGGATTGATTTTCACGAGGGCGCGCGCGATAGCCAGACGCAGAGCCTGTGACTGACCGGTAAAGCCGCCGCCGTCGAGATTTGCCTTGATGTCGTATTTGTCTAATGCTTCAAGGGTCTGAAGCGGTTGTTTAACCACGAACTGTAAAATAGATGATGGAAAGTACTCTGTGAGATCCTTTTTGTTTATAGTTATCTTTCCTGTACCTTCGCTTACGAATATGCGCGCAACAGCGCTCTTTCGTCTGCCTAATGCATTAATGACTTCCATTTACTATTTTATTTATACTGGTTAATATCTATTTGTTTCGGGGTCTGTGCCTCGTGTTTGTGTTCGTTGCCTTCATAAACATACAGGTTTCCGAGAATTGTACGTCCCAGGCGATTTTTAGGTAACATACCGCGAACTACTTTGCGGACGAGTGTTGCAGGGCCGTTGGGCTTGTTGAAAATGCTCTGAGGTGTATGTTCACGCTGGCCGCCGGGGTACAGCGAATAAGTGTAATATGTTCTGCCGGTCCATTTGTTTCCGGTAAGACGAACTTTATCTGCATTGATGATGATGACGTTGTCGCCGCAATCGCTGTTGGGCGTGAAAGACGGTTTGTATTTACCGCGCAGGAGCTTTGCTACCTTTGTGCAGAGGCGCCCGAGCACCTGGTCGGTTGCGTCTACTACCACCCATTCTTTCTGTGCGTTTTTCTTGTTTACAGAAATGGTTTTGTAACTTAATGTATTCACTTTCGTGTTTGTTTTATAATGTTTACCTTTTGCGACTTCGGAAACAATGTTTGCGTAATGTTTCTTTCTGTCGCATTTCATGCGCTTGATAACGCATAATCTTATTCTCCTTACGCGATTCACTAACCACACCGCCCGGCCAAATTAGACGTTGCTATTAACACGCGTTTTTGCAGGTTTTAGGCCTGCAGATAATAATCGGCGTGCAAAAGTACAAATTAATTATTTATTAACAGTGCATTACTATGAATATTTTTTGAAAATTCTTTGTTTCTCCGTAGAGTCAGCAATGCTTTGTCTTAGGGTTTTGCAGACAAAAACGGTCAGCTGGCAAGCGCTTGAAAATCAGCAAGTGTATACATAGCAAAAAATATGTCTGAGATATTTTAAAATATCTCAGACATATTTTGAATTATCTCCCTTGTATTTTCAATTTGCTGCGGGAAGTTTTTTACCATGCAAAAAAAATATTTTTTTTTCGTTGGGGGTAGTTTTTTATAAATCGGCTGTCCTCTGATTTTTTACGGGGAGTGTTTCATTATATATAGTACTGAGGTTGAAATATACCTGATATAACCTTTTTAATTTATTTTCGACATGAACTTTTCTCGGTTAACGATATAACGCAAGTGCGTTCCGTTTCCTATAATGGCTTCGCCTTGCCGTGCCTCGACAGTGAAATAAAGCTTTCTTCCGTCGATTCTTGCAAGCGTTGCCGTGGCGGTTATTGCGGCTCCGAGCGGCGAAGGGCGCATGTGGGATGTTTCCATGTGTCCTCCCACGGTGGTTTCGCCGTCGTTTAAATGCTCTGCTACGGCAAGCATGGCGGCGTTTTCCATGAGCGCTGTCATGGCTGGGGTGGCAAATACGCTCATGTCGCCCGAGCCTATTGCCTTTGCCGTGAGGCTTTCCGAAACAATCGTTTCGGATGTGTGTGATAATCCTGGTCTCAACATTTTGTTTCCTTTTTATAAGTTACTGCAAATGTCATACTTTTTTCAATAATAACTTCTTTTCTGTACTGCCATATGGCATTGCAGGGCCGGAAAACCGGCAATGCGGCATGAAAATATCATTCCCGTACAAACATATATTGCATAAGGGGTGCATATATGGCTTTTTTTCATAATTTTGCTATGGAAAGACAGTTCGGAACCTGGGGCTTGCTAAAGATAAGTCTGTTTTTCTTGTTGTTTCGCGAACCGTTTTTTGTGTGTCCTGAATTAAGTATATAAATTTGTAGCTAATGGAGGAAGAATACGATTATGTGGAACTGCATGTGTCGAATGTGCGTAAAATAGAATCCGACAAGCGCCGTTGTGTTGTGAGCATGCAACGCAGGGGCGATGTTCGCGAGTTTGTTTTCTTTACCGACGAACATAATGCGGCGAGAATAGCATTGCGCTCTTTTCCTGAAAGGAATCCTATGGCGAATGTGGTTCTTTGGAGCGAGTTCACCGTTAATGCTTTAGGGACTTTCGACATAAGCATAAGAAATGTAACCATAATAAGGGGCCGAGATGAGATTTTCCGTTCGGTTATTACGATGTACAATTCCGATACGGGCCTGGAAGTGAATGTGCCTGCGAGTTTGCCCGACGGAGTGCTGCTCGCCATAAGCAGCAACATCCCTGTAAAAATGGAGCGCAAACTGTTTGAAGACGCATCGAGTATAAACAATGACGAGAACAGGATAAGGGTTCCGCTGAACCTGCTGCCGCGCAAGGTTGTTGAAAGCAGACTTGCAAAAGCCGTGGAGGAAGAAAACTATGAAATGGCCTCGCTCTTGCGCGACGAGCTCATAAGGCGCGACGCGCAGGAATAACGGCAGGCGCAAGTGCCGTGTAATTATTAAAGGATTCAGATGAAAGAGATACATTATTTTTTTGCTCCCGAAGCGGAACTTTCCGATGAGCTGCCTGACGACGAAGCGCGCCACGCCGCTAAGGTTCTGCGGCTTCATTCCGGCGACAATATCGTTCTTATCAACGGAAAAGGGACTTTTTACAAAGCTGTGGTTGCGGACATTTCGCCGCGTTCCTGCCGTTACGACATTTTGGAGGCCGAAAAACAGAAACCGGCCTGGAGCGGGCGCATTCATCTTGCGGTGGCGCCTACGAAGAACATGGATCGCACGGAATGGCTCGTGGAAAAGGCTGCCGAGATAGGATTCGATGAGCTTTCGTTCGTATGCAGCCGTTTTTCGGAAAGGCGTACTCTGAAATTAGACCGTATAGAAAGAATTCTCGTTTCGGCTGTGAAGCAGAGCCACAAGGCTTTTCTTCCGAAAGTAAACGATATGATTTCTTTCGACGAGTTCATAAGGAAAGGAAACTTGGCCGGCGCGCGTTATATAGCGCACTGTCTCAACGAGAACGTGGATTACTCCGCTTTGCGGCCGGATGTGGTTTCGCCGAATCCCGATGTGCGGCATTATTTGCCGGCGGTTATGGAAAACGGCGACATGACGGTTTTTATAGGGCCGGAGGGAGATTTTGCAATCGAAGAGGTAAATGCAGCGATGTCGGAGCATTTTATTCCTGTAAGCCTCGGAAACAGTCGCCTGCGCACTGAAACGGCGGCTTTGTATGCGGTAATGCTTATGAATCTCAGGAATTCGTTGCGAGAAGACGGACATACGCCTGTCGATGTGTTTAAATAAACATCCCGTTTTGTCCATTTTGTTGTTTTTATGAGGATATAAGCAATGTGAAACAGTTGCGGTTGTAAATATTCCGGACATTTTTGAGATATTCTGCAATGCAGCTTTTTCGGGCGCAGTTGTTTTTCAGTCGAGGCCTCTGTGTGGAATGAAAGATAGCGGTATTGTAAATAGCTTTGTGTAAAAACAGACTCTTTTAAGTGTGACATGAAAAAATAAAATGCTTAAAAGCAATAAAAAAATGCTATTTTTGTTAATAGTAAAGATACAGAAAACCTAAAATTAAGTGAATTTGCAAACCGACAAGCAGATAGAAAAGGAAGAAACGCTTGTAATCAGAGACAATATGAATGCAGTGGAGCGTGCCTTGAAGCGTTTGGCCGATATATTGGGCTCTGTTATAGGCATAGTTCTTTCTTCGCCGTTGTTTCTGGTTATTTCAATACGACTCTGGTTCAAAAACGAAGGCAGCGTGATTTTCCGGCAGGAAAGGATAGGCCTCGGCGGAAAGCCTTTCAAAATATATAAGTTCCGCACTTTCCTTGTTGAGGCCGAGAGCGAAGGACCGTGTCTCGCTCCTGAAAATAATGGAAAGCTTACGAGCTACGGCAAATTCCTCCGCGAGCGTCATCTTGACGAACTGCCTCAACTTTGGAATGTGCTCAAAGGAGATATGAGTATTGTGGGGCCGCGGCCGGAGCGGAAGTATTTTATAGATAAAATCATGCGGCATGATGAGAATTATAAATATATATATCTTATGCGTCCCGGCCTGACATCGGAAGCTACGCTGAAAAATGGATACACCGATACTATGGAAAAAATGCTGCGTCGTTTGCATATGGATCTGAATTATCTGCAAACGCGTTCGCTTTGCGTGGATTTTAAGATTATATTCCTTACAGTCAGGATGATAGTGTCGGGAAAGAAATTCTGAACGTTGTTTCGCTTTCGTTCCGGCTTTCATAACAAGTGCGAAGTAGAAAAAGATATCAGAATAATCAAAATATGAAATGAGAATTAAATCGGGACCAAGCGAGAAATTCCCATTATTATTCTACTCCCTTTTCAGATAGGAGTGTTTATTCCAAAAAACTTCTTCCTATTCGTTCCAAATAAAACCTACTTTGGTTCCAATGAAATGAAGGATATTCGCTATTCTTCCGGATAATGTTGTCTTTAAAAAGAATTCCGTCTGTTGATTTGACGTAAAGAATGGGGGCGTCAAACACTTCAAAGTCGTTTTCTATAATTCGGATGGCCTCCTTTTTTCCTCCGTGATAGTAGTTTTTTTGTTCGGAAAGGTTTTTGATAATAGGCGCAATTGAAATCACCGCGTTTGCTTCCATATATAAACTACTCAGCACATTGACAAATCTATTTTTACGTATTAAGACATCTCGACAGGCGCCGCTTTCATACCAATATGAACAATCTCCACTTATCAGAATGGCGGATCCCGATACATGGTCATATACATTGTTTTCTACGACTACTTTTCTGGGAGTCGTAAACAGAGAGCCACGGGCCCTATTGTTGCGTATCGTATTCCCTTTAAAATAAACTTCTGGCGTCCAAGTCAAATTCTCCATACAGCAAGGGGCTCCATCGATTATTTTAGAGTTAATACTATCTTCGAATGTGATTGCAAATTCATGGGTACCTTTCACTTTCCCTTCGTTGTTTGACGGAAGTATTTTGGCAATTCGGTTTACGTTTCCTACTATATCCGATGTTTCACTTAACAGAAACTGGACATTGTCACCAGGGAATCCCCAGTCAAATCCATACGTTTGCTCATACATAAAACGTCCGATAACAGTGTGGTTATTTATGACTTTTTCTACTTTTAGATAAATGCCATGTACATTGATAGCATCGTCTCCCATATTTTCATAATAACCATTTTGAGAGGTAATTTTACCCCGGCAATGAGAAAAATGAGTTGCATCAACTAAAGTTGTGATGTAACGAGAAGTTTTTTTGTTATCCAAACAAACCTTCAGCTCATCCAATGACACATTTTGACAAAGTTGAGCTAATACCCCCATACCTTCGGTATAATGGATTGTAATATTCTGGAGCTCCGTATTTGAACTGTCGAATAAAAATAATCCTGGGGCCGGACGGTCCCAAGTTCTCAGCAATAAGACCTGTCCTGGTTTTAATCGATCATTTTGCCATTGGGGAGCGTGGATTATCCGATCATCTATTTGGACAAAAGAATGATTCGGAAAGTTCACATCTCCTACATTAAAAGCGATTCGTTTGCTTTCACCTTCTAAAACTGTGGCATAAAACGGACGAATACCCCAGCGTCCCAAGCCATAGGTTTCCAAAATTGAATCCGGAGTTATACGGAAATCCGTTTCAGGAAAAATCTCGAAAGTGATACCTTGAATCCCTTCGTTTTTTATAATCTTAATATGCGTTATCGAAGGTTTATAAAAATCGATGCTGAAATTACGGAGTGTACAATTTTTAGACTGTACCAAAGAAATAGGTAACATACAGTCATGGAATACAAATTGAGCGCCATTTCCTTCAAATCTCAAAGAATTAAAACCTTCTAATGCTATTCCTACCCGTAATGGATTGTCTTGTGGCTTTTCTGCACCGTAATATTCTGCATGATTCGATATGTAATATTCTTTTAAAGGTGCTTTTTCTGGATAAAAATCATACCTCCCCGTTTGAAAATGGATTACAATAGAATCACCTTTTGCCTGTTTCCTGATTTTATCCAAAGCTTTTTCCATTTTAGCCGACAGGTTCTTACCGTTCGGAACAATGCCGAACGAAGTCATATTAAAAAACCGTTCTGCATGAATCTGTAAGGCACATCCCAATGCCAATAGTAAGATGTTCCATTTATATATTTTGCGTGCAATCATGATTCTCATTTATCTAACTAATGAACAAAATTATTTTGTATTATTCCCGCTTTTATATGGGCCGTAAACAGCTTTTACACTATAGTTTTCCTTAACTGCCGAAAGAACATATATTTTATACTTGCGTCCTTTGTTGTAAACTTTCACTACTATATGTCCATTTTCAGGACAAACCGATTGCATCCATTTTTCTGCTGCATATTCTTTACGCAAAGCTTCCGGAATATAAGTGGAAAAGACAGTTCTTTCTCCAGCATATAATTCTTTTGATGTCATTCGGCTGATTATTTCCGGCTGTGTGTGTTCGTAATCCCAAGTTGAGATAATATAGTTTCGGGCATGTATTTGTTTCACAAAACTTTCAGGCATGGCATCTTTATAAGCATGATGGTTGGCTTTGCATACATCTACCGGGCCACACGCTTCCGCAACTTTCTCCTCCAGGTTCACGCTGTTTCCGGTTGAGTTCAGTAAACAGCCGCTAATGTCTCCTCCCGTGTAATAACGAAAGGGGCCGTATGCGATACGAATGGCCAAACTTTTTGTGTTTTCGTTTTGGTAACTTGTATTATTTTCAGGATTTAAATCATAATAACGAATGTTCTTTTTTTCTTGTTTCGAATAGATTTCTCCATTGGCAGCCAGATTCCGGATGGAAAAGGATCCATTATAATTTTCCGGATTTTTTCTTAAAGCAATCTGGTTTTGTGCGCCGACTTCAAAACGTTCCTGCTGCAATCCGAACTGTTCCGACTGCCATTTTAAAAATGCGCGGTAATTGGTAACGTCAGGATCGTCAATAGGTAGCGGGTAATTGTAATTCGGGTATCCGCGGTCGAACACTTTTCTAAAACGGAGTGTCTCTCCTGCTTCAGCAATTCCGGTCAAGACATAGTTAGGCTCACGCCCTTCCGTTCTGCGGGCCGAATTGAATGAATCTCCCGTATGATCGTTATGAAAATGAGAAACCATAAGATAGTCAACTTGTTCTTTATCGGGGTTCATATGTCTGACGTATCGGGCAACCCATTCGCCGGCTCGTCTGGATGAATCCGGTAATAATTCGCACATTTTAGGGTAGTCTTTCGGATCCCAGTCTCCTGCATCGATCAGCATCGTTGTTCTGTCCGGAAAAATCATGAAATTCGATTCGCCGCGCCCCGTATAAATATGGTGTATTTCCATTTCTCCTTCTTTCCAGATAGGATAGGTCATATTCTTTTTAGAGGCACAAGACAAAAAAAGAGCACAAACCAAAAGAAGTGCATTATGTTTTAGTTTCATCAAATTTTATTTGGCAATTGACATGTGTATCTAAGTTCAATACGGTTGCTAATATATTCAATTGTCATGAGTTATCCAAGAGTATGTTATTCTTTTCGATATAAATAATTGCATTAAACTGTTTTCTCTCTACCGCATATCATTCATACAAAACAGATTTGTTATAAATCATTCGTCATTTTTATGTCTTGGCAAAGACTATTATAAATAGCCGATAATCAGTTATTATAAAATATTCCTTGTTTTTGTTTTTCTCTTTCTTGCATACATTGTTTCATGAGTGATAAAAAAATATTTTTTCTACACAGTAAAAAACTTCCCGCAGCAAATTGAAAATACAAGGGAGATAATTCAAAATATG
>CAJKQZ010000075.1 GCA_905202115.1 uncultured Prevotellaceae bacterium | reverse complement strand
TATGTCTGAGATATTTTAAATTATCTCAGACATATTTTGAATTATCTCCCTTGTAATTTCAATTATCTGCGGGAAGTTTTTTACCGCATGAAAAAAATATTTTTTTTCGTGAGAGATACATTTTTTCGGAATTGTTTCCCCGATAATTTTCTACGGGCCTGCCTCCGCCTGTATCAGACCCACATTAAAAACAAGCCTGAGATATTCTGAATATCTCAGGCTTGTTTCCTCGAAAGTATCAATCGAGATGTAAAAACGCCGACAATACTACACCGAAACGGTAGAGGAATTCATATTATTCCCCTGCCGGAATTTATTTCACGAACTTGGCGTTCTGCAAATATACTATGCTCTTACGCGCAGCCTCGAACACCTCGTCCATCACCTGGTCTGACGTGTATTTGCTTCCGTCGGCATTGGTCTTGTCGCGCAGCCATCCGGGAGTTTCTATCTCGACGAAATAATCTTTCATCTTGTTCTTTCTGAACTGCGTGAACACGCCCTCGAAATCGACCGTATCGCCTTCGCCTATAACGAAATCGTCCTTTATGTGAAGCAGCTGAATGCGTTTGGAATACTTTTTGAGATAAGCAACGGGGTCCTTGCCGCCTTTGGTGCACCAATACACATCAAGCTCGAAGCATACGTATTGCGGATCGGTATGTTCCACGAGATATTCCCACATCACGTCGTCGCTGTCCTTAAGTTTCTGATACTCGGCCGAGTGGTTGTGATATCCGAGCGTGAGACCGTATTCTTTGGCTATCTTGCCCACCTTGTTGAAGTATTCGCACATGTTCCGGAGGTCTTTCACTGTGTAATCCACGCCGTAGCTCGGTATTACAAAGTACTTGCCGCCGCAGGCTTTCTGGATTTCGAACAGACTGCGCCAGCGCTGCATTATCTCCTCTTCCTTATTCTTATCTTCCTGTATGCTCGAATGCGTGGAAACTATTTCTATGGCATTCTTATCGCACAATGCCTTGAATTCATCGGCCGGCATACCGAAAACTTTAGGATCGCCGCCCCACTGAACAAGCTCCACGCTGTTGTAGCCCATTGCTGCAAGGCGCGCAATCGAAGCCTGCGGATTCTTGTTCATAGCATCCATTACCGAATAGAGCTGAATGCCTATTTTCTTCTTCTTTGCCGAAAGGTTCTGGGGCGCAGCAACGAATGCCACCGCTGCAATAGCCCATACAAGTGCGAACAATGACTTGCTGCACAATGTCTTAATTTTTTTCATAAGTATATTTTAATTTGTCAATATGTTTCTGCTTTTCCTGCGGTTTAAAACGACTACAGCCGACATCCGGCGTTACGGAAAGCCGCCCCCCGCTCCGAAATTTCCTAATCGAGCACCTCGATAGTGTAACCTCCCTTCCACTCCTCGCCTGCCTTTGCTACATTGGTGTAAGGACGTTCCGAAAACTCTCCTTTATATCCTTCGCTGTCGCACAAGCCGTACCAGGGTTCGAGACATACGAACGGCGCATTGCAACCATGAGGCGACCATGCCAGGAACACAGGCGCGTCGCTGCTTACCTTTACAACCGGTTTACGCTCGACGTCGAGAAGGGTTATACTGTGCACCTGATTATTATCTATTATTATGGAATCGCCGGCGAAACATTCGTCGCGCACTTCGAGAAGACCGTCGTCCACGGGCAAAGCGTAGCGGTTTCGCCCCAGACAGCCGCGGCAGCCTACGGTTGCGCTCTCTGGATGTGCGGAATCGAAACGAAGATAGCCCTTGATTTCGTCGCCGGCCTTGAAACCGCGGAAAAAGAACGAGGGATGCCCTCCGATCTGAAACGGCATATCGTCGCTGCCAACGTTTCTCACGGTCCATTCCACCTTCACGCTTTTGTCCGCAAGAGAGAATTTCTGCTCCAGCTCGAATCTGAACGGGAACATGTCACGGGTTTCGGCGTTATCATACGCTACGTAGGTTATCGAATCGGCATCGACCGCTTTCACGTCGAATACCCTTTGCTGCATAAAGCCGTGTTTGGGCATTTCGCGCCTTGCCCCGCGGTGCATATAGGAGCCGTTCCACAAATTTCCCACTATCGGGAAAAGCATCGGGCAATGGCGCTCCCAGAACTCGGGATCGGCCTGCCAGAAGTACTCTTCGCCCGTTTCGACATTGCGAATGCTGCACAACTCGGCGCTCAGACGTCGGGCCGCAATGGATATTTTTCCGTTATTCAGCGTTTCCATATAGTTTTCATCCAGTTACTTTCCGTAAATATAGAATGCAAATATAACTTTTTCCATATTTTTGCAGACAAAATACACCAGAAACAATTCCAAAAACGAGCAAAAAACCTATAATACTATTATGACGAAAACAACAACCGACGAACGCTGCAAGACAGTGTTCGATTTCCTAAAAGAACTGGCAAACCACAACGACAGGTCGTGGTTTATGGCCCACCGTCCGCTTTACGACGCCGCGCGCGAGGCGTTCCTAATGATTACAACAGACATGATTGCCCGCATATCGGAGTTCGACCCTGAAGTGTCACACCTCAGCGCGACCGAATGCACATACCGCATATACCGCGACGTACGTTTCAGCAACGACAAGCGCCCTTACAAACAGCACATGGGAGCTTTCATCAACGCACGAGGCCGAAAATCGCCTCACGGCGGATATTATCTGCACCTTGAACCTGGAAAATGTATTTTGGCAGGAGGAAGCATATGTATCACGCCGCAGATTCTGAAAGCCATACGACAAAGCATTTTCGACAACACCGACGAGTTCCGCGGAATAGTAGAAAATCCTGCATTTTCATCGCTTTTCAAGGAAATAGGCGAAGAACGTTTGAAGACTGTGCCGCAAGGTTTTCCGAAAGACTATCCTTACATGCAATACCTGCGACCTAAGGATTACAGCATATCGACCGACGTGCCCGATTCGCTGTTTCTTTCAGACGGCTGGGCGGAACGCTGCGCTGAAGTGTTCGAAATAATGAAGCCTTACCTCGACTTCATAAACTACACCGTTGACGATTACATTTAAATGCCGCTTTCATAGCCCGCTGACAACAAATTTCTTTAAATATCAAGGAAAGCACGGCGGCATGAAGCAAAGAAACAAAATCCTCAAAGAATACTCCGCTGCAAAGGCTGTGGTCTTTGCAGCGGAGTACGATATTTATGCCGCGGTAAGCCGGCTTTCCGATTTCAGGAACGGCTGAGGCTTCAGATACGTAGCAGTTCGCCAGAACCATTCGAACGGTCCGTAGATAAAATACGTAAGCCAAAGCTTGCAGACGCAAACTTGCACCAAATATATTAACAAAGCCAGAAGAAACAGCTCTGTCGCGCTCCATATTCCGAAAATTCCGCCAAAAGCCCAGGGAGAGAACAACAGGCAGCCTATCAGTCCCTGCATTTCGTAGTTTGTAAGTCCCAAGCGCCCGTAGGGCGAGAGAAAATCAAGTACCCTGCCAACTCCGGGAACAAAGAACAGGCAGATAAATCCCATAGCAATTGCGCCCGAATAGAGCACAGACGCCAAGTCGTTAAGGCCGGAATAAATCAGCATGGTTAGCGTCAGGGCGCGCGGCTGCAACCAGAACATCGTTATGCCGTCGGGTGCGATAAGTCCCGCTATCTTTGTTACGACATAGGCGGCAACGGCAAATATTCCGAACAAAACATAATTGCGGCGCTTGCGAATATGTACATACTCGAAGAATCTGCTGCGCCCCACGACGAATCCCAGAATAAATAGCGCCATAGTAACATAACCGCGGCTGTTTATTCCAAACTGGTATTCGAGTTTGGAGGTAAACGCCGAGTTATAATTTGACTTTACTGTGTTGGCAATGGAAGGTTCCGGCATTTGCCGGTTGAAATCGGGCACAGGCCTCTGCTCAGGCTGCTCTGTCTCGGGCGCCACATATGTAATTCGGTCGTATTCGGAGAGCACGGCGCGCGGCGCTCCGAGAATAAGAATAGCGGCCAAAGCTATGAGCACCCACTGCCGCAGCGGCGAGAGGAACACAAGGATTACGCCGAACACGGCATAGATAGTGAGAATTTCGTGCCCGAAATAAGCTGTTCCTACCAGGCCAATAAAAAGGAGAATGACCATACGCCAGACAAAGCGCCTGCGGAAATCGACTCCGCGCCTGCGCGCACGGTCAATCTGTATAAAGAAACTCATGCCGAACAAGAATGCAAATATGTTTATGAACTTGCCCATAAACACATTGCGCATAAGCCATTGCACCGAGTCGTCGAGAAAGGAGAACACCGGCGTTCGTTCAACGCCGAAATTGCCGAACGAAAAAATTCCGAAGTGTTGCATCATATGCACTATGAGAACTCCCAACAGTGCAAAGCCACGTAAAGCGTCGATTACCGTAATACGGCCGAGAGAGGTGACTTGAGTTTTTGTTTCCATATGGTTAAATTGCTTGTAACTGTCTGTTTAGACGCGTCGCCTGTATGAAAGTTTAATTAGTCCCTCCTTTCACCGTTGCTTCAGGCACGGAAACCGGCACTGTCTGCTTACATGCGCAGGCCGGTTCCCGCCACACGCTTTTTATTTGCAGTATCCCACGGTGTTGTTCAGAAACGCTTCCTGACTGTCGGCAAGTTGCAGGGCTTTTCTCAGACCTTCCTTGTTCATCGACGCCCTCGGACAGCACGCCCAGCCGGCTGCCGAGCAATATACGCATATATTCTGGCTCACATACGCGGCATCGGCCATAGCAAAAGGCGAAGGCTTGTTGCCGAAACGGGCATTGTCGCTCACAAGCACGAGCGAAACCGGCGCCCCGAGCACGAAATCCTGGCCGGCCGCCACCAACGGACGCAAATCCTCGTCCGAAACACGTTTCAGCGTGTTTTCCTTATACTGCCACAGGTAAGCCCCGTCGGCACGTACCACATAAATATCGATATCCTGCGCATTAACCGCCGAAGGCGCCGTGCGGCGACCGTCCTCGCGGTTTATGCCGTTGGCCGCCCAAAGAAGCGTGGCAAGGTCCTGGTCGCTGAACTGCTTGTCCGAGAACTCACGCGTGCTGTGACGGTTCTGCAAAGCCTCGACCACGGTGGTTTTCAAAGTTTTTGACGGTTGCGGAAGGGCTATCTGTTCCTGCGCCGAACAGGAAACCGACACAGGAGCCACGAACAATGAAATCAAAACTGTTTTTCTTATACTCTTTTTCATTTACGATATGTTTTTATAATGTTTCCCGTAAAAATAAGAAACATACAGGCAGCAAAGCGACGCACCTTTGCCGAGAAAATATTTTTTAAGAATATTTAAGTTACATACAATGATTTTTAACCGTCGGGATATGCACACACCGGCCTGTTTCCATTGTCCCGTAAACACGGGATTTCAGGCAGGGAAAATTATCTCTGAGATATTTCGAATTATCTCAGACATATTTTAAAATATCTCAGAGATAATTTTTATTTGCTGCGGGAAGTGTTTTTCAGTAAGGCTTACCGGATGTAAACAAAAGCAAAAAGATGTTTATATAAACATGGCGCCATTTCTTTTGCGGCTTCGTTGCCGTTAGGAAAGGCGCCATGTGTTTCGCTTTTATTTTATGCCTAATTTCTTGGCTATGTTTTTGGGCAGTGCGTCCTTGTGGAGCACGATGTTCATGGTTTTGTAGGCCACGAAAGGCTTGGATGCGTAGAAAATGCCTTTATAGTTGCCGTATTCGCCCCATGAGTTCTTTACGATGAAATATTCATTGCCTTCATCGTCCTTTGCCAGACCGTAGATTACCATACCGTGGTCGTCGGTGGTCTCCCAGTTGTCGTAGGCAATCTGACGCATTTCCTGCGTAATGGTTTTCTCGCCTTTGGCAGTGATTGCTTTCTCGGCCATTCCGTCGGTGCCTGTCCAGCGTGCGGCGTCGCTGTGCGACAGATCCTTGTCCTTGTCGTCGAGCGGAACGGTTGCAACGCCGTTTCGTCCGAAGCCTTTCTCGCTCACGTCGGAGCCCCATGCAATTGTGTATCCGTTGCGCACGGCATAGTCCATTACTTCCATTAATTCGTTAAGCGGCAGATTGTAGCTCTGCGCCCAGCGCCAGTTGTCGGGCACTTCTACTACGAACTTCTCGTAGAACGGATGATGAGTGTAGGACGACAGCGAAATGTAGTCGTCGGCGTCGAGGCCGAGATACTTCACGAATTCAGTGGGAGTGTATGTCTTGCCTTCATAGTCGAATTTCTCGGGCAGTTTGCCGAGATAGTTGTCATAGATAGCCGATATGTTGTTGGCCCAAATGGGAGTGAGCTTGCTTTGCTTTCCTTTGGCTAATTTTTCTACCACTGCGCCTGCCACTGCGCTCAATTCCGAGAAATTGAAAAGGCTGTCTCCCTGGAGAGTGCCGGGGGCGGGCATGGCATCCTGCGGAGCGAGGCCGTAGTTCTTCATGCAGTAAAGCACGTCGTAAAAACTGCCGCCTTCGGCAAACGATACGTCGCCGTGCATACGCACTGCGGCCTTTGCGCGGTCGAGCATGGTGTGGTGAACAACGAACGACTCGCAGAGGTCGAACGTTCCCTTGCCTTTTCTCAGGAGCTCTGCCTCGAGGAACCCGAGCGTGGAGTAGCACCAGCAGGTGCCCGAACGGCTTTGGTTCTTTATCGATGTTATCGGGTTCTCCTTGATTACTGTGAATTTGATTGTGTCGTTTGTTGCGGCGAATGCCGTGCTTGCCGAGAGAGCTACAAGCATCATTGCCGCAAATAATTTCTTTTTCATATACGTTTCTTATGTTTTTATATTTTGAATTCTTTTTATGTTGTGCCTTTTTGCGGCTTTTTTACCGGTTGCGCATGAATTCTTCCACGTCGGCCACATGGTAAGGTATTAGATTTTCGCCGATGAAGCGGCAGCCGTCGTCGGTGATAAGCAGGTCGTCTTCGATACGTATGCCGCCGAAGTCGCGGTATTCGTCTATTTTGTCGAAATTCAGGAAATCGGCGTTGGTTCCTTGCTTGCGCCACAGGTCTATAAGGTCGGGAATGAAATAGATTCCAGGTTCGTCGGTAACTACAAAGCCTTTTTTCAGGCGGCGTCCGAAACGCAGGGCGTTTGTGCCGAACTGGTCGGAAGGACGAACCTCATCGTCGAATCCTACGTGCACCTGTCCGAGCCCTTCCATGTCGTGGACGTCCATTCCCATCATGTGGCCCAGTCCGTGAGGCAGGAAAAGTGCGTGTGCTCCCGCGGCCACAGCGTCGTCTACGTTGCCGCGCATTAGTCCGAGGTCTTTCATGCGCTCGGTTATGAGACGGCATACGGCGAAATGCACGTCGCGGTATTTGGCTTCGGGTTTTGCGAGTTTTAGGGCCAGGTCGTGGCAGTCTTCTACGATAGTGTAGATTTCTTTCTGTTTCTGCGTGAATGTGCCGCTGATAGGAGTGGTGCGGGTGTTGTCGGAACAGTAGTTGTCGTTGGTTTCCGCGCCGGCGTCTACGAGCAGCAGGCGTCCGGCTTCGAGTTTGCGCGGACTGGGATAGCCGTGCAGAATCTCGCCGTGCATGGAAACTATGCTTTGGAACGACACCATGCAGCCGTGTGCCGCGGCAATGCCGTCGAGTGTGCCGCCGATGAATTGTTCAGTGGTTCCGGGACGGCACAGCCTCATGGCCGTGGTGTGCATTTCGTATCCTATTTTAGCTGCGCGCTCGAGTTCGGCTATTTCCTCGTTGCTTTTCACGCTGCGCAGGGTTACCACGGCGTTTATGAGCTTTATCGAGGCAGCCTCTTTCTGCATCGAGGGGTGCAGCCCAAGAAGATCCATTATCTGAATCTTTGTGTCGAAGCGGTAGGGCGGAAGAAAATGAATTTCCTGGCCCGACGACCGCGCAGCGTCGACAATTCCGCTGAGTTCGCGCATTTTTGCCGTGCGGGCAACGCCTGCCTGTGCGGCCATTTCGCTTACGCTCGTTACGGAGCCGTACCAGACGATGTCGTCGATGTCGATTTCATCGCCCACAAGGTATTCGCGGTCGTTGTCGACGTCGATTACGCCTACGAGGCCGTCGCGTTGCCACCCGAAAAAGTACAGAAAAGTGCTGTCCTGCCTGAATTTATATGCGTTTGCAGGATAATTAACGGGGCTGTCGTTGTTTCCGAATATCAGAACCAAGCCGCTGCCCATAAGCTTTTTCAGTTCAGCGCGCCGCGCCGTATATGTTTCTTTGCTGAACATGGCTGAGAAGTTTAGAATGAATTGAACCGCACAAAGTTACTAATTATTTCGCATTTTGTCGGGATGTGCGGGTCGGCTGTGAAGTTTTTTTTGTTTCGGGGCGGAATGTTGCGCAGACCTTCCCGCAGCAGAAAAAAATTATCTCTGAGATATTTTAAAATATGTCTGAGATAATTCAAAATATCTCAGAGATAATTTTCAGGGGGTGGTATGTGTGCCGGCAGATTGTGCACCTGCCGTTTGCCGGAACATTCATTCTTTGGCGCACGAATGCTTAGGAAAACAAAAAATCGCTATTTTTGACGCACAATCCTAACATATATGAACGATTTGTCATTCCGCAGAATAACTCTTGCCGACAAGGAGGTTATACAGGGCTTTACTTTTACGAGCAGCTCGCACAACTGCGATTTGAACTTCATGAATCTTTGCAGTTGGCAGTTTCTTTACAACACGGAATACGCCATTGTTGGCAGTTGGTTAGTATTCCGCTTCTATACGGACGGTCATCTGGCTTACATGCTGCCGCGTCAGAAAGGCGACCCGCAGGAGATTCTTTCGCTTATGCTCGACGATTCGCGCCGGCTTGAACATCCGTTTCTCATGCTGGGAGTGTGCGAGAATTTCATCCCGCAGATTGACCGCGCAATGCCGGAGTTTTTCCATTTCTCGCACGACCGCGATTACACCGACTATATTTACGACCGCGACGCGCTCGCATCGCTGGCCGGAAAGCGGCTGCAGCCCAAGCGCAACCATGTAAACAAGTTTGTCAAGGCTTATCCCGATTATGTTTTCAGAAGTATTACGCCCGATATCATACCGCTGTGCCGCGAGCTCGAGGTAAAATGGAAAGAAACCAAAAAGGGCGATGAGGAAGACGCCGATTATGAAAACGAACGCCGCTCTATGAATTTCGTTTTCGACCATTGGGACGAGCTCGACGCGATAGGGGGATGTATTTTCGTAGGCGGAAAGCTTGTTGCCTTTACTTTTGGCGCGAAAATCAACGATACCACGTTCGATGTGTGCGTGGAGAAGGCCGATACGGAATACGACGGTGCTTATGCCGTTATAAACCGCGACTTCGTGAGGAGTCTGCCCGAGAATTTCAGACTTATAAACCGCGAGGAGGATCTCGGAATAGCGGGTTTGCGGCAGGCAAAACTTTCTTACCAGCCTTCTATACTTCTTCACAAATACACGGTTATGGAACGCCGTCCGCTGAGTGACGGACAGAAGTATTTCGTCAATTTCAGGCGGGCTTCGGGCGCGGACAATAAATAATATGAGCGGGGCATGGCCGGAGAAATGAATGACGATAGCGTAAAGAGAAGGCTTTCGCCCGAGGAGCACCTGCGTTCGGTGAGAGATTTGTGGAAGGAGTGTTTCGGCGATTCCGATGAGTTTCTCGACATTTATTTCAGCAGAGTTTATTCTCCGCAGGTAGATTATTCCGTAGAACTCGACGCGCGCGTGGTGTCGGCTCTGCAGTGTATTCCTTATAATATGCTTTGCGGTGGTTCGGAATGTAGTACTGCGTACCTGTCGGGAGTGTGTACGGCGCGGGAATACCGGCGTCGCGGACTGGCAGGCAGGCTTGTGGAGCAGGCTACGCGCGACATGTACAGCCGCGGGTGCGTGTTCGGCTTTCTTATTCCCTCGGGTAGGAATGTCCTGCCTTTCTATCGCGCCTACGGGTACTATCTTGCAATGAGGAGAAAGGCTGTTCTGTTGCCGCACATGCCGGATTCGGGCGCGGATGTGCCTTACCGCGCAGAGCGTGTGACTGCTTTCAGCGACGAGCTATATGAACTTTTCGTAAAACGTCAGAGGGAGCGTGCCGGATATGCTTTGCTGCACGGCAGGGAACAGTTTTCTACCGTCGTGACCGACTGGTTGAAAGGAGGGAACCTTATACTCGCAGCCCAATGTGCCGGAAAAATGGTGTCGTATCTGTTTGTGCGCCCCGATGAAGGCCGCAAAACGCTCCTTGTCTACGACGCGCCGGCCTCGGAAGAGCCTGCTTTCGGATTCCTGGCGGAGCAGGCGCGAGGCATGTACGGAGGATTCAGTGTGAAATCGTATGCTGTGGGTCGCAGTGCCCGCGAAATGTTCGCCTGCGCCCGCATTGTCGACGCGGAACGTGCGCTCGGAATATATGCCTTGCTACATCCCGAGGCCAGCATGAATGTGAGGATATACGGCGACCGGCAGATAGAAGATAATAACGGCTGTTTTGCTGTAAGCGGGGGCAAATGCGTGCGTTCCGCAGATACCGGCAGATGTTGCGTGCCGATGACAATGGCCGCCTTGACCCGCATGATTTTCAGTAGCGACGATGTCAGTTTCAATTTCCTTCTCGAATAACGTCTTCGCCATCTTTTTTGTGCGATTGCTGTTGTGCGGAAAGATGTTCTTCCGTAATGCAGAATTCTTTGCTTCAGGCGGGTTCTTTGCAGACAAAAACGGTCAGCGGCCAAGCACTTGAAAATCAGCAGGTGTATAT
>CAJKQZ010000074.1 GCA_905202115.1 uncultured Prevotellaceae bacterium | reverse complement strand
CATATTTTCGATTATCTCCCTTGTATTTTCAATTTCCTGCGGGAAGTTTTTTACTAAGCAAAAAAAAATATTTTTTTTCGTGAGAAGCAATTTTTTAATGGAGCCTCTCACGGCCGATTATGCGGGAGGCAGTTCCTCTTTCATATCGGATTCACCTTAAAATCTCTAAGACTTATTCTGCAACATGCCTGAAATAATTTCATAGAGCCGAAACATCCTGCTGCCTTCGCCGAGATTAATTCACTAAAAGATATATTAAAACTTTTCAAAGAAACATATTTTTCACGAACAAATTATTCAGCCTATTTAAAAACAAACAATTAACTTTGCCGCCGAAAGCGCAATACTTTTGCAAGTTTAAACGTTAAGGATGCTATGAACGCAAAAAGATTATTTGTCGCAATTTTCGCAACAACAATAAGTTGGCTGTCTGTACAAGCACAGATAAGCAAAGAAATCATGCAGGTTCTCGACCGCTGCGCACAGACGGTAAAATCGTCGGGCGACATAAAGGCGCAATTCGAGGCGGCGCAATTCGAGAACAAGGAAGAGCGGGGGGCTTCGAAAGGTTACATATGCATTAGCGGCAAAAAACTGTTCATCGACAACGGAAACGCAAAAATCTGGTTCGACGGCAAAACGCAATGGACCTACATTGCCGACAACAACGAGGTCAACATCACCGAACCGACACCTGCAGAACGTTCGCAAATGAACCCTTACTCATTCATGACGCTATATAAAAGCGGATATGCAGCAACAATGACCTCCGAAGCCGTAAGAGGCGAAAGCTGTTATTGCGTAAACCTCACGGCAACCAAGCCAGCAGCCATGCCGGCCGTACTGCTGACGATAAGCAAAAACACAATGCTGCCTATCTGCATACGAACCAAGACAGGAACAGGCAAATGGACAAGGATTTCCATTTACAGCCTTGAGAAACGGCAACGTTTCGGCAGTAACACTTTCCGCTTCAACAGCGCCGACTATCCGAATGCAGAAATAATAGACTTGAGATAAAAAAGCTCATTGTCCAACATATATAAAACCGGAAAAAACAAAAAATGAAAGATAACGCACTTAATTGTTTGATAATAGGCTCCGGCCCTGCCGGCTACACAGCGGCCATATATGCCGCCCGCGCAGGAATGAGCCCCGTACTCGTGGAAGGACTCGAAAGCGGAGGACAACTAACGACCACTACCGTAGTAGAAAACTTCCCCGGTTTTCCCGAAGGAATAGACGGCACGGAACTTATGGGAAACATGCGCAAACAGGCAGAACGTTTCGGCACGGAAATAATACCGGCCAACGTTGAGAAAGCGGATTTCAGCACACATCCGCTGAAAGTGACACTCGACGACGGGCGGGAACTTTCCTCGCATACCATAATAATAGCCACGGGAGCCACGGCAAAATACCTCGGACTTGAAGACGAGAAAAAATACCGCGGAAGCGGTGTCAGCGCATGCGCAACATGCGACGGATTCTTCTACCGCAACAAAAACGTAGCCGTTGTTGGCGGCGGCGACACGGCATGCGAAGAGTCCTTATACCTAAGCAGCCTTGCGAGCAAGGTTTACCTCATTGTGCGCAAGCCGTTCCTCCGCGCTTCGCAGCTTATGCAGAAACGCGTGGCCGAAAACAAGAAAATAGAAATACTGTTCAACACCAACACCTTAGGACTGTTCGGTGAAAACGGCGTTGAAGGCGCCCATTTGGTAAGTTTTCTCGGCACACCCGACGAGAAACGCTTCGACATAGCGATAGACGGCTTTTTCCTTGCCATAGGTCACAAACCCAACAGCGAGATGTTCGCAAAATGGCTCAGAACAAACGAGCAAGGATACATAATAACGCATGAAAATACAAGCATGACCGACGTGGAAGGCGTATTCGCCGCCGGCGATGTGGCCGATCCGCGTTATCGCCAGGCCGTCACGGCTGCAGCTTCGGGCTGTCGCGCAGCACTGGACGCAGAAAAATACCTCAACGAACTAAACGAACAATAAAACGATTCACACACAATAAAACAAAGTAATAAAATGCTATTAAAACTGATTTCCGCAACATTTATATTTTGTTCCGTTTCTTTTTGCAATCTACAGGCACAAAGTTTATCAGATATTCTGGCCAAAGCCAAATCGGCAATTTCATCGATAACAGGCTCCAGCACCGACAAAATTACAGGTACCTGGATTTATGAGAGCGCCGACATAAAATTCACATCCGACAATCTGCTGGCACAAGCCGGCGGCAAATTGGCTTCCTCGAAAATAGAAAGCCAAATAAACTCTATTCTTGAAAAACAAGGAATCGCTCCCAACGACTTAACCCTGACCTTTTCGGATGACAGTACATACACATGCACATTCAAGAAAGATTCCCAAAAAACAGCGAAAGGCACATACCTGTTCAAAGACGATAAACTGACTTTCACTCCTGCACTATCCAAAAAGGCCATCACCACGACAGCAAACTTAGGCAGCTCGTTAGAGATTACCTGCAATGCCGACAAAATACTGACCTTAGTGCAAGGTCTCAGCACATTACAGACAAACAGTTCTGCAATTTCTACAATTGCCACAATGGCAAAAAACTACAGCGGTATGCAGATAGGTCTTAAATTCAAGAAAAAATAAAAACAACAAACATTATTGTAATAAAAACAAACGATATTTTATCGTTGTAACAGAATAACAGAAATGACATCTACAGAAGTAAAACCCGCAGAAGGTAAATTAGGCGTTTTATGCGTAGGGTTGGGCGCAGTAACCACCACTTTCATAACCGGTACGCTTATGGTGCGTAAAGGTTTGAGCAAACCGGTAGGATCGATGACCCAATACGACAAGATTCGCGTAGGCCGTGGCAAAGACAAGCAATACAAACATTACGGCGAGATAGTTCCTTTAACGAAACTCGACGACATCGTTTTCGGCGCATGGGACGCATATCCACAGAACGCATATGAAGCCGCAATCAACGCAGAAGTACTCAAAGAAAAAGACATCAATCCGGTAAAAGACGAGCTTGAGAAAATCGTCCCCATGAAAGCTGCTTTCGATCACGACTATGCACGACGTATCGAGGGCGATAATATAAAACACGGTGCAACACGCCGGCAAATGGTAGACGAACTTCGTAACGACATCCGTTCCTTTAAAGAAGCAAACGGCTGTGCACGAATCGTTGTCATCTGGGCTGCCTCGACAGAGATTTACGTTCCTGTTTACGAGCCCGTACATAACACGCTCAAAGCACTGGAAGCTGCTATCGACAGCAATGATTGCGAACACATAGCACCCTCAATGTGCTACGCCTATGCCGCGCTCAAAGAAGGCGCACCTTTCATTATGGGAGCGCCTAACACTACGGTCGATATCCCTGCAATGTGGGAACTTGCGGAACAGACGAAGATGCCTATCGCAGGAAAAGATTTCAAGACCGGCCAGACTCTTATGAAATCCGGCGTCGCTCCTATTTTCAGCACACGTTGCCTCGGTCTTTCAGGCTGGTTTTCGACCAACATCCTCGGCAACCGCGACGGTCTGGTACTCGACGAGCCTGCAAACTTCCGCACAAAAGAAGTCAGCAAACTTTCCACACTCGAATCGATACTCGACGGCGACAAACAGCCCGATTTATACAAAGACTACTATCACAAAGTAAGAATCAACTACTATCCGCCGCGCAACGACAATAAAGAAGGCTGGGACAACATCGATATTTTCGGCTGGATGGGATACCCAATGCAAATAAAAATCAATTTCCTTTGCCGCGACTCTATCCTTGCCGCTCCTCTGCTGCTCGACCTCGTTCTCCTAAGCGACCTCGCTGCGCGTGCAGGCCGCTACGGAATACAGCGCTTCCTGAGTTTCTTCCTCAAGAGCCCGATGCACGATTACACCAAAAACGAAATACCCGTAAACAATCTCTTCCAACAATATACCATACTTAAAAACGCTATTCGCGAAATGGGTGGTGAAGAATCAGACGAAGAAATAGATTGATCATGCACTCGTAAAACTCATTATACGAGTTGCACGACACCGAGATAACAATATAAAAGCTTCGCCGCCGCAATTTTTTGTGGAGACGGAGCTTTTGTTTAAAATACCAACGTAACAAACTACCAAAGTGCCAAACAAGTTCAAATACCTGCTGTTTTCAATTACCGTTGTTTTGCTTTCAGCACAAAACGGGCGCCTCATGGCCCAGACCGTGAGCGGAACGGTTGTCGACGCCAAGTCGGGAGCACCTTTACCCTACGTCAATGTTTATTACGAAGGCAAAGGCGTAGGCGCAGCCACCGACACGGACGGAAAGTTCTCGGTTCCTTACCGCAAAGGCTGGAACAAGCTAACGGTTTCGTCGGTAGGATTTACGAAGATAGAAATACCTATAAGCGGCCCTATCGACAACTTGAAAGTCCGCCTCGAAATGAATTCGCAGGCCATAAAAGGAGTAAGTGTCAAAGGAAAGAAAAAGAAATACGACCGCAAAAACAATCCTGCCGTAGAGCTTATGCGCAAGGTAATAGCGGCAAAAAAACATAGCGATTTAAAACAGCACGACTATTTCAGCTATCAAAAGTATGAGAAAATAACTTTTGCGTTCAACGAATTCACCGAAAAAGTATTTGAAGACGGTAAATTCAAGAAAATGCCGTTTCTCAAGGAGCGCGTAGAGACGTGCCCTGAAACAGGAAAGCTTATACTGCCGATTTCTGTGGACGAAAATTTTTCGAAACGAATCTTCAAGAAAGACGGCAATGTTGACAAAACTATCATCGAGGGACGCAAATCTACCGGTCTCAATGAATTCTTCAACACCGGCGACATCGTAACCACAATGATTGAGGACGTATTCACCGACGTCGACATATACGACAACAACATCCACGTGCTTCAAAGCGATTTCGTAAGCCCACTGTCATCTACAAACGGAATTTCGTTCTACCGGTATTTTATAGCCGACACTCTCGATGTAGACGGAGTGCGCTGCTTCGAAGTAACTTTCACTCCAAACAATTCACAGGACTTCGGGTTCAACGGCAGCCTTTACATCATGACCGATTCAACCTACCGCGTTCACAAAGCCACACTAAACATTCCAAAAAACAACGGAGTGAACTTTGTAAGCGACATGATAGTAACACAGGAATTCCAAACCCTGCCTACGGGAGAACAGGTGCTTACCAACGACAACATGATAGTGCAGATGAGCATTATAAGCGCCGTTTCAAAATTTCACATAAAGCGCGACACTCATTACAGCAACTATTCTTTGCAGGAGATTCCCGACAAGAGTTTCAAATTCCTCGGCAACGAGCGCCTCGAAGTCAACGCTATGATGCAAGACGACGCCTTTTGGGATTCAGTACGTCCCACTCCGCTCACATCCAAAGAGAGTTCTATGAACGACTTTCTCAAGAAAATGGAGTCTATCAAAGGTTTCCGCTTCATACTCTTTGTGGCAAAAGCGTTCATAGAGAACTTCGTGGAAACATCCACCAACCGCGAGAAGCCAAGCAAGGTCGACATAGGCCCGATAAACACCATATTCTCTCATAACTTCGTCGACGGATTCCGGCTACGCCTCAGCGGACAGACCACAGCCAACCTGAATCCGCATTTGTTTGCCAAAGGATATGTGGCTTACGGTTTCAAAGACCATAAATGGAAAGGCATGGGCGAGGTAACCTATTCTTTCAACCGCAAAGCCTATCTGCCGCGCGAGTTTCCTGTAAAGAATCTTACCTTCACCTATCAGTACGACGACGCTTCGCCCTCCGACAAATTCATGCCCACCGACAAGGACAACGTGTTCACATCTTTCCACTGGAAAAAGGTGAACCACATGAATTATGTGCGCAAACTGCGCATGCTGTATGAAAGCGAATGGGGCAACGGGCTTAAATTCACAGCACAGGTCAAGAATGAAAGCAACGAAGCCACCGCAGCGCTTTTCTACCAGCCTCTCGACGGAGCGGGCACACCGTCAAGAGACAAAAGTTCCTATCTCAAAAAACTGAACACAACCGACCTTATGCTCGGCCTGCGTTTCCAACCGGGAGTCACCTACATAAACACGAAACAACGACGCATTGCCACCAACAACGATGCACCTATTTTCGAACTCAACCATACAATGGGATTCAAAAACGTGCTCGGGAGCGACTACACATACAACTACACCGAAGCCACAATATACAAACGCCTGTACATGTCGTCATGGGGAAGAATAGACACCTATCTTAGCGGCGGAATACAGTGGAACAAAGTGCCTTTTCCCTTGCTCATAATGCCGGCGGCCAACCTGTCGTACATAAAAGAGCGCCAGACATTCTCGCTCATCGACAACATGGAATTCATGAACGACCGTTTCGTTTCATTAATGACCGGCTGGGACATGAACGGAAAGATTTTCAACCGTATTCCTCTCATACGCAAGCTCAAATGGCGCGAATACATCGGCTTCAACATGCTTTGGGGAACTCTTACCGACAAAAATAACCCGCTGCTCGAGAAAAATGCAAACGACAGCCGCCTGTTCTATTTCCCGGGAGAATTCAAAAGCGACGGAACGTTCAAATACCAAAGCAAAGTCATGGACAAAAACAAACCATACTTCGAAGTCATAGCCGGCATACACAACATATTCAAGATACTCCATGTGGAATACGTGCGACGCCTGAACTACCTCAACGATCCCGACACAAACAAATGGGGAATCCGGCTAATGCTCCGCATGACGTTCTGAAGAAATACCTTTCCCGAAAAAATAGAAACCGCACAGGAAATAAAAAATCACATTCCTAAGAAAAAAAATATATTTCTAAAAAACGAAAAAAACTTCCCGCTGATAATTGAAAATACAAGGGAGATAATCGAAAATATGTCTGAGATAATTCAAAATATCTCAGACATATTTTTTGCTATATATACACCCGTTGATTATCAACTACTTGACAGGTGACCGTTTTTGTCTGTATCGAAATCCCATGTGCGAACCGCGGCATGGAATTTGCAGACCGGCACCGGCTACGACGCCAAATAAAATTATTTTTTATTTGGTGCAACGCATTCTTTGCTATACTTTTGCCATGAATAACAAACACTTAATTACTTTTACTCTAAACTATGAAAAAGCCTAAGCACTTTCGGCGCATAAGGCGTGCCATGATTGCAATATCTTTCCCATTGGCAGCCGCTACAATAATCATGAATTCCACAACGGCCTCGGCCGTTCCTTTTATCAGCGGAATCGCGCAAGACAATCCCGCAAAAATCACTAAAGCGCAAAAGATAAACAACACGACTGTCGAAGTGCTTTACGACAACGGCAAATGCCTTACGATAGATTTCTACGGCAACAAAATCTTCCGCCTTTTCCGTGATGACAACGGCGGGATAGTACGCAATCCGCAGGCAAAGCCGGAAGCCAGAATACTTGTCAACTCCGCGCGGAGAGCAGCAGGCGACATAGAAGTGGAAAGTTCCGCCTCGAACATCAGGATATCCTCTCGCGGAGTGGAAATAGAGCTCGACCGCAACACAGGCTTAATGACCGTAACCGACAAGGAAATGGACAAAAAAGTAATGGAAAGCCTGCAACCCGTGAGCTTTGAAAACAACAAAACCACCCTTACGCTGCGCGCCGGAGAGGATGAATACTTTTACGGCGGCGGCGTGCAGAACGGCCGTTTCAGCCATAAAGGCAAAAGCATAGCGATAGAAAATACAAACAACTGGGTGGACGGCGGAGTGGCCTCGCCTACTCCTTTCTATTGGAGCACCAAAGGCTACGGACTTATGTGGCACACATTCAAACCAGGACGCTACGACTTCGGCGAAACAGAAAAAGGCAAGGCAATACTCTCACACCAGGAAAACTATCTCGACGTTTTCATTATGGTCGACAACAGAGCCACCGCACTGCTGAACGATTTTTACCGGCTTACGGGAAATCCCGTGCTGCTTCCTAAATTCGGATTCTACGAAGGACACCTGAATGCCTACAACCGCGACTACTGGCTCGAAGCCGAAGACGGCTCAATGCTGTTCGAAGACGGGAAACGTTACAAAGAAAGCCAGAAAGATAACGGAGGAACCAAAGAAAGTCTGAACGGAGAAAAAAACAATTACCAATTCTCGGCGCGGGCAGCAATCGACCGCTACATCCACAACGACATGCCTCTCGGATGGTTCCTTCCGAACGACGGATACGGCGCAGGATACGGCCAGACATCAACACTCGACGGAAACATTCAGAACCTAAAGGAATTCGGAGACTATGCCCGCTCAAAAGGTGTGGAAATAGGTCTTTGGACACAAAGCGACCTTCATCCCAAAGAGGGTATAGAGCCGCTGCTTCAGCGCGACATAGTGAAAGAAGTGCGCGACGCAGGAGTACGCGTACTGAAGACCGATGTTGCCTGGGTAGGCTGGGGATACAGTTTCGGGCTTAACGGCGTGAGCGACGTAGGCGAAATCATGCCATACTACGGTTCTAACGCCCGACCGTTCATAATTTCGCTCGACGGCTGGGCCGGCACACAGCGTTATGCAGGCATATGGAGCGGCGACCAGACCGGAGGCGACTGGGAATACATACGCTTCCACATTCCTACGTTCATAGGCTCGGGGCTCTCGGGGCAACCGAACATCACATCCGACGTAGACGGAATTTTCGGCGGAAAGAACGTGCCGGTAAACGTGCGCGAATTCCAATGGAAGACCTTCACTCCTATGGAACTAAACATGGACGGCTGGGGAAGCAACCCGAAATATCCGGAAATCCTCGGCGAACCGGCAGCAAGCATTAACCGCTCCTACCTAAAGCTGAAAAGCGAACTTATGCCCTACACATACAGCATTGCACGCGAGGCCGTGAACGGGAAGCCCATTATCAGAGCCATGTTCCTCGACTATCCCAACGACTACACCCTCGGCACAAGCACGCAATACCAGTTCCTTTTCGGCCCGAACTTCCTCATTGCTCCCATATACAAGGAAACCAAAGCCGACAAGGAAGGAAACGACATACGCGACGGAATCTATTTGCCCGAAGGCAAATGGGTGGACTATTACAACGGAGATACTTACGAAGGCGGGCGCATAATAAACAACTACGACGCTCCGCTGTGGAAACTGCCCGTATTCGTGAAGGCCGATGCCATTATTCCGATGACGAATCCCAACAACAATCCATCGCAGATAAGAAAAGATTTCCGGGCATACGAGATCTATTCGTGCGGCGACGGAGTTTCGACTTTCGACGAGTATGACGACGACGGCAAAAGCCAGGAATATCTTAACGGGGTATGCGTAAATAACACCGTAACCTCGACTGCCATAAAAAACAAACGTCAACTTACTGTAAAAATCGCTTCTACGACAGGAGAATTCGAAGGTTTCGAACCGCAAAAGCAGACGGAACTGCGCATAAACGTAAGCTGCGAACCCAAAGGAGTAAAAGCGAAAGTAGGCAAAAAGAACATAAAGCTCGTGCAGGCAACTTCGCTCGCCGATTACGAGAAATCCGAAAACGTTTATTACTATAATGCGGCTCCTAACCTGAACCGTTTTTCAACACCTGGCAGCGAATACTCAAAAATAGCGATAACAAAAAATCCGCAACTGCTCGTAAAAATCGGCAAAACCGACATTTCCTCGAACGAAGTGGAAGTAAAAGTGACGGGCTTCGAATTTTCCATGCCCGACCGTTTGCTGAAACAAAGCGGAACGCTCGCCGCACCAAACGTCGCCTTTTCCGACGAAAACATAGGCTGTTTCACATTGACCCCGTCGTGGAAAGCTGTACAAAACGCCGATTTCTACGAAGTGGAATACGACGGAATGCTATACTCCACCATTCGCGACACGGAATTTACCTTTGAAGGAATGCAGCCCGAAACGAAATACGATTTTAAGGTGCGTGCTGTCAACAAAGACGGACATTCCGAATGGACCACAGCCAGCGCAACGACAAAAGCCAATCCTTTGGAACTGGCCATAAAGGGAATCAAGGCACAGACCACTTGTGAAAACCAGGGCGGAAGCGGCGTAAACAAACTGTTCGACTTCGACGAGAAGACTATATGGCACACAAAATGGGGCAAAGGCGAAGCGGTACCCTCCGACATGACGATAGACCTCCGTTCGGTCAACACGCTCGACCGCCTCGAATACATGCCGCGAGAGGATGCCGGCAACGGAACCTTGCTGAAAGGCACAATAAGCTACAGTACCGACCGTCAGACATGGAGCGAGCCCATAGAATTCGAATGGGCTAAAGACGGATCTACCAAGACATTCAAATTCAATGGCAATCCGACGGCGCGCTACATTCGCATGCATATCAGCGCTGCCGCAGGCAACTTCGGATCGGGCCGCGAGCTTTACGTATTCAAAGTGGCTGGAACAGAAAGTTTATATCAGGGCGACATCAACCACGACAAGCGCATTGACGAAAACGATCTCACCTCTTACATGAATTATACCGGTCTGCGTAGGGGCGACAGCGACTTCGACTACGTAAGCGCTGGCGACATCAACGGCAACGGGCTTATAGACGCATACGACATCTCGTGCGTAACCACTGAACTCGACGGAGGAGTAAGCAACTCGAACGACAAAGTTTCAGGTTCTCTCACACTCAAATCCGACAAGAACACATATGCAGCCGGCGACGAGATAAACATAACAGTCAGCGGAAAAGATCTACACTATGTGAACGGTCTGAGTT
>CAJKQZ010000073.1 GCA_905202115.1 uncultured Prevotellaceae bacterium | reverse complement strand
CGGCAAAGAAAATAAGCGAGCTTATTTTGCTCTGCGCTCGCCTTTTGCTATATTTACGCTCAGCATCCGCCGGAAGAAAGAAAAACCGCCGGACAGACACATATAAAACACCATTCCTATATGATAAAACGAATCACCGTTTCGATAATGCTGCTTACCGGCATGTATGCCGCCGTCACGGCCGACAGAATACCCTACAAAAACCCCACGGGCGGGGAGTTTCCCATCTTGGCGTGGTACTCCGTATTGCCCGAAAGCAACCTCACGCCGCAACGCTACGCCGAGTTGCGCAACGCGGGGTTCAACATCTCGTTCTCTCACTTTGCCAGCGCCGCCCAGGCGGCCGAAGGGCTGAAAGCCTGCAAGGGAACGGGTGTGAAACTAATGATGATGTGTCCGGAAATAGAAGCGAACACGGCTGAAGTGGTGAACCGCTTCAAGGACGACGAAATGGTGGCCGGCTGGTTTCTGCGCGACGAGCCTACGGCGCACGGCTTCAAGGCACTGAGGGAATTCCGCGACCGCGTGTACGAGGCCGACAGGAATCACACCGTATACCTGAACCTGCTGCCGAGCTTAGTGAGCGCGGAAGCCTTAGGCACGAAAAATTACGAGGAATACGTGCAGAGATTCGTTGACGAAGTGGCGCTCCCGCAAATATCCTACGATTTCTATCCCATAGTAGAGGAAGGCGGAAAGACATATGTGCGCCCCTCGTTCTACGAGAACCTTGAGACTGTGCGCAACGTTGCCGCGCGCAACGGAATGCCGTTCTGGGCTTTCGTACTCAGCACCGCGCACGATCCCTATCCCACTCCCACAAGCGTACACATGCGATTGGAAGCGTTCAGCGCGCTGGCCTACGGCGCGCAATGCATACAATATTTCACCTACTGGACGCCCGAAAGGACAGTGTGGAACTTCCACAACGCACCTGTTGCGAAAGACGGGCGGCGCACACACGTATACTACCTCGTAAAGGAGCTGAACAACGAAATCCGGAATCTGACATGGGTGTTTCTCGGAGCAAAAGCGGTGAACGTGGGGCACACCGGCAAGGAACTGCCGCTGGGAACAAGACGGCCGGAACAGTTGCCGGCGCCATTTTCGAGAATCGAAGCCGACGGACAGGGACTGCTAATATCGCACCTTGAAAACGGAGCGAAACATTTTCTCATGATAGTGAACCGCGACATAGACAACGCACAGAACGTCGAAATAGAAAAGACCGGAAAGGTAAGAAAAGTATTGCCCAACGGAACACAACGGAAAATACGGGCAAAAGACGAACAGCGGCTCACACTCGAGCCGGGAGGATATGTGATTTACCGCTTTGACTGAACGCAGAAATATAATACTTCACGAAAGATTACGGGATTTTCGGAACAGAAAGCCATAATTTTACGACAAATTTCAAAAACCCGACCGACAATGAGCCGCAACAAAGCAATATGGCTGGCACGCCTGCTGTTCAGAAGAGGACAACTTACGCGAGACGAGATATTAGAAGCCTGGAGCCGGAGCGACGAGAACGCACGACGCATGGCCGCAAGCACTTTCTACGACAACAAACACCTGCTCGAGGAACGCTTCGGAATAAGACTGCGCTGTGAAAGCGGATATTACAGCCTCGACATGCACGACGCGAGAGAGCAGGACTTCATGAAGCAGCTGTTCAGATACGACAGCGGAACGGATGACGACGCAACGCACGTTTACATAGACGAACCGCAGCCCGCCGGATACAAGTACGTGGCAGCAATGGCCCAAGCGGTGGAAAAACGGGAATGGACGGAAATAAAATACCGGCCGTTCGACAAGCAGGGATATTCAACCTTCTTTGCACCATATTGCCTGAGAACATTTCGCGGAAGATGCTATGCCGTGGGCTTTTCAGAGCACCACAACGAAATCCGCACATTCGCCCTCGACAGAATGGAGCAGATAGAAGTGACAAGACGCACCTTCCGCACCGACACGTCGTTCAGCGCCAGACGCTACTTCGAGCACAGCTTCGGAGCATACGGCGGAATGAATCTCGTTCCCGACCACATAATAATAGAAGCCGACACGCAGGCCGCGGCATACCTCCGCACACGCCCGCTGCACGAAACGCAGCGGGAAACATCGGCGCACCGCACAGGCAAAAGCCATGCACCGGAAAAAGAAGCCGGAACATATCCGCTGCGCTTCGAAATGGACGTCGCCATATCGGAAGATTTCGTGCGCGAATTGCTGTATTACGGCCCCGAAGTGCGGGTGATTGAGCCGGAAAGCCTGAAAAGGATGATAAGGCGCGCGGCCAAGAACATTGCCGACATGTACGAGGCATAAAGCAACCCGACCGAAATACACGAAGACGCATTCTCCGCCGGCAGGAACAGGAAACGCGTACACGAAAAAGAACACGGAAAAACAGAAACAGCAAGCAACAAACAACTCACAGAAAAATGATTGAAGCCACTCCTTCCCTAAGCTTCTCAGAAGCCATAAACGCTGCGGCAAATAAAATATTCCGGTTCCAGGGCCGCTCACGCCGTTCCGAATTCTGGTGGACACAACTATTGGTATATATTGTGTCGTTCTTTCTAACCCCAATCGTCGGCGGACTATTGGATTTGCTGACAATTCCGTTGACATTCCGCCGCTTGCACGACACAGGAAGAAGCGGCTGGTGGTGGGGAATAGGAGCGCTGCTGAAATTCTCGTTCATAATACTCCTGGGCTACGACTTTATCACTACAATAATCGGCACCTGCGGTATGAAAGAATATGGATACGAGCTCATAATAGCACTTCTTCTGAAATACCTCCTGTTCTCTATAGGAATATTTATCTACCAGATTATATTTTTGGTATTCTGCTGCCTTGACAGCGAACCGTTTGAAAACGATTACGGCGCGTCGCCCAAATATATCGACGACACCGAGGCTGATATATAGGTGAGAATAAGAATTATCCGGAATCCACACGCAGGAATATATTCCAACGTTATACAAAAAAGAACACTCCCCGACAGTGAGAAAAACCGTCGGGGAGTTGTTTTTATCATAATCGTAAATGCGAAAGGCCGCACCGTTCGCAGAACGGCCGAACGGAACCTTTGGCATTCTCACTCCGTTTCTTGCAGTTTTACAGTCCTATCAGCCTTTTTTATACCGGAGCGTGGACTGAATCGCCACATCTGTCGCTAAAAGTCGTAGAAAACCCGAAGATGAATATATACGGAGAATAATGCGATAACAATGCAAACCGAAAACGGCTCCGCCAAAAAATCAGTAAAAAGCGGGGGTTTACGAAACAGGTCTCCTGTGAAAAAAATATTTTTTTGCACTGTAAAAAACTTCCCGCAGATAATTCAAAATACAAGGCACATAATTCAAAATATGTCTGAGATATTTTGAATTATCTCAGACATATTTTTTGCCACATATACACCTGCTGATTTTCAAGTGCTTGCCAACTGACCGTTTTTGTCTGCAAAACCTTACGGCAAAGCACATTTCCGCTTTCGTCACACTGCAACCGTTTTGTACATGGCTACACATATAAAAATACCCATATCAGCAAAAACAACAGACAAAACTTTGTCCAACAAAATAAAAAATGTAAATTTGCACCGCTTTTTAGGCGATTCAAACATAAAAACTACATACAGCAATGAAAAAAGGCATTCATCCCGAGACATACCGCCCCGTTGTGTTCAAGGACATGAGCAACGGCGATATGTTCCTGTCGCGCTCCACATGCAAGACGAACGACACGATAGAGTACGAAGGCGAGACTTATCCTTTGGTAAAACTTGAAATTTCAAGCAGCTCTCACCCGTTCTACACCGGAAAATCGAAACTCGTCGACACCGCCGGCCGCGTAGACAAGTTCATGAGCCGCTACGGACAGGCCCGCAAGAAATAACGGTATCTCCGGAAATAACTTTTACGAGGATTTGCTCTTTACAACGGAACAAATCCTTGTTTTTTTCAGAAAACACGTGCATTTCACAGGCCGCACATAAGCATCCGCAATACATCCCTGCCGTAAAAACAAATCCGCCACACGCATAAGTCTGCAATGGTAACAGAAAACAATGTACTCAACCTTATCTGCGAGCCGATACCTACAGTCCGCATAGGAATCGTCGGCCTCGGCAACCGCGGAATGCGCGCAGCAAGGCGCTACGCGTTCATCCGTGGAGCAAGGATTGCCGCTTTGGCCGACAGTCACATGGAAAACGTAGACGCGACCGCCGAAGAGCTGAAACGCAAGGGATTTTCCCCTGCAAGAAAATATTACGGGAAGGAAGGCTGGAAAAATATGTGCGCAGATGGCGATATAGACCTTATTTATATATGCACTCCGTGGAATACACACGCCGACATTGCCTGTCACGCCATGCAATGCGGCATTCACGCAGCTGTTGAAGTTCCGGCAGCAGTCACGGCTGAGGAATGCCGCAAATTAGTTGCCACTGCCGAAAAAACACGCCGCCACTGCTTCATGCTGGAAAACTGCTGCTACGATCCGTTTGCCCTGGCAACAATGCGCATGGCCGACGAAGAAAAGCTCGGAATAATAACCCATGCCGAAGGAGCGTACATACACCATGTAATGGACTTTGAAAACGGAGAAAGCAAACCTACATACCAGCTTTCGGCGTGGAACATAAACGCTTTCGCAAACCACGGCGGCAACCCATACCCCACTCACGGGCTCGGCCCGATATGCCTTACGCTCGGAATTCACAGAGGAGACCGCATGAAGCAGATTGTATCGCTTTCATCCTACGCACCCTCCGGAACAAGCGCCAAAATCAACACTTCGATAATAACAACAGAACGCGGCCGCACCATTCTGCTTGTACACGACGTGGGAACGCCGCGCCCATACAGCCGTTTCATGACAACATGCGGCACTAAAGGGTTCACGCAGAAATATCCGCGTCCCTGCATTATGTTTGACGGCGACACCGAGGAAGAGGCATACGCAAAAACCGAAGAGCGCGAAAATATGTTCGAGCACGAGGTTACAAAACGCTGGGGACACGAAGCGCGCGCCAAGAACATAGACAACGAAATGAACTATGTAATGGACAGCCGCCTTATTTATTGCCTCAACAAGGGCTTGCCGCTCGATATGGATGTTTACGACGCCGCCGAATGGTCGGTAATTTCAGAGTTGAGCGAAATATCCGCACGCTCGGGCGGAATGCCGGTCGACATCCCCGACTTCACAAAAGGTATGTGGAAGAACAACGCGCCACACAAGTTTTATTTTTAAGGCACGTAGCTTGCAACAGAGCATTACCCGCCCACATTTCCCTCTATCTCACTTTTCGAAAAGCCACGCTCCGAAGCATGGCGATTCATTTCGGACACCGCAGAAGATGAGGTAGACTCTTTTTTACTGCTTCGCCACAAAGAAACAATTCTTAACAACTATTCACATCTAACAAGAGACGTAAAAAATCGCCTCCCGCAGATAATAAAAATTATCTCTGAGATAATTTGAAATATGTCTGAGATATTTTGAATTATCTCAGACATATTTTTTCCTGCATAAACAAAGGCTTCGCAAAGCACGCAGAACGGCCGAGGAAAAACGTTAACGAAGATTAAAAATCGGCCATACACAGCAATAATCCAAAACATGATTATCATTTGCCGCCGAAAGCATTGCCGCCTGGCCTACTCCGCTCCTATCCAAAGGCAAGCCATGCCGAGCAACACAAGTATCAAATCCACGACTTTGGAACGCAGGTTGCGCTCTCTGAACACCCATGCTCCGAAAATAAACGACACAATGACACTTCCGCGCCTCACCATAGAAACAACGGAAATCATCGCGTCCGGAAGCGACAAGGCATAAAAATACATGAAATCGGCAGCCGTAAGAAACACCGAAATTCCAACTATCGCCCAACTGAAACGGAACGGATCGCCCTCTCTTCGTCGCGGATACCACACCGTAAACAGCACAACCGACATCAACAGCATTTGGTAGATATTATACCACCCCTGCACGGCGAGCCTGTCCATAGCCAAGCCGCCGTGCCCAGCCGGAGCCATAAGGAACTTGTCGTAAAGCGCGCTAACAGCCCCGAGAAAGGCGGCTGCCACCACGCAGGCAATCCATTTGTTGTGAGCAAAGTCAACGCCTTCGCGTTTGCCGCTGCGCGAAAGCATGTAGAACGCCACTACGGCAAACGCCACGCCGGCCCACTGCCACGCGTTGAGCGTCTCGCCGAATATGAGCAATGCACCCACAAGCGTCATCACGGGGCGCGTTGCATTGATAGGGCCGACAATGGTTATCGGAAGATGTTTTATTCCAACATAGCCGCAAAACCACGAGGAAAGCACTATAAGCGCTTTCAAAGCGATATATCCGTGCATTTTCAGGTCCATTTCCGGAAAATGAAACGATGACGAAACGTCTATCAATCCCGAATACGAACCTATAATCGACGGTAAGAAAATCAAACTGCAAAACAGGGTATTTAATGCCAATACTGGAATTACGGCATTAGCGGTCAAAGCCTTTTTCTTAAACACATCGTAAAATCCAAGCAATGCCGCCGAACAAAAAGCATAAACAATCCACATGATTTCAAATTATTAATTGGCAAGCAACCTGCTCACCGGCGCCGCACAGATTATAAGCGTCCTATTTTCAGTACTCGAAAACGCTCTGAGGGTATTTCACCTCATAAAGAAACAATGCGCCGCCGAAAACACTCTCACCGGCAGCGCGACGGTCACAATCGGCCAGCACGTTCTCCATGCCGGAAGGCTTCATGCGCCCACGCCCCACGTCGAGAAGCGTTCCCACCACCGCGCGCACCATATTGCGCAGAAAGCGGTCGGCCGTAATCTCAAACCTCCAGGCACAATCTCCCAAATCCACCCACTCGGCACGACGCACATCGCACACCGTAGTTTTCACGTCCGAATGCGTCTTCGCAAAACTGGCGAAATCGCCTCTCTTAACGAGATATTTCGCAGCTTCGTTCATTTTGTCTACATCAATGTCGAAAGGAATTCTGAAATAATGCGCCGCACGGAACGGAGATTTCTTTGTAGTGATATAATAATGGTATGTGCGTTCCACGGCATCGAACCTCGCATGCGCTTCGTCGCGCACACGCACTATTTTCTCAACCGCAATGTCGGGCGGAAGCATTCTGTTAAGCTTGAACTGCAACTGCTGCTCCGGCGTCCGGCCGGCCGTCAAAGGAGCAAAGGACGGGAGTTCGCCGGCATAGTCGAAATGAGCCGGCATAGACGTTGCGTTCACTCCCGCGTCGGTTCTGCCCGCTCCCACAATGTCGATATTTCCACCCAGAACAAGCGTGAGCGCACGTTCAACGGTTTCCTCCACGCTTATGCCGTTAGGCTGCCGCTGCCAACCGTGATAGTTGGCCCCGTTGTAGGACAAATATATGAAATAGCGGTTCATTTAAAATCCATATCGCGAAAGGAGACGAACGCGCCGCCATTCTCCGAAAAACAACGGCGGCTTCGTCGTTGCGAAACGCGCATTATTATCTTGCGGTTATGTGATAGCAACCCTGTTTCTTCTCGTATTTCACATAGCAAAGCCCCTGGCGGCGGGCATCGTCGAGAACCTCGGAAAGAACCCACTTAAGAGTATCGTTGCGAACCGGACGCACGGGCGCGGAATCGGGATCCTGCACCATAAGATACTTGTTGTACGAAATGTCGAACGTAGTGCCGTAGCGGTGACAGCTTTGCGGCGAGGCGTTGCCGTTGTGACGCCGCAGACGCTCCACATCGTATTCCGTGCGAAGCAACGAGGTAACCATTATCACGTTAAGCGGAATGCCCTTTACGGCCAAAGAGTCCTGAAAAGTGCGCCCGATATGTTCGAGCAGCACAGCGGCACTCGGCACAAGGTAAGGAATGGAACTGTACAGCTTCTTAACGTAAAAATACGGATTGGAACCCACATAAACCAGTTCGTCCTTGCGCTGCTCTGCCTGTGCGCGGTCCTTTACCGGCTTAACACCGAAACGCATTGCCGTTGCAAGCTGCACATGGTTAGAATCGGGAAATGCCTTGTCGAAATCGGGAACACTGTATATCTTATGTTTACGCAGACTGCCGTCGGCATTGAAATCGAAACGTACTTTGGCACGCGGCTGCGACATAATAGAATCGGCCCATGCGCGGTAAATATCTATACTGTCCGCTCTGACGGCTACACTATCCGTTTTCGCGACCTTCTTGTCGTAATTACAGGTTATTTCGGGAAATATTAGCTTCACGACAAACAATACGGCTATGATACCATAGAACACATATAAGAAATGTTTCTTCGTAAAGCGGAATCGCAAATTCATCCTTTTGATTAGATTTTTATTCTTGTAAATCTTTGCAAAGGTACTAAAAGACGGGGGCCGGACAAAACGAACACGTTCATTTTTTGCAGACACAATCGCGCCCGTTTACACTAAAGCAAAAAAGCACCGAAAAAATATGTCTGAGGTATTTTAAAATATCTCAGACATATTTCAAATTATCTCAGAGATAATTTTTTCTTGCTGCGGAAACCGATTTTCATCGGCCGCAAAACAAACAGAAATATCCACGCCTGACAGCATTCCGCAAAAAAAACAAAAAACACATATACCCGACCCGCCTGACTACACGGTTTTCAAATTGCCCACACTCTCCGATTTTATTGCAAATAAAGCTCCGCAGATTTTGAAATTATGGCAGATTACGTTACTTTCGCTTAAAATTCCGTAGCAAAGTGTTCGAAAAACATATCGTAATCGACGAGATAGATCCGCTGATACTATTCGGCGCCAACAACACCTATCTGCGCATGATCAAGGCGCTATACCCCAAACTGCGCATAGTGGCGCGCGACAACGTGATAAAGGTAATGGGCGACGAAAGCAACATAGCCGATTTCGAAAACACCATTCAAATGCTCGTGAGCCGTTGTGCGAAATACAACATGCTGCGCGAGACCGACATAATCGACATAGCCAAAGGCCGCAAGCCATACGACGAGGAAGACGAGGGAGTTATCGTCTACAACATTAACGGCAAGCCCATAAGAGCCAAGAGTGAGAACCAGAAAAACCTTGTGAAAGCCTATTCCGAGCACGACATGATTTTCAATATCGGTCCAGCGGGAACGGGCAAGACATACACAAGCATAGCCCTCGCAGTACGTGCACTCAAGAACAAGGAAGTGCGCCGGCTTATACTGAGCCGTCCCGCCGTGGAAGCAGGAGAGAAACTCGGTTTCCTGCCCGGCGACATGAAAGATAAGATAGACCCCTACCTGCGACCGCTATACGACGCCCTCGAAGAGATGATACAACCCGCAAAACTGCGTGAAATGCTTGGCGACGGCACCATACAAATAGCTCCTCTGGCATTCATGCGCGGACGAACGCTGAGCGACGCAGTTGTAATACTCGACGAGTCGCAAAACACCACCTCGGCCCAGATAAAGATGTTTCTTACCCGAATGGGCTACAACACAAAGATGATAATAACCGGCGACCGCACACAGATTGACCTTCCGTCGTCGCAAAACTCGGGTCTCGTTGAATCTTTGCGTATTCTCAGAGGGGTAAAAGGCATTGCATTCATAGAAATGACGAAGAAAGACATCGTCCGCAACCCGCTCGTAACACGAATAGTGGAAGCCTATGAGCGCGACGAAGAGAAACGCAAGACTCCGGCCGGAAACAATGACAGCGAAACCGACAGCGGGAATAAAAACAGACACGACAATCAAACTAAACAATAACATAGCGATGAACAAAGCATTAACGAAAACGAACTACGCCTTTCCCGCCCAGAAAAGCGTATACCACGGTAAAGTACGCGACGTTTACAACATCGGCGACACCAAACTCGTAATGGTTGCCACCGACCGCATATCGGCCTTCGACGTAATCCTGCCCGAAGGAATACCTTACAAGGGGCAGGTGCTCAATCAGATAGCGGCAAAGTTCCTCGACGCCACGACCGACATCTGTCCTAACTGGAAACTTGCCACTCCCGACCCTATGGTTACCGTAGGAGTTATGTGCGAAGGCTTTCCTGTAGAGATGATCGTGCGCGGATATTTGTGCGGCAGCGCATGGCGTGCATACAAAAGCGGAGTGCGCGAGATATGCGGAGTGAAACTGCCCGAAGGAATGCGTGAAAACCAAAAATTCCCCCACCCCATAGTCACTCCCACCACGAAAGCGGAAATCGGAGAGCACGACGCCGACATTTCGCCCGAAGAGATAATAGCCAAAGGCCTTGCAACAAAAGAACAATACGAGATACTCGAAAAATATACGCTCGCACTTTTCGAACGCGGCACTGAAATAGCTGCAAGCCGCGGATTGATTCTCGTCGACACCAAATACGAATTCGGATTGCACGACGGAGTTATCACACTTATGGATGAAATTCACACGCCCGACTCGTCACGCTATTTCTATTCCGAAGGCTATGAAGAAAAGTTCGAAGCAGGAGAGCCCCAGCGCCAGCTTTCTAAAGAATTCGTGCGCGAATGGCTAATGGAAAACGGATTCCAGGGAAAAGACGGGCAGAAAGTTCCAGAAATGACCCCCGAAATCGTAGAAAACATATCGAACCGCTACATCGAGCTCTACGAACACATTACCGGCGAGAAGTTCAACAAAGAGCAGCACAACGATGTTGAAAAACGCATCGAAACCAACGTCAACAGTTATCTGAAAGAAGCATAACAAGACATACAAATTCTATAAAATGCCGCATGTCCTTACCCGTTCATGCGGCATTCTTCGTATTATGAAAAACCTTTTTAATTTTGCAAACAAAAACGGTCACCCGCCAAGCACTTGAAAATCAGCGCGTGTATATGTAGCAAAAAATATGTCTGAGATATTTTAAATT
>CAJKQZ010000072.1 GCA_905202115.1 uncultured Prevotellaceae bacterium | reverse complement strand
GAGATAATTCAAAATATGTCTGAGATATTTTAAAATATCTCAGACATATTTTTTGTCATATATACACCTGCTGATTTTCAAATACTTGGCAGGTGACCGTTTTTGTCTGCAAAATCCTATGGAAAAGTACTGCCGATTCTCCTAAGTGCAGAATTGGTTTTTTGTGTTTTGGAACTTGTTCCCAATATCGGTGAATGACTTACACATTCCGCATTGCAGGCAAAGAGCAAGGCGCCTTTCTTGGCAATCGTACCGGAACACATTAATTTGTCTCCGGTGCACTACGAACTAAAGTTAATTTCATAACTGTGTAGTCTAAATAAAACAAAAAATATCGGTATAACACGAAATAAACCTTAAAAAGGTTTTTCATTGTTTGTAAAATGTGTTTAAATGAAAGAAAAAGGTTTTGCTGTTATGATGAAATTGTGTAATTTTGACAAGACAAATACGGCGATATCGGCCGTGAGAGTTAAATAAATTTAATTAATACAACGATGAATACAATTAGTTTGTTGTTCCTCGGGTCACTCGGCGCGCCTGAGATTATAATAATTGCGCTTGTGGTGCTCCTGTTGTTCGGAGGAAAGAAGATACCCGAGCTTATGCGCGGCATAGGCAAGGGAGTCAGAAGCTTCAAGGAAGGAATTAACGGAATAGAGAAAGATATAAAGGACGGAACCGATGTCGACCGTCAGGACGGCGTCGAAAACAAGGATTAGGCGTAGGGCTTCTCTTCATGGCGGCAAAAACGGAAATGTCATTTTGGGATCATCTGGAAGCCTTGCGGTGGATGCTGATGAGAGTGTTCGTCGTTTTGGCTGTCCTTGTGGCGGCAGGGCTTGTTTTTGTTCCGCAGATATTCGACAGCGTCGTGCTGGCCCCTTGCAGCAACGATTTCTTTCTCTACAAAGCGTTGGCAAAACTCAACGAGCTGTGTCCTTTCATACCGGGCGAGCTGAACAAACCGATGCACGTGGAAATAATCAATATCAAGCTGGCCTCGCAGTTCTTTCTTAACATTACATTGGCGTTCTGGCTTGCATTGCTGGTTACATTCCCTTATCTTATCTATGAGATATGGAGATTCGTTTGCCCTGCATTGTACGACAATGAGAAAAAAGGAGTGAGATGGGCTTTCCTGTTCGGCACTATAATGTTCTACATAGGCTGTGTGGTGGGATATTCGCTCGTCTTTCCGCTTACTCTCAGATTTCTGTATAATTTCCAGATCAGTACAAGCATAAGCAATCAGTTGTCGTTAGACTCCTATATGAATAACTTCCTTATGCTGATTTTCATGATGGGAATAATCTTTGAGCTGCCTCTCGTGTCGTTGCTACTGTCCAAACTCGGAATTCTGAACCGGTCGTTCTTCTCGACTTACCGTCGCCATGCAATTGTAGTTCTTCTGGTAGTGGCGGCAATCATAACGCCGTCGTCCGATCCGTTTACACTTATGGCTGTGTTTATACCTATATATATATTGTGGGAGGTAAGCTCCTTCTTGGTTAAACCCGCCCCGAAAGAAGACGACACGGATGTTGCAATGCAAACTGAATAAATAAACTTTCCAAGACAGGATACCAAAACAAAGAAATTAATACAACTATGATTAAAGTAGGAATTATCGGTTTCGGCAGAATGGGCGAAAAATATTTAACGCATTTCAAGGAAAGCAACCGCTGGGATGTGGCCTATATCTGCGACGTCGACCCTGCTGCCAGAAAATACGCAAAGGAAAAATCGCCCACCTCGATAGTTGTAGACAACGAGCAGACGATATTTGAAGACCCTACCGTTAGTGCTGTGGCACTTTGCACTTTGGCGAACTTCCGGAAAGAGCAGATAGAAAAAGCTGTGAAGTACGGAAAACATGTAATATCTGAAAAGCCTGTGGCCGATTCCCTGCAGCGGGAATGGGAAATGGTTCACCTTACGGAACAGTCGAATTTGCTGTCTACGGTGAATCTTTACCTGCGCAATTCATGGTATCACAAAAAGATGAAACAGTATCTCGAGGAAGGAGAACTCGGAGAACTGGCAATAATAAGAGTTTGCCACATGACCCCGGGACTTGCTCCAGGAGAGGGGCATGAATACGAAGGACCGGCCTTTCACGACTGTGGAATGCATTACGTCGACATCGCACGCTGGTATGCAGGTTCGGAATATAAAACATGGCGCGCGCAAGGAGTGCGCATGTGGAGCTATAAGGATCCGTGGTGGCTGCAATGCCAGGGAACGTTTGAGAACGGAGTGGTCTTCGACATAACGCAGGGATTCGTATACGGACAGCTTTCGAAAGTTCAGACGCACAACTCGTACACCGAGCTTATCGGAACGAAAGGAATCGTTCGTATGCAGCACGATTTTAAAACGGCGATAGTCGACCTGCACGGAGTAAATCGTACCGAGATAACAGGCCTGCCGCACGGAGGAAAGAATATCGACGTTCTTTGTCAGCGTTTTGCCGACAGCATCGAGAATAACAAACTCGATCCGCAACTGCCTACTATCCGTGATTCCGCGGTTGCCTCCGAATATGCCTGGACATTCCTTGAAGACAGCCGCTCGCATGACCTTCCGGCCATAGGGACGCTCGATACATTAGAGGAAATACGCCGCAGACGAGAGACCCTTACCGACGGATACGGACTTCTGAATAAAAAAAATCGCCGATAACGTTTTTTTTCAGAAATAAAGAATTATATTTGAAAGCAAATTTTATTCAATAAATAAATCAAAAAATCACCTTTAAAAAGAACAACCATGTCAAACATTTCAAGAAGACAGTTTCTTAAGACCGGAGCTGCAGCCGTAGCAGGCCTGACTATCGCTCCGAGTTCTATTCTTGGTAAAAGCTTCGGACACGTGGCTCCTACCGATAAATTGAATATCGCAGTAGTAGGTATAGGCGGTATGGGCCATGCCAATATCAATGCAGTAAAGGAAACGGAAAATATCGTGGCATTGTGCGATGTAAACTGGGACTACGCGAAAGGCGTATTCGACGAGTTCCCCAAAGCGAAGAGATATTGGGATTATCGCAAGATGTATGATGAAATTGCAAAAGAAATCGATGCCGTTATTATCGCAACTGCCGATCATACTCATGCTATCATTACCGCTGATGCGATGACTATGGGCAAACACGTATTTTGCCAGAAACCGCTTACGCATTCGGTATACGAATCACGTTTGCTTACGAAACTCCGCCATACTACGGGCGTTGCAACACAAATGGGTAACCAGGGTTCTTCGTGGGAAGGAACCAACCTCGTTTGCGATTGGATCTGGAACGGTGAAATAGGCGAGGTAACCAAAGTAGAGTGCGCAACCGACCGTCCTATCTGGCCGCAAGGTTTGAATGCTCCTGAAAAAGTTGACAAGGTTCCCAAGACTCTTAACTGGGATCTGTTCACCGGACCCGCAAAACTGAATCCTTACAACAGCATTTATCAACCCTGGAACTGGCGCGGCTGGTGGGATTACGGAACCGGCGCTCTCGGCGATATGGCTTGCCACATCCTTCATCAGCCTTTCAAGGCTCTGAAGTTGCAGTATCCTACAAAAGTAGAGGGTTCGTCTACACTGCTTCTTAATGCTTGTGCACCACAGGCACAGCATGTGAAAATGATATTCCCTGCTCGTGATAATATGCCTAAGGTTGCTATGCCCGAGGTTGAAGTTCATTGGTATGACGGCGGTCTTATGCCCGATCGTCCCAAAGGTTTCCCCCAGAACAAGGAACTTATGGGTCCTGGCGGTGGTCTTACCATTTTCCACGGAACAAAAGACACTCTCGTTTGCGGTTGCTACGGCCAGGAACCGTTCTTGCTTTCCGGTCGCAAACCCAATGCTCCCAAACTTAGCCGTCGCGTTAACGTTTCTCATGAAATGGACTGGGTTCGCGCTTGTAAGGAAAATAAAGCAAGCCGCGTAAATTGTAATTCCGATTTCGCAGAGGCTGGACCTTTCAACGAAATGGTTGTAATGGGTGTTCTTGCTGTTCGTCTTCAGGCTCTCAACAAAACGCTCGAATGGGATGGTGCGAACATGCGCTTCACCAATATCGGCGAAAACGAAACAATCAAGACTGTAATCAAAGACGGCTTTACGATTCATAATGGTCATCCTTCGTTCAACAAGACATGGACAGATCCTGTAAATGCTCAGCAATTTGCAAACGAACTGATCAAACATACATATCGCGAAGGCTGGAAATTGCCCGACATGCCTAAATAGTGTTGTGTAGAGAACACATATATTGAGGAATAAATAAACTATGAAAAAAATACTTTATTCATTGGCTTGTCTCGCAATAGCAGGAGCTGCTACTTCGTGCAGCGGCGTGAAAGAAACTCCCGTATTAGTTTCGACTTCTTTGGGGAGTCCACAGATTAAGGCTCTAACGTTGCCGGTTCAGAAAGGAAGTATCGTTATTTTTGACGGAACGAGCCTTGAAGGTTGGCGCGGTTACGGTAAAGACCATTTGCCTAATTGCTGGAAAATCGATGACGGCGCTATTAATTTTTCGCGCAGTAACGGTAATGAAGGCGGTGATATAATTTTCGCTCATAAGTTTAAGAATTTTGAACTCGAACTTGAGTGGAAAGTTGCTAAAGGTGCTAATTCCGGTATTTTCTACCTGGCACAAGAAGCTACAAATATCGACCAGAATGGTAACAAGAATCTTGAACCGATTTTCTGTTCTGCTCCCGAGTATCAGATTCTGGATAATGAGAATCATCCTGACGCGAAATTAGGAAAAGACAATAACCGAAAGTCGGCTTCTCTTTATGATATGATACCGGCCAATCCACAAAATTCAAAGCCCTATGGCGAATGGAATAAAACCAAGATTGTGGTAAACAATGGTACGGTGCAGCATTATCAGAATGACGTGAAAGTTGTTGAATACAAACTTTGGACTCCTGAGTGGACGCAGTTGCTTCAGGAAAGCAAGTTCAGTGAATCGGCATGGCCGTCAGCTTTCAAACTTCTGAATAATTGCGGAGGCGATAACCATGAAGGCTTCATAGGTCTTCAAGATCATGGCGATGATGTTTGGTATCGTAACATTCGCGTCAAAGTGTTAAAATAAAAAGTTGAATTAAAAAAAGAAAATAATGAAACGTATATCATTGGTTTTTGCCGCTGCTGTGATGTTGCTCGCTTCTTGCGGGAACAAAACAAAGTGCGCTTGTACGTGTGAAAATTGTACGTGCGAGAAAGATGCTGCTGCAACGTCTAAGGATAAGGCTGCTCTTGATTATAAGGTTGCAGACAAACAGAATGTAGATATTTCGACATTTCCTGTGGACAAGGACGGCTATATCGTTCTGTTCGACGGCAAGACGCTTAATGGCTGGCGTGGCTACGGTATGGATGTTCCTCCACAGAGTTGGGAAGTTCAGGACGGTACAATACACCTGAAAGGTTCCGGAACCGGTGAAGCGCAGGCTGAAGGCGGCGGCGATCTTATCTTTGCTAATAAATTCCAGAATTTCGAGCTCGAACTTGAGTATAAGATTTCGAAAGGTGGAAATTCCGGTATATTCTATTTGGCGCAGGAAGTTATGGCTAAAGAGAATGGCGAATATGTTTATCTTCCTATCTGGCAGTCTTGCGCGGAATATCAGGTTCTTGATAACGAAAACCACGTAGATGCCAAACTTGGTCAGGACGGTAATCGTCAATCGGCTTCTCTTTATGACATGATACCTGCAAAACCGCAGAATGCAAAACCTGCAGGCGAATGGAATACTGCAAAGATTATGGTTTTCAAGGGTACTGTAATTCATGGCCAGAACGGCGAAAACGTTCTTGAATATCATCTTTGGACACCGAAGTGGACAGAAATGCTTCAAGCCAGCAAGTTCAAACCCGATGGTGATTTCCCTATCGCATACGAGCTTCTCAACAATATCGGTGGCGAAAAACATGAGGGATATATCGGTCTGCAAGACCACGGCGACGATGTATGGTATCGTAACATACGTATTAAGGTGCTGAACTGATAGAGTTTCGCAAAATAATACAATAATTAAACAGGCTGCTCTGGTATGAAAACGTCTGCGACGTATAATTCCAGAGCAGTCTTTATAATTAACAAAGATAAAATATTAGATATGAAGATAAAGGTTTATTTTATTGCTTTATTGACAGCATTGATATTACTTCCGGCAAACAGTTTTGCAGAGAATATGGCAAAGCATAAAAAGGAAGTATGCATTCAGCTTTATTCTTTACGTTCCATTCTCGATGGCGTAAATAAGGACGGTCAAGTTTCCGAAAGTTATACCAAGTTGTTGAACGATTTGGCCAAAATGGGTTATACCGCGGTAGAGGCAGCCAACTATAATGACGGAAAATTCTATGGTCGCACTCCCCAACAGTTCAAGGAAGATTGCGCTAAGGCAGGATTGGTAGCACTTTCCTCTCATACAAACCGTGGTCTGAATGATCAGGAACTTGCTTCCGGAGATTTCACCGAAGCCCTCAAATGGTGGAAACAGTGCATTGCTGATCATAAGGTAGCAGGTATGAAATATATTGTTTGCCCCTGGATGAATGTACCCAAAAATCAGAAAGATCTTCTTACGCAATGCAAATATTTGAATGAAATAGGCAAGATGTGTAAGGAAAGCGGCATTAAGTTCGGTTATCACAACCACAGCCACGAGTTCCAGCAGGTTGAAGGCAAGAAGATGTACGACATAATGCTTGAGAACACCAATCCTGAATATGTATTCTTCCAGATGGATGTGTTTTGGACGGTTTGGGGACAGAACAGTCCTGTTAATTATTTCAAGAAATATCCCGGACGTTTCAAGATGTTCCACATAAAAGACTATCGTGAAATAGGACAGAGCGGAATGGTAGGATATGATGCTATTTTCAACAATGCCGACAAGGCCGGTCTTGAGAATTTCGTCGTAGAGTTGGAGCAAAGCGAGAATCCTTCTATTGTTGAAGGGGTTCGTGAAAGCGTAAATTATTTGCTCAATGCAGATTTCGTTAAATCGTCTTACAGCAAGGATAAAAAATAAGTTCAAATACACCAAATAATAAACATATGAAACTAAAAGTATTGTTTACCGGAATTTTGTCGGTTGCCGGCCTGCAGTATGTTGCGGCACAAACGGACATGAAGCCTGAAATGTCGGAGTTCTATACTCCCGAAGTTCCCGTTGTAACTCCTGGTCCGGAAATAAAGGGCGGCGGTTTTACCGCTCCTTCTGACGCAATAGTACTCTTCGACGGCAAAGATCTTTCAAAGTGGGAAAATACCAATGGTGGCCCTGCCGAATGGGTTGTTAACAATGGTATTGTAACAGTCGATAAAAGCAAAGGAGATATACGCACCAAAGAAAATTTCGAGAATTTCCAGCTTCACATCGAGTGGTGTGTTCCCAAAGACATTCAGGGAGACGGCCAGGCTCGAGGTAATAGCGGTGTGTATCTTCAGGGAATGTATGAGATACAGGTGCTTGACAATTACAACAACAAGACTTATGTCAACGGTCAGGCCGGAAGTATCTACAAACAGTCGGCACCTCTTGCAAACGCGATGCGTCAGCCGGGAGAGTGGAACGTATACGATATAATCTATACCGCACCGGTTTTCAAAGAAGACGGTACATACCGTTCTCTTCCCCATGTAACGCTTTTGCAGAACGGCGTTCTGCTTCAGAACAACACTCCTATTATCGGAACCACCGAATATATCGGCTTCCCCCGTGTCGTTAAGCATGGCGCAGGCCCTATTCTTTTGCAGAGTCACGGCGATCCCAGCGCGCCTATTAGTTTCCGTAACATCTGGATTCGCAAGCTGTAATTGAGCTAAGCCGCACGTTTCGGTCTATTAGAACGATTCCGTTTCTTTGCTATAAATGAAAGTATAGAAATCGGCACGTTGCGGAATCCGGATAGTGCGGAATTGAAAAGACTAATAAAAAGCGTCGTCGGAAAACCTATGTTCCGATGACGCTTTTCTTTATTTCCGGAATTGAGTGTGAGGCATTTTTATGCTTTAGAGATAATTTTCTCTGAAGAGTAGAACGTTGCCGATCTCGCAAAGTTTTCCGCCGTAGTTCTATTACGGGATTTCTCTGAAGGCCGGCTCGGGTTTATGGAGATGTTTCAACTGTAAAATCAGCGGCGCTTTTTCGAAAGGTTTTACAGACGAAAACGGTCACCTGCCAAGTATTTGAGAATCAGCAGGTGTATATGTAGCAAAAAATATGTCTGAGATATTTTAAATTATCTCAGACATATTTTCGATTATCTCCCTTGTATTTTGAATTATCTGAGGGAAGTTTTTTCAGTGTAAAAAAATTTTTTCTTTTTGCGGGATTTCGGATTGACAATAGACTTTCTCCCGCAGATTCTCCGCAGGACGGGGGAATTTGTCCTTGCATTATGTATAAAAACAAAGAACACTTTTTACATACAGAACCGGAAGAATCTTTGCAACCGATTCGGAGTGATTTATCCGCAGTCCGGAATCATTAAGATTCCGGACTGCGGGAGGGCTTAATCCGAAGACATAGGCTTAAAGTGTGAACCCTATGCGCGGACGCGAAATGTGCCGCTGGCTGATTGGCTGCGGAATGTCGGCCGCTTTTATTTCGGTAAGGGCAGATTCGTTTGTCGCTCCCTCGGTTGTTACTCTTACGGCCATAGCGGGGAGTACTTCGGTCTGAATCATATTGATTATATGACGTGCGTTCCCGAAATTCTTTTCACGACGGGAATAGTCGGCTTTAAGTCTTTCCGTCAGGGCCGAGTGGGCCTCGGGCGTGAGTGTGTATCGGTTGCGCGAGAGGTATTTCTCGGCAATCTCCATTAGTTCTGCCTCTGAAAAGTCATCGAACAGATATATGTTTGATTCGGGAATGCGTGACTTTAATCCAGGATTCATGTCGAACATCTGTTTCATCTCTTCCGGATAGCCTGCCAGTATAAGCATCCAGTCGCGTTTTGACTCGTCGGCCAGCGCAGTCAGCAGCGTTTCGATTACAAACTTGCCAGGGTCGCGTGAATCGTTGGGTTGATAGAGTTGATAGGCTTCGTCTATGAGAAGTATTCCTCCCTGTGCCTTCTCAATGGCGGCGAGGGTGTTTTCTGACTCGGAATTGTAGTTACGGCCGAGCAGCGTGGCCCGTTCCCTAACCACAACGTGCCCTCGCGAAAGGATTCCTGCGCGACGCAGCATGATTCCTATTATCTTGGCTACTGTGGTTTTTCCCGTGCCAGGGGAACCGAGAAACATGGCATGGAGAGGCGTCGAGGATACAGGGAGACCTTTGTCGGCACGCAGCTTGTTGAAGCGGACAACCCGTTCATAAACCGAAAGTTTCTCCTTTACCGAGCGGAGACCGGTGAGCTGGTCGAGCGATATGAGCGACGGAGCTTCTGCGGGCGTTTCTTCGTCAGCCTCGTCGGGGGAATCATTTTCTTCCTGTGCTTCAAGCTCATTTGATATGAACTTATTGAGGGCTTCTTCAAACTCGTGATCGTCTTTGTATACCGTGTCTTGCGCCGGCATTGAGCGGTCGAAGCGCGCACATGCGGCTTCGTTCGAAAATTCGCTTAAGGGTTCGAGTTCCTTACCGAACCATTCGCCGTTTGCTTCGTGGCCGTTTGTACGGAATACGAATCCTGCAATCGGATATTCCATACACAGTAGCTCCGCATAGTATACGCCGCCGGACGAGTCGCTCGTAAAGAACGGTAGTTCCGCGAAGTAACGGTTTGTGTTGTAATCGGCACATTCCGGCTCGATAAAGCGCACTTCTATCCGGTTGCTGTCGGGATAGTGAAGGCGAATTTCCAGCTCGGGCATAACCATCGGCGGCTTGTTGCCGAAGTTTTGTTCGATATTGAACCGGACATGGCAGGTTTTATACTCGGAGACGCAAATTGATTTATAGATGCCGTTCTCCCAGTCGGGCCTTATGCCTCCGCCGTCGACTTTGTACCAGTCAGTAGGGCAGCCGAGTTCCTCCTGTCCGAAAAGGTGGAACACAAGTTCGTCGATTGTCACCGCGGCCGTCTCGTCGCGCGCTACGAGTTTGTATGTATGTCCGGCTTTCAATTCGGTAGACGGCAGGGGGTAGTCTGCATAAATGATTTTTATGGGATTGTCTCCGGGCATGTTCACTCTGATTTGCTTTACTGCCGCCTCGCAGCGCAAGGTGGTGTCGACAAGAGTGAGCGATATGTTTCTACGCAGGCCTTTGGACTGTCCGTCGCTTAAATTGTCGTTGCTAAATATGATTCTTGCGGCTATGCCTGCAAAAGTTGAATCGACAAGAAAGTCGTGCCGTTTGTCAAAGGTGAGTTCCCAGGGGGCATGGACAGCCTGTTCTTTTTCGTTGAAGGTAAAGGCGCAGAATTGCACCTCGTCAATGTATAGGGGTGATAATTTTTTCATATTGTTACAGTTTTAGAGGGAAGGATGTAGGTCCTTCCGGATTATACAATTCATTTTCGTTCTTTTTTCCGGAGGCCTTCCTCTGGAAATTTGTACCAACAAGTCAATGTGCGCTTTGTTCCTCACGGTTTCGGATAGAAACGTAAGGACATACCTCCGGCTGTCGGAGCATTTCTGCGGTAAAAAATGTTGGTATGGAAACTATGCACACCTTATCTCCGCGCCGCTTGGGGGAGCGGCACCGCCGAACTTGCAGTTGTTGAGATTCAGATGCTTCATAGCTGAAAATGAAGTATTAAAACTGTAAAATATGAGTTGCGCCACAACGTGGCCATTACCCATAATGCCGCAAAGATATGTGGAATTTCCGGTTTTGCAAAAATAAATCCAGCTTTTTTCAATGCCATGATACTTTTCATACGGAAAAGGAATGTCGCAACGCTTCCTGTAAAATTTGCGGTGCTTTGCCGTAGGATTTTGCAGACAAAAACGGTCAGCTGCCAAGCACTTGAAAATCAGCAGGTGTATATGTAGCAAAAAATATGTCT
>CAJKQZ010000071.1 GCA_905202115.1 uncultured Prevotellaceae bacterium | reverse complement strand
GCACTGTCTGGCAACACATAGAAATCAAACGCTCGAACTCTTTAGTCTTAGGTCCAGTGGTAATCCAGCCCGAACGAAGAGCCTCCGCGACTTCTTGGATTTCCGCCTCCGACATATCAGGCGGAGAAAAGGGGATATTCCTCATAATGTTGATATTATTTTTCCATATTCTTGAGAATGATAAGACAAATATTAGTCTGCTTTGATATATTTCGTCAAATATTCATTTAATGAAGCTATTTGTTTCGGTCTATTGAACCTCAAATTCGCTGATTCAATACAGTTTTCTGTCATTGCAGTTATATCTTCTGAATGAGAAACCAAATAAAGGATATTTTTCTTGAGAACTTCATAATCTTTAGATCCGGCTACCAATCCAAGCTTATTATTTGAAACTATTTTTGCCCCTTCTCCTCCTCCCATAAACATAATAGGTAATCCAGCAGCCATTGATTCATATATCTTGGACGGAACGGCTCCATAGATATTTCTCACCAATGGAATAAGGCTCATATCTGCTTGAAGCAAAACATTTGGAAGTTCATCGCGAGAAACTATGCCATGATAAAATATACCATTGTCAGGATTCTCCCTGATTATTTCCTCTATTTCATTTTGTTCGCCGCCTGCTCCATAAATATGGAACTCGACTTGCAATTTTTTGAAATTGACATTACGGCATATATTTGCAATTCCTTGCGCAAAACCGAGTAAGCCAGCATATACAATACGAATGGGTTCCCCAAAATGCCGAACTCGTTTATTGCTTAAATCAAACCGAGTTGGATCAACACCATTCCTAAATAAATAGGTATTCTTGCCGCCATGGTATTTTATGTACGAAATTATCTCATCAGACTGTCCTATTATGATATGGGATTTGCGATAGATATAATTTTCCAACTTTTCTAATATGTGATAGAAAACTCCATCAGACATTGCACCAAGCTCCTTAGCGGACAACGGCCATAAATCAGAAATATTTGTGATTAATTTAGCTCCTGAGAACTTGGCTATCCATCTTCCTGCCCACGCTAATGTCAATGGAGGGCTTTCAACAATTAGATAGTCCAATTTCTTCTTTTTCAAATATGGGATACAGCAAAAGGATATGATAGAAAAAGAAAGCATATTCCAAATTCGAGGAATTGTCTTTCTAACATTTGATGCATATAGCCAATACCTTTTTATTTCAATAGAATTTTCCGTTTCTATACAAGAGAATAAACCTTTGTATTTTGGAAAAATTTTGCCTGTGGGATAATTGGGCATAGCCGTTACCACGAATACTTCATTATTCAATTCTTTTAGGCCACAAGCCATCTCATACAGACGATTCTGTGGTGCTCCCATTTCAGGCCTATAGAACTGTGTTAGAAGTCCTATTCTCATTACCTTAAAAATTTTAGTCCTTACGTTCTTAGATATGGTATACACCTTCTAGAGGGCAAATGTTATGGCAATCGAGGATCACTTTGCTGCGCAACTTGTCCCAATTTTGCTTGATGTGATCATGCTTAACCATGATAACCACCATTTCGATACCAACAAGGAACTCTTCGAAGTCATGGTACTGATTAAGGACTATGTCCTTGCTAATAAGAGGGTCGTAGACCTTGAGCGGACGGGCAAGGTGTCGTTCTTGAGCTTCGAGCATTTGAAGCGTGGGAGATTCGCGCACATCGTCAACGTTCTCCTTGTAAGTTAGGCCATAAAGCCCCACACGGCGGTTGTCGGTGATGCCATTCTCCTTCATAATTTCGTATATGCGGTTGAGAATAAAGGTAGGCTGGCTGTCGTTGGTCTTCATAGACTCATCGATTACTTTGGCAAGACTCGGATAATCGCCGACCAAGAACCACGGGTCAACGGAAATGCAGTGGCCACCCACGCCTGGACCAGGTTGAAGAATGTTAACACGAGGGTGCATATTACAAATGCGGATTATCTCATAGACATCCATGTTGTCATGACGGCAGATGCGGCTTAACTCGTTGGCAAAAGCAATGTTGACGGCACGAAAGGTGTTCTCCACTACCTTTGTCATCTCAGCGGTGCGAATGTCGGTAACAACGATTTCGCCCTGACAGAACGAAGCGTAGATTTTCTTGATCTGCTCGCCTATCTCGTGATTGTCAGCACCAATTGTACGGTTGTTGTGAAGAAGCTCATAAACCATATTACCGGGAATAATACGCTCAGGAGCATGTACGAGATTGATATCCTCACCAACTTTATACCCCATCGCCTCTATTTCGGGACGAACAAAGCGGTCGATAGTGCCGGGCGATACGGTGGATTCTATGACAACGATAGCCCCTTTGTGACACACTTTCAACACGTCCTTGACGGCAGCTACTACGTAGTTGGCATCGACTTTTTTCGAAAATTTGTCGTAAGGCGTAGGAACAGAAACTATGTAAATGTCAGTTTGCTGATACTCGGTGGTAAACTTGATACCAGCTTTGACAGCAGCTTGAAACAACTCATCAAGGCCGTCCTCCTTGAATGTGGTGTGACCCAAACGTAGGGTGTTGACCAAATCCTTGTTGTTGTCTGTGCCCACGACTTCCATGCCGTGAGAGGCCATCATCAGCGCAGTAGGCAAGCCGATGTAGCCAAGTCCAATTACATTAATCATATTTATATTTATTATTGGTTTTGCAATTATTCAACGATAAGCAGTTCGCAGTTGCGGTAGCTTTGTCCCTACACGCTGCGGATCATAGCTATAAACTGACCGCAATTATAAGTGGGAGTGACTACCGAAACCGAACCATAATCTTGCATAAGGAATGTATATAATAGAGAATGCAGAATAACTCATTTTAATAAATCGGAATCGGTAATACCGTAATGCTCCATTACATTACGTATTTGAATGTCATTCTGACTTAAGCCGCAATTATACCCTGATAGGTTGGAGCCTTTATGAAAATGCTGGTAGAACGAATCCATTGAAATGCAGTCCCTTTTTGCTATGTCGAGTATCTTTATGGCTGTACCGGCAAGAAACTCCATAAAGAAGAACCAGACATCGTCGGCAAACGGAGCCAATTTTGTAAAAAGAGCTACATTGGTAATGTCTTTGTGAAGCAGACGCTTCTGATAAAGACACCCGGCCCCGCCTGTAGGAAAAATTTTCCTCCCTGTTTTCTCCTTTTTTATCAGTTTCCAGGTGCTGTATTGTGCCAACTGTCCATTTGAATCGGCAGGCAGCATATAGCCTCTCACACAACATATCACATCAGGATTACAATTGTATGCCTCCATTACATTGGCAAGCAAATCTTTTGGATAGTAGATATCATCGTCAATGGTAAAAATAAGATCGTCGGGAAAGGCTTCGAGAGCTGGTATGAGCTTTTTGTACGATCTTGTGTCGTTACAGAATCTTACATCGAGACCTTTCTTTTGAAGTTTTTTTATTTCCGCGGGAAGATTGTCGTTGCACCAATTATCATTATCGAGCCACAATACAATCCTATGAGGTTTGTAGGTTTGTCTCATCATCGAAATAATAGCATACGGTGCCACGTCTTTAACTCTTCTTCCATAACTGGTTAAAGAAACCACCAACTCTTTGTGACCGGCATGATTTTTATCTTCGACAACATTCAAAGGCGACTTCGAAGCTTTTATCAAACCCATTTTACACATACGTTTAAGAAGCTCGCCATAGCAGCTTCTTACAACAACACCTATAGGAGTCATAATTTCGAATTAAAAAAAATTAGGATAGTAGGCGATTAATCCAACCAATCAAATCGAATTGATCAATGTAGCGGTTCCCGAAAATTGAAGACGTAAGCCAGATGTTCCGACCGCAGTTATGTTGCCAGCCTTTCAGCCATACGGCGCTGCGACATTCGGGAAACGGTTTGTCGGTAAAGATGATTTTATTTTTCAGAGGGAGGCTGTCAAATTGTTCGACCACACTTTTTACTCCCCCCTAATTAGTCAGCATGAAAATCGTCTTGTCGGGAATAATACGCAACTTGCGCTCCTCCCATTTTTCGTTGGCCGAGGCAAAGTCGGTATAATGCTGGAATTCCACTCTTATACCGTCATATCCTATTCCCACAGGATATGATTTCCCTGCATGAAAATCCTCAATCAGCGGCTGTGCAAGGAATTCATTCCAATTGGAAAGCGCTTTTATGAAGTCTTCATTGCTCAGGAACAGATTTATAAAAGGCGACTTAAACTGCATACCGAGCCAATGATAAAAGATACCACCGAAACAGTTGCTGCACACAAGGCTGAAATCGGTATCGTGCAGTTTTTTACGATAACGTTTGTTAATAATGTTCTGCCGATATTTAATCAGCTCCATGAAAATATCATATATTTTCATATCTATGTATCAGTATGAGTTAGAGATAAGCCTGACAACTCGGAGCGAAAATGAAAAGACATGTATTATATAAAAAATGTCCTCCCTGGAAAAAAATATTTTTTTTCACGAGGTAAAAAACTTCCCGCAGATAATTGAAAATACAAGGCACATAATTGAAAATATCTCAGACATATTTCAAATTATCTCAGAGATATTTTTTGCCATATATACACCTGTTGATTTTCAAGTACTTGACAGGTGACTGTTTTTGTCCGCAAATTCCAACGGCAAGCGAGTTGAAATTTTCTGTCCGGCGTAATTTTTGCAGAACAGCGGAGCCTTGTGCAGAAATCCCTGTATGCGTTAAATTTTCGCTGCGTTTATTTTTCCGAGAATGGATATTTCTTTTTCGCCCAACAGTGAATTGAAGTATTTCGGGTTCTTTCGGTGAATTCCTCTGATGTCGGCGTATATTTCGTCGAGACTTTGATAGATATATCTTTCGTTCGAAATGAATCCCACTCCCTCGAAGTCGTCGAAGACTTCATGACACACGGGAATATCGGAAGTAATAAGAGGTATTCCGTAGGTTGCCATTTCGCACATCATTACTCCCTGGGCGTCGGTACGGGTAGGCATTAATGCACAGCGGGATTGATTGAGAAGATCAAGCATTTCTTCATGAGAAAGCTCTCTCGATATACGCGTTACGTTCGGAGAAAGATTATTATAATCGAAATATCGGCCGCGCCCCACGAGCAGGAAGTTCTTATAAGGGTTTCGAAGTGCAAGATTGTTAACTATGTCGACTGCATATTTGGAACCGTCAAGATAAGCCCGTATGGTTATATAATCATACTTTTTATCGCTGTCGGGAGTGTAAGACTCTTTCTCGAATACGGCGCCGACAGAATTGTAAGTTATATAGCTTTTCCCTTCTATAAAACGTTCGGGAACCTTTACCCACTTCATGAACTCATCGTACATCCAATGGCTCACGAATATGGAAGATATTTTTTCATGGTGTTTTTGGTAAAACGAACGGAGAACTCGGAATTTAAATTCGTCGTATAAATCTTGCGCTTTCTCCTTGAACCTGTTACGCTTCAAATACGGGAATGGGGGGGGTAAACCTTGTTTATTTTCAAGACCTCATGCCCGTGATAAAAGAATACAAGGCGGCGGATTTCGTTCATCCTCGCGCTGAGAAAACGCAAGTGATGACGAAGATTAGGAGCATGGCTCAGTACAAGATCGTAGGCGGAAATGTTACATTCTTTCTTAAACGAGTTCTTGTCGTATACCTGAATGCCGTCCATAACATACGGACTGTTGCTGCGGAAATTGAGCACCGTCACCGCGTGGCCGCACGCCTTATAAAACACATTGCGCGTGCGCACATACGCCAAAGGCTTTGCTCCCGACATATCGGGATAGGCTTCGGCCAAAACGAGTATATTCATTTTAAAGACAAGGTTTTTACGATTCTGTTGCAAGCAAGTCCGTCGCCATAGGGATTCACGGCCTTCGACATGGCCTCGTAATGCTCTCTATTGTCGAGTAGAGCGGAAACTTCATTGACAATCATATCATAATCAGTGCCTACGAGTTTCACAGTACCGGCTTCGAGCGCCTCAGGACGCTCGGTTGTATCGCGCATAACGAGCACAGGTTTGCCAAGCCCCGGAGCTTCTTCCTGAATACCGCCGCTGTCGGTAAGAACTATGGCGGATTTTTCCATTAGACAGACGAACGACAGATATTCCAGCGGCTCAATGAAAAACATATTGCCGAGGTTGGTCAAATCTTCACCAAAAACCTCATGAATAGGCTTGCGCACATTGGGATTAAGGTGCATGGGATAAACAAAATCCACACAGGGATACTTCTCTGTGAGGGCCTTAATGGCACGACACATGGAAATGAATCCTTCTCCGAAATTCTCGCGGCGATGTCCGGTAATGAGAACAAGTTTACGGCCGTCTTTAAGGCGATCTGTGTCATAACCGGCCTCAAAGAGAATTCTTTTCAACTCTCCGCCAAGATTCTTATCGGTTTTTATTTTGTCGACAACCTTATAAAGGGCATCGATAACGGTATTGCCCGTAACGGTAATCTTGTCTTCTGCCACGCCTTCGGCTATAAGGTTCGCGCGGCTCAGAGGCGTGGGAGAAAAATGGTACGTAGCAATTCTGCCGGTAATCTGACGGTTCATTTCCTCGGGCCACGGCGAGTAGATGTTGTGCGTCCGAAGCCCCGCCTCGACGTGCCCCACCGGAATCTGCCGGTAAAACGCCGCAAGCGCAGCCGCTGTCGAGGTTGTGGTGTCGCCATGCACGAGAACGACATCGGGCTCTGCATCTTTGAGCACGTCGCGCATTCCGGTTAGCACCCTGGCCGTGACATCATAGAGGTCCTGCCCCGCTTTCATGATGTTAAGGTCGTAGTCGGGCCTGATGTCGAATATTTCAAGCACCTGGTCGAGCATTTGGCGGTGCTGACCGGTTACGCACACCACGGTCTCGAACGTATCGGGATGTTTTTGAAACTCCTTGACGAGCGGAGCCATTTTTATTGCTTCGGGACGGGTCCCGAACACAAGCATTATTTTTTTCATCGCTGTTATTTTGGATAATGTTTCTTTACTTCCGCTTTATTATTTTCATGGCAAGCCTAAGATTGATAAAGGCCACAATGGAAAACAGTTTGGTAACCAACCGACAAGGCAAATATCTGAGAAACGCTATTTCATGACGCCTTATTTGTTTTTGTACGAACGCAATGTCGTCTTTATCTTCGTATCCGGCCTTTGCCATTCGCCGGGCACAAACGCAAGCGCCGTATACTATTGCGGCTTCTGCCCGTTTAGCTACAGCAGGAACATGTTGCCGTATGTATTCCGCCTGCTCCACTTTACCGTAAACCATATCCATGTGACGATGCGTAAATACGGTTTTGCTTATACTACCCGAACGAATGCGATATAAATACATCTTCGCATTTCCCACAACGATTTTTTTACCGGCGGCTACTAACTTGTGAGTAGTGAACACATCCTCGTGCAGACGTCCCACTGGATATCTTATTCCCTCGAAGAGCGAAGACTTATAGAGCTTGCCCCAGGCCACTGTATCGACGAGAGAATTGCATAAAGCCTCCTCACGGCCAAGCACCACAGCTTTTTTATCCAAGTGCACGCTACTATCATGCAGCGGTTTTGAGCTCTCATCAATCTCCAATCTTTGACAGCACGCAATATCCGCGTCATTTTCGATAAGAAGATTGAACAGATATTGCAACATCCCACTCGCGATAACATCATCACTGTCAACGCATGTGATATACTCGCCTTTTGCCACATCGATACATACATTACGCGCATCGCTCAGGCCACCGTTGCTTTTATGAATCACACGCACACGCCCGTCGGCAGCGGCATAACTGTCGCATACCTGTCCGCTCGAATCGGTAGAGCCGTCGTCAACAAGAATTACCTCTATATCACCATACGATTGGGAAAGAATGGAATCTACGCACTCTCCGAGCCAACGCTCCACATTATATACCGGCACCACTACGGAAATCATACCCCTGTATTGTTGATATTCAATGCTAACCGTGCACAGGCCCAAGCCGTAACCGCACAAACGCAGACCTGCAATAATTTCGGGACAACCGGCCCCGCAGAAAAAATTTTATTTTTTTGAACGCTAAAAAAACTTCCCGCAGCAAATTGAAAATACAAGGGAGATAATCGGAAATATGTCTGAGATATTTTAAATTATCTCAGACATATTTTTTGTTACATATACACGCATTGATTTTCAATCACTTGAACGGTGACCGTTTTTGTCTGTAAAACCAAAATGCAAAACATAACAATATTTCAGTTCAGAATACTGAGATAATAAAGCTTACTTTATCTATCCTAAAAATGATATCATATCTCCGAGAAGATAATTACAGAAATAATGCTTTTATCCTCTCATCTTTTGGACTTCGTGCATTATTGGTGCAAAGGCAAGAATAAAAGACAAGGCCATTACCAAGAACAATAATCCGGAAGCCTCGCTCATGTACATTGTCATAATACCTACGGGGACGGCCTTGAATACGATTCCCGCCTTTCTCAAATCACGAATAGCCTTGCTGCTCATTACAACAAGCGGAATTGCAGCTAAATATAACATTATACCGCCTTCATACAGAGATTGCAGTAACTGATTATGAGCACTATATTTACTATGATGAAAAAAGAACAGATTCACAGATTCCCTGATACCATTACCAAATATAGGGTGGGCAACAATCCCCTCTATTACCGCAATCCAAATAACCGTACGATTAGTCAATGTAAGGTTTTTTCCCAAAAGATCTTGAATAAGATACTGAACTATAGGCAACGACAACAAATTCTCCAGATTCTGGAATACTATTATGACTACAAAAACTGCTACAAATACTAATATTATTTTCGACAAAGACACTCTGCTGACGATAGGTCGGACAACCGGAAACAAAATAATCATATAGGCAAGCAATGTACCGCTAAGATTACCACCAGAAAAGACCATAACGATTGACAATATATGCATTAGAATGAATGAATACAAATATCGTTTTGACTTACGATTCAAATAGTAATCTGAATACACCAACAATAAAGCAACCATTAGAGGAAATCCCAAAAGATTCTCTCCGCCTAAAAAATACAAACCCGTTTTACTTCCATTTATAAAAATACCATTAGGAAAAGCAAGTATAAATACAAATTCAATAAAAGTGATTAGGTACATAAACGGCCCGACCGCACCAAGAAATCGGGAGGCGACCTTTATGTTTTTGGAACAAATCGTAAAGTATGCTGCAAGACCTAAAGGACAATAAAACATTGAAAAAAATCTACGAATATCTCCCTCCTCTATTATTGTGGAAACCAATAAACTTCCGTAAATCAAAAATACGGCAATAAGATTATTTAACTTTACTGACTTATTAAAATAGGACGTAACGCATTGCAATATCAATAATACAGCCGTAATCTTTGAAATTAAAGCACAGACGTCATTTACAACGCTGTCCTGGCGTATCAAAAACGGCGACCAAAGGCTCTGAAAAATGAAAAAGAACACTATACTGTGCCCTAAAAATGTCAGTAACTTTAAATTTTGCATTAAATCAAAAATCGATTTTTATATGTCGGCGGAGCTTAATGAGAACACCGGTTACACGATCGCCCAAAAGCGAAGCAATACGCGATTTGAGTTTATCTTTCGGAGTTTTCCAACTTCCCGAATAATGATGAATCGACACGGTGCGGTCTGTAATATTAATCTCGCCTGTTACATAGTCTTGCGGACACATATAATCAACAGGATAAATATTTACTCCTGCCACAGATTGTACTTCAGAAGAGTTTTTTAATCCGTGTTTACATAAAATGTTCGTTGTGTAAGTCACTATTGTCGTTTTATCAAGACTTCCATCTTTGCGTCTGAACGACAATGTTGCATAAAAATCCAACATTTCTTTGTATAAGCCGAGGCCGGGGTTCACCCCCAGGCCGAGGCCGGGAGCGACATGAGCTGCGCTCATGTCGCTCCCATTATTTTCGCATCCCATGAACGGACCGGCGGCAATAATATCGTCCATAGGACGAATTACCTCAACATCAGTATCGAAATAAATGCCGCCGTATTTATAAAGAATCCAAAAGCGGGCATAATCACTTACGAAAGCATATTTCTTTGCCTTATAAGCCTGTTCGGTATAAGGTATGACGTTCACATCGAAGTTCGATTCGTTCCATTCCTTGATTTCATAATCGGGAAGGTATTTCTTCCATGAGGCTATGCACTTTTCGGCAAGGGGCGGCAGAGGATTGCCACCGAACCAGCAGTAATGAATTACTTTTGGAATCATATTAAAATTTGTGTATGTATGATGTTTCAACAAACTATTATCCTGTTGGGATTGCCCACGGTGGTTGCTCCGTCGGGCACATCATGAATTACTATTGTTCCGGCACCTATTTTTACATTGTCACCTATCTTCACGTCCTCAACAATACATACGTTCGGAGCAATATATACATTATCGCCTACAGTAGCCGGAGTTCCGTGATTGCTGCCTATTGTCAACAACTGAGAGATGTTACAATTCCTGCCTATCTTTGTTTTTCCGTTAATTACAATACCGAATCCGTGACCTATGTACATTCCGGGGCCGATTTGGGTGCCGGGAGGAATCTGCATACCATATTTGTGGGAATACTTGCGATACATAAAACGCGCCACTAAGCGCAGCAGTCCCCTGCACTCGGCAAGGCTCAGCAATCGGAACCAAAAGGTGAAAGCCAGGCGGTGCTCGCAGCCAAGCAATGCGTTGGCAACAAGGTATTTACCCCCCCCCATTTACCCACTTCGCCGAAAGTTCTCCATGCTCCACGTAGCGCATGGTATCGGCTTTCATTATTTCCCAGAAAGCACTGTACTTTTTATTGAAACAGAACATTTTATTAAGATTTGAAATGTGATTTTACCGACTTCGTTGACGTTTTCGCCGACGGCACATGCCGCGCAATGAACCCGCTCCGGATTTTGCCGCGAGTTTGCAGACAAAAACGGTCACCCGCCAAGCACTTGAAAATCAGCGCATATATATGTAGCAAAAATTATCTCTGAGATATTTTGAAATAT
>CAJKQZ010000070.1 GCA_905202115.1 uncultured Prevotellaceae bacterium | reverse complement strand
TGTATATATAGCAAAAAATATGTCTGAGATAATTCAAAATATCTCAGACATATTTCAAATTATCTCCCTTGTATTTTCAATTTCCTGCGGGAAGTTTTTTACTCTTACAAAAAAATATTTTTTTTCGTAAGAAGCTATTTTTATATGAAACCTTCCACGTTCGATTTTCTGCCCTCTCCACAAAAAAGCTTCAAAGACTGTTCTCATTTGCTTCCGAAACATGCCTGCATAGTCTCCGACAATTTTTTTACGTAATAAGCACACATGAATAATCGGAAACATTTGCCGGAAAAAATAAAATCTTTATTTTTAAAGCCGGAACCTCAGCAACGATTACCACATGTGCGTCTCTACACCCGACGCCTATTATAAAAAAATAAGAACAATCACTCCGGTTATTTTCATAACAGCACATATAAATCAGAATAACAGCAAATTAAATCTATGATTACAAAAAACCAGGTGGCGGCAAAATGCATTTATATAATGCAGCGACAATTGCGCGACACTAATCACCCCGTAATGCGCCGGCGCATACAGGAGCATATAGACCGCCTTTCGACTTTCGGAATGATGGAAATATATTCCATGCTTGTATACAACGATTCTATCACACTTTTGTGCAACGATTACGAAGAAGAGCCCAACTATATGCTCTACAACAACAATGCTGTGCGTATCGGAAAATTCGACAGCTGCCTGCGGTTGCACGACAATACGGCGGTAAGAATAAACGGCGACGGTACAGCCGACACAGGAAAGGCCGTGCACGGACGTATGACAGGAGAATGTATCACACAAACGCTGAAATACAAAAACGGAAAGGAAATAAAGTTCGGTTACAACGAGACATCGCCTGCGCCGTCAGAAGCAAAAGGCCGCGTGGTAAAGAACGACCCCAACCGCAATATAATAATGCGTATTCTACGCAACGAAACCATAGGACGCAAAGAGTTCCTTGTGGGAATATTGCTTGTTCTGGCCGTGGCCTACGCAATATCTGGGCTGGCTTTTACAGCTGGAACAATCAGCAAAGGCCAAGCGCCTTCTGTCGCAGCCTTAGGCATTTACATCGTACCGCTTATCATGTACATAATGCTTATATACAAGCGCGTGGGCGACTTCGGGCCTACCGGTCTGAAACGCGTGGCAATTATGTTTCTGCTTATGTGCATAAACATGCTCGGATTCATAATTCTCCTGCTTATGCCCACAAAAGTGGCTACGGCAGAAGAACGCAGAAACGCCAGCCAAGCCGACAGACAAGCGGCCGAAAGAGCGAAAGCAACCTTAAGCAAGCGCGGCAACACATTTTCGGGCACACTTCCCTGGTTTGGCATTACGCCCGAGATACTTGCAATAGCAAACCGCATAGAAAACCGTATGCCTGCAGGAGATGGTCGCCCGAACAACGGTTCCGACGCAGATTCATCTGGCGGCAACAGCGAATACCCCCAAGACAACAACTGCAACATGGAAGACCCCGAATGCACGGAACCGGATAATAAACAGGCCGAACAGGAAGAAGAGGAAAGAGAAAGCAGACGCAAAGAAATAGAAAGCAAAATCGACGCACTTAAAAGAGATAAAAGTTCATACGAAGACAAGAAGAGAGGAGCCGAAAACGACGCAAACAGCCAACGCCAGCAGGGCGACACGTATGCTTCGTATGCAAACAGCGAAAGCGACGAAGGCCGCAGGAACGACTACATGCAGAACGCAGAAAGTTGCTATAGCAAAGCAAATGAATACGAAAGCCTGGCGAGAGAATACGAGAGCAAGGCAAATGAGTGCGAAAACGATATACGCTCTTTAGAGGGCCAACTGTAGCTCTCTTAAAAAGACAACTTTCTTTACCCACCTGACATTTTTGTCAGGTGGATTTTTAATGCCGGCAAAAAGCACCCGAAAAATTATCTCAGACATATTTTGAATTATCTCTGAGATATTTTAAAATATGTCTGAGATAATTTTTTCTACAAGCGGGAAGAATTTTTCCCTTTACCGGCGGGAGGTGCGGACACCTGACAAAAATGTCATGTTCTGAAAAGTCCAACGCGGTTACGGCATTACAGTAGCCGGAATAATGCGTGTGTAGTTTCCGATAGACGAAGCAAATACAAAAACATTAGAAATACGACGAAAAATACGTTCTATATTTATCGGAATAAACCTTTCGTCCACTTTTAATTCTTACAAAACCGCGTTCTTGTTATACGCACCGAAAACTATCTCACAAAAGAGCATAAAAATATCGGTTGCGCATGCTCTGTCAAGCCATGCACAACCGATTAAAAGTCGTATGGTTCCTATTTGTCGCTTACTTATTGTAAAGCAACCAAGCATCGGGATACGCTTCGCGGAGAGTGTTGCGCGAAGAAACGGCCGAAGCACGATCTTCAAAAGTAGAAGCGACTACACGATAAACCTTGCCGTTATATGCTATCTGCGCAGCATAACCTTTATTCTTAAGTCTTTGCTGTTCTGCCTGGGCATTGGTCTTTAGAGAGAAACTGCCGCAGACTACGCTATAATTTTTCAGACCGGCTCCGTCTATGAGTTGAACACTCTCGGTACGCACATTGGCATCCGAATCAGAAACGGGCTCGGTAGCGGTTCTCGTTACCGTTGTAGTGGTCTGCACCGGCGCCACAGCTACCTGTGTGGTTGTCTGAGCCTGTTCCGTAGGCTGTTGCTGCTCTACCGCCTGCTGTTGCTTTGCTTTCTCATAGGCTTTCTTATAAGCCGTTTCCTGTGATTTGCAAGATGTGAAAGCTATTGCCACACATAAACCTAAACCTAAGGTCACAAATGTTTTCATAATGTCGGGAATATTACTTATTTTATTTTGTATTGTTTGTTTACTCGAATCCGAATATTTTCACCGTATTCAGTGCAACAAAGTTACGATTTTTGTTACAGTTCAAAGCGTTTTCACACTAAAGAATCTTAAAAATTCGGTTTTTCGTCAAAAAAAATCTAAGTTATCATTCAAAAGAATGGTACGTAATAAGATTTTGTCTAAATTTGGCAGCAGATGTATAACCCAAAAAGAATAAAATCATGAAAGGACTTAGCATTTTAGCAGCATTTTTAGGTGGAGCAGCCGTAGGAGCTGCATGTGGAATTCTTTTTGCGCCCGAAAAAGGCTCGGATACGCGCGAACGCATTATCGACGCGCTCCGCAAGCGTGGAATAAGGCTCGACAAAAAAGAAATGGAAGACCTCGTTGATGACATTGCCAACGAACTGAAATCCGACTCGAACGACTAAACCGGAACAACAGTAAGACGATGTTCTCGACGAACCGTAACATACAGACTCTTGAGGAGCTCGTTGCCGAAATAAAACGGTACATCGAGCTCCAAAAGAAGTTTGTATTCCTGGAGTTCGTATCAAAACTGATTGTATTGCTTGCCGCGCTGATATTGGGGGTTATATTATTCCTGATAGGCGCGGTTGTGGTTATCATGCTTGCATTCTGCGCATCTTCTCTCGTAAGCGATCTTACAGGAAGTCTCACATTGGGCTACGCTGCCGTTTCGCTGTTCTTCGTAGCGGTTGCCGCGGTTATCTACATCAATCGCAAAAACTGGATAACGCGGCCTGTTACAAATTTCCTTTGCAAACTTTTTCTGAATAAGGAATGACATGGACAACAAGGAAGTTCAGGAATACAGTCTCGAAGATCTGATAGAACAGCGCAACCAGGCGCTGAAAGACGTGCGCGAAAGCGGCCGGAAAATAAACCGCAAGCTGCAACAGTTGTTCGAACCACCAAAGGCGAACGGCAAATTGGATTTGTTTGCAAACAACATAGACCGGATTATAGCCGTTTATGACGGAGTGTTGCTCGGAACGAGAATAATAAGAAAAGTAAGAAGGCTCGTTATTCGCAAATGAAACTGTTACGCAACAGACATACAACATCATTAGCGCTTGCGTTTATGGCATTGTGTGCCGCCACGTCATGCAAGCAGTCGTCATTCGACGAACAATGCGTAAAGCAGGCGCAGGATTTTACCGAAAAGCAATGCCCGCAACGCATGACAGAAGGAGTGGTTCTTGACAGTATGACCTACACTACGTCGTTGCGCTGCCTTAATTACTACTACACCTTAAGCGGCAACCTTGATGACGCAAGACTGATAAAGGAAAATGAGAAAATGTTTCGCGAACAGTTGCTCAATTCAATATCAAATTCCGTAGAGCTGAGGCGCGCAAAAAAAGAAGGCATAAATTTCCGCTACATTTACCTTTCAAAGAACACACGTAAACAACTGCTAAGCATTACTATCAGAAAAGACGAATACACGAAGTAACAATCCCGATAATATTAAAACGAACCGCACATAAAGAATGTTAGTTCTTTATGTGCGGTTCGTTTTTTCCGCAGTAACAAGTATTGCGCAAGAACGGTCCTGCAAAAAATCAGCAGACAACAAGTTCATCTCGCAGAATAACCTTCTAAAAAAAGAAAAAAATTTTTGCATGGTAAAAAACTTCCCGCAGGAAATTGAAAATACAAGGGAGATAATCGAAAATATGTCTGAGATATTTTAAAATATCTCAGACATATTTTTTGCTACATATACACCTGCTGATTTTCAAGCGCTTGACAGGTGACCGTTTTTGTCTGCAAAATTCTCCGGAAAAGTACCGCGAATTTTACTGTTTGCTGTACGTATTTCTGTCAAAATACCCTTTGATGAAAATCTGCTCCCTAAAATTAAAACAACTGTTGCAGATTTTTTAAAAAGCCATTTTCATCTTATCTAATTTTCTGAATAGCAAAAAAATAGTTAGAGGTATTTGAAAGTACCTCTGACATATTTTTTCGATTGCGGGAAGCGCTATTAAAAATGCGCTTTGCAAATCTTGTGCGAACTCTCTTTTCAGCTTAGTTTATGCACAACCAGGCCGCTACGCAGTTTCGGTTCGAACCAAGTAGCCTTAGGCGGCATTATTTTACCCTCATCGGCTATATCCATTATCTGTTTCATCGTAACAGGATAGAGCGCAAGAGCCATTTTCATCTCTCCTGAATCGACACGACGTTTCAGTTCGCCGAGACCTCTCAGACCTCCGACGAAATCAATGCGGTCGGACGAACGAAGATCCTTTATTCCCAAAATCTTATCGAGAATGAGACGCGAAGATATGTCTACGTCGAGAACACCTATGGGATCGTTCTCGTCATAAATACCGTCTTTCGCCTCGAGAGCATACCACTGCCCTTCAAGATAGAGAGAGAACTCATGAAGCCGCGCCGGACGGAAAATATCCTTACCTTTCTCGATAATTACGAAATCATCGGTCAGAGCGTCGAGGAACTGTCGCGGAGTAAGTCCGTTAAGGTCGCGAACAACGCGATTGTAATCGAGAATAGTCAGCTGACTTGCAGGGAAACATACCGCCATGAAGAAATTATATTCCTCGCTGCCTGTACGATTCGGATCCTGCTTTGCCTTTTCCGCGCCAACAAGTGCGGCAGCCGCACTGCGATGATGACCGTCGGCAATATATAATGAAGGAAGCGCGGCAAAACGTTCCGTAATAGTATTCTTGTCGGCCTCGTCCGATATTACCCAGAACTTATGACCGAAACCGTCTATCGGCGCAATGAAGTCGTACACAGGTTCAAAAGCGGAATACTTTGCAATTATCTTATTAAGGGTTTCATCGTCGGGATAAGCGAGAAAAACCGGTTCGATATTGGCATTCGTAGCACGCACGTGCTTCATACGGTCCTCCTCTTTATCGCGGCGGGTGAGTTCGTGTTTCTTTATCACACCGTTAAGATAATCATCAACCGAAGCGCACACCACAATTCCATATTGTGTCTTGCCGTTCATGGTCTGCGCATAAAGATAATAGTTCTCTCCCTCGTCCTGAACGAGCCAGCCGTTATTTTGGAACTTGGCGAACTGCTCTTTGCCGCTTTCATAAACGCAAGGATCGTATTCGCTCGTACCTTCGGGGAAGTTGATCTCCGGCTTTATGATATGATAAAGCGACATCTCATTGTCTCCGGCCTCAGCACGTGCCTCGGCCGAATCAAGAACGTCGTAAGGACGACTTTCTACCTTTTCTACCAGATTCTGCGGCGGACGCACGCCACGGAAAGGTTTTACTTTTGCCATGAGCCTTTAAGTTTTTTCTTTTTAAAGGATTGAATGAATATTTCCTTACTTGTTTACCTGGAATTTGGTAATGCCGTCGCGCAGGAATCCCACAATCTGACTTGCTGCTGCGATACCGGCATTGATATTCGCCTCGGCGGTCTGCGCACCCATTTTCTTAGGTGTCGCGAAATAGCGGCCGGGGAATTTTTCTGCGAACTCGGAAGCCTTGTCGGGCGCGATGTCGGAAACATAACGCAGGTCTTCACGTTCCGAAAGCAGTTTGATAAGGCCGTCTTCGTCTATTACTTCCTTACGTGCGGTATTTACGATAATACCTCCTTTGGGAAGTTTGCCGGCTACCTCATAATTTATGCTTTTCTTAGTCTCGGGCGTTGCGGGAATGTGAAGACTTACGACGTCGCACTTTTCAAAAAGTTCGTCACGCGAAGCGGCAGCCTTTACTCCGGCGCTTTCGATAACCTCTGCAGGACAGAAAGCGTCGTATGCGTAAACATCCATCTCAAAACCTTTGGCAATGCGCGCAACATTGCGGCCAACGTTTCCGAAAGCCAGAATACCGAGTTTCTTGCCTTTCAGTTCCGTTCCGGTTTTGCCATTATAGAAATTACGGACGGCATAAACCAACATTCCGAACACAAGTTCAGCCACAGCATTGGAATTCTGTCCCGGAGTATTCATTACCACCACTCCGTGTGCGGTAGCGGCAGCGAGGTCTACGTTGTCGTAACCGGCACCTGCGCGCACCACGATTTTAAGTTGCTTTGCAGCGTCGAACACTTCGTTGTCGATTTTATCGCTTCGGATAATCAGCGCGTCAGCGTCGGCAACGGCGTCAAGAAGTTGTTGCTTTTCAGTATATTTTTCCAGCAAAGCGAGTTCATATCCCGCTGCTTCCGTTTCCTTTCGGATACCTTCAACCGCAGCTGCGGCAAAAGGTTTCTCGGTTGCTACCAAAACTTTCATATAATCGTGCTTTTTTACTTATTAATGGTTTGCTTCGAATTCTTTCATTGCATCTACAAGAGCCTTAACGCCCTCTACGCTCATTGCGTTGTAGCACGAAGCGCGGAATCCGCCAACAGAACGGTGACCTTTGATTCCTACCATGCCCTTATCGGTTGCGAACTTGAAGAAATCGCCTTCGAGCTCCTTGTATTCGTCGTTCATCACGAAGCAGATGTTCATAAGCGAGCGGTCTTCTTCGGCAACAGTGCCGCGGAAGAGTTTGTTGCGGTCTATTTCGGAATAAAGAATCTCGGCGCGTTCTTTTGCCTTTGCGTCCATAGCCTTAACGCCACCCTCTGCCTTAATCCACTTCATGGTCTGGAGAGCGGTGTATACAGGCACTACGGGAGGTGTATTGAACATGGAACCTTTGTCGACGTGTGTGCGATAATCGAGCATGGTTGGTATCTGGCGGCTAACTTTACCTAATGCGTCTTCCTTGACAATCACGAACGTAACGCCGGCCATTGAAAGGTTTTTCTGTGCACCGCCATAAATCAACGCATATTTCGACACGTCTACCGGACGCGAAAGAATATCGCTCGACATATCGGCAACCATTTGTACGGGGCTGTCGAGTTCCTTGCGAATCTCCGTTCCGTAAATTGTGTTATTGGTTGTGATATGGAAATAGTCCGCATCGGCAGGAACTGTATAATTTTTAGGAATATATGTATAGTTGTCGGCAGCCGAAGAAGCCACTTCCACAACTTCGCCGAACAGTTTGGCTTCCTTTATTGCCTTTTTCGCCCAGGTACCCGTATTCAGATAAGCAGCTTTTTTCTCCAAAAGATTATAGGGAACCATGCAGAACTCCAGGCTTGCGCCGCCTCCGAGGAACAAAACCTTGTAACCTTCGGGAATGTCGAGCAGTTCTTTCATCAATGCCTCAGCCTCGTCCATAACCGGCTGGAAATCTTTGCTGCGATGGCTTATCTCCATAAGCGAGAGCCCGCTGTTGTTAAAATCAAGACACGCCGCAGCTGTTGCCTCTATGACTTCGCGGGGCAGAATGGACGGCCCTGCATTGAAATTGTACTTTTTCATAATGTTTATAGTTATTTTTAATTCACATTCTGTTCGTAACAAACAGCAAATCCCCGCAAAAAGACACGCATGAAGCATTCAGAATCATGCGCCCGCCGTTTTTCCGTAACGGATTTGCTCATTTATCGGCGAATTTACGAATAAAATCTTGTTTTCACATTAAAATGCAAACAAAAACGCTTTTATTTTGTGCCATATGGAATATTCGTATTTTCACATTTACATTTTTCAAAACTTTCACCCGCATTGCAAAAATCATCTCTATGATATTTCAAAATAACAACGGCCCTGTACAAGCACAATCATTCTCTGCAACATGAACACTTCTCGCAGAAAACAAACGCCGCCCCGACGGCGTATTTTGCAGACAAAAACGGTCACCCAGCAAGTAGTTGAAAATCAGCAGGTGTATATATAGCAAAAAATATGTCTGAGATATTTTGAATTATCTCAGACATATTTTCGATTATCTCCCTTGTATTTTCAATTTACTGCGGGAACTTTTTTACCATGCAAAAAAAATATTTTTTTTTTCGTGCGAGGTCAAAATCGAACTTAAAAACGTAACACGCACACATCCGCCTACAGGTAGCGCCTACGGTATAACGCAAAGCGGAAACACGCATTTATAGCACATCTTTCTTTCGTGAATAAAAAAAAAATCGCATTTTTGCACAGCAATCTCAAACACAACCCCGGGCCAGACTGGATTTGACAGCGGGTAGAGGGTGTATGTAAGCATGCAGTGCGTCGTAAGCGCTCACTTTAATCGGAGCTTTCAAAAATTTAATTGGCGAAAACAACTACGCTCTCGCTGCTTGATCGAAGATCAGTAAATCGAGCTTTATTCGGGCACAAGGTGCCTGGACGAGACATCGCTCCGAAGCCGTCGTTCCGAGGCTCATGGGCTAAGCGGTGCACGTAAATCGGGAATAGCCGGCGCAAGTCCCGCGGCGCAGGCGAAATTTTAGTCGGGAATAAGACAACGGTCGTATACGGTGGCTTTCTGCGTGGCCGGTGTCCGAAAAAACTCAGATAAGCTAAGCATGTAGAAAGCATAGGCTTTCCTCGTTTGGACGAGAGTTCGATTCTCTCCTGGTCCACTGCAGTGCCGCAGCCCCGACAGTTGCCGCAAGCTCTGAAGGCAGGCAGAGGAAACGTTTCCGGCGGCATTTTCATATTATAAATTCTAAAAGTTTTTCATAATGAAAGAGCTTCAGTTGAAATACGGTTGCAACCCCAACCAAAAGCCCTCACGCATCTACACGGAGCACGGAGAACTTCCCGTAGAAGTATTGAACGGACGCCCCGGATACATAAACTTTCTCGACGCACTCAACGGCTGGCAACTCGTAAAAGAGCTAAAAGCTGCAACAGGTCTGCCCGCGGCAACATCGTTCAAGCACGTATCGCCTGCCGGAGCCGCAATAGGACTTCCGCTGAGCGAGACACTGAGCAAAATATACTTCGTAGACGACGTGAAGTTACCTCTCACCCCCATTGCAATGGCCTATGCACGCGCCCGCGGAGCTGACCGCATGTCCTCATACGGCGACTTCATCGCGCTCAGCGACACCTGTGACGAAGCTACCGCCACATTGATAAAACGCGAGGTAAGCGACGGCGTAATAGCGCCCGACTATACTCCCGAAGCCCTCGAAATTCTGCGCGAAAAGCGCCGCGGAACATACAACGTTATAAAAATCGACCCCGAATACCGGCCCGAGCCTATCGAACGCAAGCAAGTATTCGGCGTGACGTTCGAACAAGGACGCAACGAGATAAACCTCGCCGACGACAGCCTATTCGAAAACATCCCCACAAAGAACAAGACATTCACACCCGAGGCAAAACGCGACCTTATAGTCGCTCTTATAACCCTCAAATACACCCAAAGCAATTCCGTATGCTACGTTAAAGACGGACAGGCAATCGGCATAGGCGCAGGCCAGCAGAGCCGCATCCACTGCACCCGTCTGGCAGGCAGCAAGGCCGACAAATGGTGGCTCCGCCAGTGCCCCAAAGTCATGAATCTTCCTTTCGTTGAAGGAATACGACGTGCCGACCGCGACAACACAATCGACATCTACACCGGCGACGAAGCCGACGACGTATTGCGCGACGGAGCATGGCAGATGTTCTTTACCGAGCGCCCCGAACCTCTGACGGCAGAAGAGCGCGCTGCATGGATTGCAAAGAACACCGGAGTGGCTCTCGGCAGCGACGCATTCTTCCCGTTCGGCGACAACATAGAACGCGCCCGCAAGAGCGGCGTCGAGTATGTTGCACAGGCCGGAGGTAGCGTGCGCGACGACCATGTAATCGCCACATGCGACAAGTACGGCATAGCAATGGCGTTTACCGGCGTGCGTCTGTTCCACCATTGATTGTACGCAAAAAACCGACAAACCTACTACGCAAATGCGCAAAGCAGGCAAAAAAGAAATAGAGCAAACCATACAGAAAGGTATTGTTTTCCATAAATGCCGCCAGGAAGAAGACGGCGACGGAAAAGTACGTACCAAAGCCAAGAAAAAAGCTTACCGCACCGGTGCGCACGGATCGGCTTCGGCCCTAAAGAAAGCAAACATACGCAAACATCGCGCGGAAAAGTCCAAACGCAAACATTAAACATACGCACAGGGAAAAACACTCCTGCTTCGGATAGACACATAAACGAAAGGCGGTGACGGATTGATTCCGTTACCGCCTTTCGTTTACACCCACCCACAAGCACATCCGAGACAGACAAAAACGGTCACCCGCCAAGCACTTGATAATCAACAGGTGTATATATAGCAAAAAATATGTCTGAGATATTTTGAATTATCTCAGACAT
>CAJKQZ010000069.1 GCA_905202115.1 uncultured Prevotellaceae bacterium | reverse complement strand
AAGCCCTATGAAAAAGCAATGCGGATTTCAAGAAGAGCAGCATTTATTTTCCTACTACGGAAAAAGTCAAACGGTGAAACAGAAAAATACGCACGCGAGCACAACCGTGCATAAAAAACACAGAAACAACGTTTCCCGAAAACGCGAAAACATTTTCGGGAAACGTTGTCTATCGTACAGTCTTTACTGTTTCAGGCTTTTTTAATGTAGTCTACAAGCCACTGCCCCACTTCAACCGTACCATACTTGGCACCGCCCTCCACCTGTATTTCGGGAGTGCGCACATTGGCGTCGAGCGAAGCGTCTACGGCATTGCGTATTGCCGCTCCCTCGGCTGTGAGATTGAAATATTCGAACAGCATTGCCGCCGAAAGCACTTGTGCCAACGGATTTGCGATGTTCTTGCCTTTTGCCTGCGGCCAGCTGCCGTGAATGGGCTCGAACACGGGCGTACTCTCGCCTATCGAAGCCGAAGGAAGCAATCCCATAGAGCCTGTTATGCAGGAGCCCTCGTCGGTGAGTATGTCGCCGAATGTATTCTCGGTAACCATTACGTCGAAGAACGTAGGTTCCTGAATCATACGCATGGAAGCGTTGTCTACGTACATGAAATCAGTCGTCACGTCGGTGTTCTGCGCAGCCATTTCCTGTGCCACCTTACGCCACAGGCGCGACGAAGCGAGCACATTGGCCTTGTCGACCACTGTAAGGTGTTTGTTGCGGCGGCGGGCATAATCGTATGCCACTTTCAGTATTCTTTCCACCTCGGGACGGGTATATTTGTTCGTATCGAAAGCCATGTCATCACCTTCCTGCTTTTCTCCGAAATACATTCCGCCGGTGAGCTCGCGAATGCACACGAAATCGGCTCCGCGCACGAGTTCGTCCTTTAACGGCGACTTGTGAAGCAGGCAGGGAAATGTCTGTACGGGACGGATGTTGGCAAAGAGGCCAAGCTTCTTGCGCATGGCAAGCAATCCCTGCTCAGGGCGCACTTTTGCATTAGGGTTATTGTCGAATTTGGGGTCGCCTACTGCTGAAAACAGCACTGCGTCGGCTGCCTTGCACACGTTGAACGTTTCTTCGGGGAACGGGTCGCCCACGGCGTCGATTGCCGCAGCGCCGCAAACAGCCTCGGTGAATGTCAGCTCATGGCCGAAGCGCTCGGCCACAGCTTTCATCACCTCAACGCCCACGCGCGAGATTTCGGGTCCTATGCCGTCGCCGGCAAGAACAGCAATGTTTAGTTTCATTTCGTATATGTTTTTTGTTTTACTTGTTTTGCAATGTTTTTACGCCCCGCCGCATCAGTATTCGAGCAGGTTCAGCATTTTTATAGTAGCCTTGATAGCCGCTTCGGTCTGGTCGCCGTCGAAACCGCGCGTGCGCACCTCCTTGCCGTCGATATTCCACGTGATTATCGTTTGGACAAAAGCGTCCGTATGGCCGCCAGGAGGAATCGTAACGCTGTAATTGACAAGCGTGGGCATTTCGCGCTTCAGCCGTTCCACATATATATGGCGAATGCAACGGGCAAAAGCGTCGTACTGGCCGTCGCCGGTAGAATGTGCCTCGTATTCTTTTCCTTTTATCTCGAGGCGCAGCGAAGCCGAAGGCTTCAAGCCATAAGCCGTAGAGACGAAATAGCTCACAAGACGCACCTTTTCTTCAGGCATCTCGTGTTTCAGCACATCAGAAACGATATAAGGCAAATCCTCCTGGGTAACGATTTCTTTCTTATCGCCCAATTCTATAATGCGTTGGGTAACACGCTTGGTTTGTTCGGGATTCAGTTCAAGACCTAAAGCCTCGAGGTTTTTAAGAATGTTTGCCTTGCCGCTGCTCTTGCCGAGGGCATATTCGCGAACACGGCCGAAACGCTCGGGAAGCAATGCGTTCGAATAAAGCTGGTGCTTGTTGTCTCCGTCGGCATGAACACCCGCGACCTGAGTGAAAACGCTGTCGCCCACTATCGGGGAATTTGCGGGAATCGATATACCCGAATAACTTTCGACTATGCGGCTTATATAAATGAGCTTGCTCTCGTCGATAGACGTCTGCGCATTAAAATGATCTTTCAGAATAGCCTGGACACTTGCAAGAGGAGCGTTCCCGGCACGCTCGCCCAAACCGTTCACAGCGGTGTGAAAGCCCCTGCAACCGGCAAGCACCGCGGCAAGTACGTTGGAAATGGCAAGATCGTAGTCGTTATGGGCATGGAATTCGAAACACACGTTCGGAAAACGGCGAATCATCTTATGAATATACTCAAGCACCTGAAGAGGATTAAGAATGCCCAAAGTATCAGGAAGCATTATCCTCTTTACTCCCGCATTATTCAAGTGCTCCACCAGTCTGTAAACATAATCGAGCGAATCTTTCATTCCGTTCGACCAATCCTCTAAATAAGCATTGACCTCCATGCCGAGACTATGGGCATAGTCCACACTTACACTTATGTCGGAGAAATGCTGTTCGGGAGTTTTACGAAGCTGATAGGTCAGATGCTTCAAAGAACCTTTGGTGAGCAGATTTATCGTCTTGCAACCGCAATCGTTTATCCAATCGATCGAAACATGTCCGTCGACGAAACCGAGAACCTCTACACGGTTCAACATATTCGCCACATTGGCCCAACGGCAAATCAACTCGACCGCACGACGCTCGCCCTCGGATACACGAGCCGAGGCAACCTCTATACGATCTACTCCAACCTCGCGCAAAAGAATGCGGGCAATGTTCAACTTCTCATGAGGCGTAAAAGAAACACCACGCGTCTGCTCGCCGTCGCGAAGCGTGGTGTCCATTATTTCTACTTTAACTTGTTTCATACTCATTTGTTTAAGCGGAAAAAGGCAAATGTGCATGATTAAAGCGGCCCTAAGTCAAAAAAACTTCGCAAAAAAGAAAAATCTTTGAGAAGCAGCGGGTCGCCACACGGATTTCCGCGCAAATAAAAGCGTTTACGCAATAATTAGCGGGCCTTTTCCCAAGCCTCTATCTTATCTTTTGTCTGAAGCAGAAAGTCTATATCGTCAAATCCGTTGGTAAGACAATATTTTTTATAGCCATTCAGCTCGAAATGCTCAGACTTGCCTGTCTTCTCATTGGTTATAGTCTGGTTTGGAACGTCGACCGTAACGATTGTCTTGGGATTTTCGTTTATAGAATCGAATAACTCGGCCAAAAACTCGGGAGAAACGACTACCGGAAGCACAAAATTGTTAAGTTCGTTGTTCTTATGAATATCTGCAAAAAAACTGCTCACAACAACACGGAAGCCATAGCCTGCAATAGCCCACGCGGCATGTTCACGGCTTGAGCCGCAACCGAAATTCTTTCCGGCCACAAGTATTTCTCCGCTGTAAACAGGGTCGTTAAGCACAAAATTTTTCTTCGTTCCGTCGGGATTGTAACGCCAGTCGCGGAACAAATTATCTCCGAAGCCTTCCTTATCGGTGGCTTTCAGAAAACGTGCGGGAATTATCTGATCGGTGTCAACATTTTCAAGAGGAAGCGGCACGCATGTGCTTCTTACTATATCGAATTTCTTTTTCATTTCAGCAATTACATTAAAGTTCTCGGATCGGTAATCTTTCCCGTAACAGCGGCGGCGGCGGCAATAAACGGACTTGCGAGACAAGTGCGCGAACCTGGGCCCTGGCGGCCTTCGAAGTTGCGGTTACTTGTCGAAACGGCAAGTTTTCCGGCTGGAATCTTATCATCGTTCATTGCAAGGCAGGCACTGCACCCCGGTTGCCTTATTGAAAATCCGGCAGCTTCGAGTTCTTTATCGAGACCTTCGGATTTTATTTGCTTAAACACGTTCCAAGAACCAGGAACGAGCCATGCGACAACGTTGTCAGCCTTGCGGCGGCCGCGCACAAGGGATGTAAACGCGCGGAAGTCTTCGATACGTCCGTTCGTGCAGGCTCCGAGAAATACGTAATCAACCGTTTTTCCGAGCAGCTGCTCTCCTGCAACGAAGTTCATGTACTTGAGTGCTTTTTTTGCCGACGGCTCGTCGTCTTCAGGGATTATTCCGTCAATAGGCATTCCCATTCCGGGATTTGTTCCGTATGTAATCATCGGCGCAATGTCGGCGGCATTGAAATGCAGCTCTTTGTCGAACACGGCGTCGTCGCCGCTTCTAAGAATTCTCCAATAAGCTACCGCCTTATCCCACTCTTCTCCCTGCGGAGCGTAGGGACGGCCTTTTATATATTCGAAAGTTTTCTCATCGGGCGCGATAAATCCACCGCGCGCACCCATTTCGATAGACAGGTTGCACAGTGTGAGCCGGCCTTCCATTGAAAGGTCGCGCACTACCGACCCTGCGTACTCCACGAAGTATCCTGTAGCACCGCTTGTGGTTATCTGGCTCATAAGATAAAGAGCTACATCTTTAGCCGTCACACCTTTCGACAACGTTCCGTCGATAGAAATACGCATAGAGCGTGGTTTTTGCTGCAGAATGCACTGCGAAGCCAAAACCATTTCGACTTCCGATGTTCCTATGCCGAATGCAACCGCTCCCATTGCACCGTGCGTAGACGTATGCGAATCTCCGCAAACAATAGTCATCCCTGGCAAGGAAAGTCCCTGTTCCGGCCCAACGACGTGGATAATTCCGTTATTGGGATTCAGCATTCCGTAATGCGTAAGGCCGAATTCCTTTGCATTTTTCTCCAGAGTTTCCACCTGCTTCTTCGAAACGGGGTCTTCTATAGGTTTGTCCTGGTCGTGTGTGGGAGTATTATGATCGGGCATGCAGTATATCTGTTCCGGACGGAGGCATTTCAAACCGCGTTTGCGAAGTCCTTCAAAAGCCTGCGGACTTGTGACCTCATGGCAGTAAAGCCGGTCGATATACAATTGAGTAGGTCCGTCCTCTACGATTTGTACTACATGACGGTCCCATATTTTATCGAAAAGAGTGTTTGCCATTTTATCTTATATTATTGTTCGTAAAGACTGTTACTTTTAAACTCTCAACGCTTTCAACGCTGGAACTTGTTTATTGCGTCGATATAAGCCTCGACACTGGCAGCAACGATGTCGGTATTGGCTCCAAAGCCGTAATATACGTTTCCGTCATACTCTACCTGCATGTGAACTTTGCCTACATCGTCAGAACCCTTGCTTATTGCCTGTATTGTAAATTCCTTAAGCGTCATTTTACGCTTAATTATCTTTTTCAGAGCGCTTATAGCCGCGTCGACCGGCCCGTTGCCGGTAGCGGCCTCCTCGAATTTCTCTCCGGCAATGTCGAGCCCTATGCTCGCCACACTACGTATGCCCACACCGCTCGAGACCTGCAGATAATCGAGGCGGATATGGTGGTTCTCGGCGCGGTCGGCTCCGGCAAGAACGAGAATATCGTCGTCGGTAACTTCTTTCTTACGATCGGCAAGCCGCAAAAAGGCCTGATAAACCTTGTCGAGCTTATCGCCGTCTAGCTCCACGCCATTGACCGACAGGCGGTGTTTGAGCGCGGCACGACCGCTGCGGGCAGTGAGCACGATGCTGTTATCGTCGATTCCCACATCGCGGGGGTCGATGATTTCATAGGTCTGAACGTTCTTAAGTACGCCATCCTGATGTATGCCCGACGAATGCGCGAAAGCGTTCTTGCCCACGATTGCCTTGTTGGGCTGAACGGGCATATTCATAAGGCTTGAAACCATGCGGCTTACGGAATATATTTTCTGCGTATTTATATTTGTGTCTATGCCTATGCCGTGGTGACACTTGCATATCATAGCCACCTCCTCAAGAGCCGTATTTCCGGCACGCTCGCCTATACCGTTGATAGTAACCTCCACCTGGCGTGCACCGTTGAGCACACCGGCCATAGTATTGGCCGTAGCCATACCGAGGTCGTTGTGACAATGGGTCGAGATAACGGCTTTGTCGATGCCGTCGACGTGCTCCATGAGATATTTTATCTTTTCGCCATATTCCTGCGGCAGACAGTAGCCTGTAGTGTCGGGAATATTGACCACCGTAGCGCCTGCTTTTATCACAGCCTCCACAACTTTGGCAAGGTATTCGTTTTCCGTGCGGCCGGCGTCTTCGGCATAAAACTCCACATCCTCCACATAACGTTTAGCATACTTTACGGCCGACACGGCACGCTCTATTATTTCCTCTGGTGTGGAATTAAATTTATAGCGTATATGATACTCCGACGTGCCTATGCCGGTATGAATACGTTTATGCTTGGCGTATTTAAGTGCGTCGGCTGCGCAGTCTATATCTTTCTCCACAGCACGCGTAAGCGCGCATATCGTAGGCCATGTAACGGCTTTCGAAATCTCTATCACCGATTGGAAATCACCCGGACTCGAAACAGGAAACCCTGCTTCAATCACATCTACGCCAAGTCCTTCGAGGCGGCGTGCCACCTCGATTTTCTCTACCGTGTTGAGCTGACAACCGGGAACCTGTTCTCCGTCGCGCAACGTGGTATCAAATATATATAATCTGTCACTCATAATCAAAAACTCTGCTTTGCTGAAAAACGGCATTAAAACATTGCAAATGTTAACTAATCGTTGAAAATTCGCAACATCGATAGGGTTATTTCATGCAAAAATACGATTTTTCCACATTTCCAACCAAACAAACATATATGCTTTTAGCAAAAAATAGGATGTTTCAGCCAACAAACCGGTTGCGTTACAGACAATTTGCAAACAGCGCGCAAATCTTGTCAGGTAAAGTTTGCAAAAACAGTGTTTATCACACCTGTTTGCACATGAAAAAGGATTGCCGTAACTCACGGCTATAACAAACGGCGTGCCATTCCGAAAGCCGAAAAGTATGCAAAAAGAGCCTCGAAAATTATCTCTGAGATATTTTAAAATATGTCTGAGATATTTTGAATTATCTCAGACATAATTTTTTTTACAAGCGGAAGATTTTTTCGCCCCCGCCACAACGCACAAGAAGCGGAATCGGAGCGACACCAGAACCAGCACAAAAAAACCGCAGGCCGCAGAAATCATGGCACGAAAAAGCCGGCAAGGCTGGAATCGAGCATTCCGCACCTGCCGGCTCTCTATTGCTTTTTATAGAAACAGGACAAGCCGTCTACCGAAAACTATCTCACCATACATTTTCCGGCGTCACACCTTCATAAACCGATTTCGGAACAAATTCGAAATAATCGCCGAAGAACTGCGCATAAGGATTGGTTAGCACATTCTTGAAGCGTACATAATATTTGGTGTCGGCCTTGAGAGTTCCGCGATAGAATATATAACGAAGCGAGAGCATATTGCTGCCGTTTCCTTCACGGAACGAACGGGATACACCGCTGGCGCTAAGAAGTCCGTAAAGTTTCGGCCCTTTCATGTAATTGCGGTTACGGAGAGCCTTGTCATTTTCTATTCCCACATCGGGATCATCGGGATCATCCACTACCCAACCGATGTTCGGTGAATTGTAATCGGCACGCAAGTCGAGGGGCACACCTATAGCTGGAAGGTTGTCGGGATTCTCACCGAAATACGCCTGCACCATGCCGCGCCACGAAGCATTCGAAAGCCCCCAACGGAATTCGTAAGTACCCGTAACCGGTACAGGCGGCAAAAGCAACGTGAAGTCATACTGTCCTAAAAAAAGAAGCTCGTTGCAATTCACATCCACCCAACTCGACGGAGAAACCTCGTTGAGACACACCTGCCACGTTTCGTCGGTTATTTTCACGACTTTCGAAAGGTATCCGTTAGGAAGATTCTGGGCCACAAGGCTCTTGTGAGGATTTCCGAAGTCATTGCCGCCGGCTTCGGGCATATAGTCGGTAAGGTCGAAACGCAGCCTGCCGCCCATTACAAAGTCGCGCACATAAGAATCATAGACCATTATTCTGTCGATAGGATAATAAAATCCGTTAAGCGCATTATTGGAATTGATTCCGTTAGAAGCGCTGACAAAAGAACCTTCATTAAAGACCGTGACTTCCTCGTAGGTATCGTCATCATAACTTGAATAACGGTTTATACGCTTTCCTTGCGTACTCTCACCCTCGGTAATGCAGAACAGACGGCGTTGTTTGCCCATACTTTCAAAATTGCGGGTTACGTTGAGCGACAATCTGCTGGCATTCATATAAGAATATCCGAGTTCGTTCATGTGGATTACCAGCAAATCGTAAGGAACCTGTGTTTCCGTAAGATGATAAGCCACGAACTGGTTGACCACATTATCGGGGTCTGTCCAGTCCTGCGGATTCCCTGCCGCCGTTGATGTTTGCGAATACACGTCGACGGCAGCACACTTTTCTTCGATTATATTTTTCACTTCATCCCAGTTTTCTATCGACCCGAAATCCGACACCTTTATCTTAATGCCCCACTCTTTCTCGAAAACGCTGTCGGTTTCGACGAATGCGGTATATCCGTAACGGCGATGTTCGGGGCACAAATACGACGCTACGCCGCTACCTACGCTTGGGCCGAGAGCATTACCGTATTCGGGATGATTGTCTTCGTAATCGTAATCGAGATATTTTGTCATTTGCGCGTCCCAGCCTGTCTCCTGAAGCAGACGCGAGAATATTTTCAGGTTAGGCGTTTGCGAAATAAGCGTAGGAAGCTCGTCGGACGAAAGGGAAAGCACCTTATCGACCACATGCACGTATCCGTTCTCACATTCATTGTCCGGATCTATTATACGTGAATCGGAATTCATTATAAATGCCGCCTTTCCGTTTATGGTATCGAAAGTCACCGTTACATAACGGTCGTTCAGATTCTGATACGTAAGAGCTCCCTCGACGAAATCGGAAGTTTCATAAGCCTTGTTGTCGCCTGTATCTATGATACTGTTTCGTACTATAAAAGAGGCTGTGGAATCATCGAGCTGTTCGACAGGATAGTTCGGAGTATCCATAATACTGTCGACATATGCCTGCAAAGCGTCATTTTCCGGAGCGAAACATGTATAGTTTCCTCTGGTGGACAGCAAATCCATGACTGACGACTTCGACTTACGGCTCAAATGCACACGTTTTGCCAGACTTACATATTTTGAAAACTGTTCGCTGTTGCGGGTAAGGAACGTCGACACCATATCTCCTTCGAAAACATAAAGGTTCTCGTCGTCCACCTTGTCGCTACAACTCATCATGGCAAGCCCGCACACAAAAAGAAATGCGAGCCTGCATTTAACTCTCAACTTCATCATTAATAGATTTATTATTTATTCAGCCACAAAAATAATAAAAGTCTATAAATCAAATAGGGGGGGGGTAAATAAAATTTACGAATTAATCTTTTTTTGCACTTCCGCAACAAAGCTTCCGCGTTTCGCATTTAACGGTATTTCATTAAATGCGAAACGCGGAAGCCTTGCTTATTTTCAGACTCTTTCGGCCACATACGCGGTCTTCGGAGTTTTAGCCGAAAGGCGCGCTTCTACAGAACTCCCTGCGCAATCATTGCTTTCGCCACTTTCATGAACCCTGCAATGTTGGCCCCGCGTACGTAGTCCACATAGTTGCCGTCGGCACCGTATTCCACGCATTGTTTATGTATTTCCGCCATGATGTGGTGAAGGCGTTCGTCCACTTCGGCTGCACTCCAGGAGATGTGTTCGGCGTTCTGCGTCATTTCCAGTCCCGAGGTAGCCACACCGCCTGCATTCACGGCCTTGCCAGGAGCGAACAGCTGTTTCCTGCCTATGAAAAGGTCTACCGCTTCGGCCGTGCAGCCCATATTCGACACCTCCGCCACGCATTGCGTACCGTTCTCAATAAGGCGCAGGGCGTCGTCGGCGTCGAGCTCGTTCTGCGTGGCGCACGGCAAGGCGATATCCACTTTCTGTTCCCAGGGCTTGCGGCCCGCATAGAATGTTGCCGAAGGATACTTTTCGGCATAAGGTTCTACGATGTCGTTGCCCGAGGCACGGAGTTCGAGCATGTAGTCTATCTTCTCGCCCTCTATCCCGTCGGGATCGTAGACATATCCGTCGGGGCCGGACAGGGTCACGACTTTGGCTCCGAGCTGCACGGCTTTGGTTACCGCGCCCCAGGCCACATTTCCGAAGCCGGAAACTCCCACTGTCTTCCCCGCAAGACTGCTGCCCTGCGTCTCGAGCATTTGCTTGACGAAGTAAAGCGCTCCGAAGCCGGTTGCTTCGGGACGCAGTATAGAGCCGCCGAAATCCAGTCCCTTACCGGTGAAGCTTCCCGTATGTTCGTGCGTAAGTTTCTTGTACATGCCGTACATGTATCCTACCTCGCGCCCGCCCACGCCTATGTCGCCGGCCGGAACATCGCGGTCGGGACCAAGATGTTGCCACATCTCGAGCATAAAGGCCTGGCAGAAACGCATTATTTCCGCCTCGCTCCGTCCGCGCGGAGCAAAATCGCTGCCTCCCTTTGCCCCGCCCATTGGCAGAGTTGTGAGAGCGTTCTTAAAGGTCTGCTCGAAACCGAGAAACTTCAATATGGAAAGATTCACCGAGGGGTGAAAACGGAGACCGCCCTTGTAAGGGCCTATAGCATTGTTGAACTGCACGCGGTAGCCGAGGTTCACCTGTATGTTGCCTTTGTCGTCCACCCAGGGCACTCGGAAAGTTATTATCCTGTCGGGCTCGACAAGGCGCTCCACTATCTTTGCTTTTTCAAACTCGGGGTGTTCGTTGTAAACGTCCTCGATAGACAATAAAACTTCTCTTACGGCCTGCAGATATTCCTGCTCGCCGGGATGTTTGGCTTCCAAAGCCGAAAGAACTGCATTTGTTTTCATGATCGTTTAATATTTGGTTATGGCAAATGTAGCGTTTTTACAAATATCGGCCCGTTTTAAGGGTGAAAAATTTCACAATGAAAGCAAAGAATACTAAAAGCACCTAAGTTGCGGTACTTTTTCTTTACAAAAAGAAAGAATATAATAAATTACGCCAAAGGAATACAGCAGCTTTCACGCTCCTTGTTTCCGGTGTGTTGCCTTTGCGAAAACAGGCACCGGCCGACACATGCCCGAAACAGACAAAAACGGTCAGCGGCCAAGTACTTGAAAACCAGCAGGTGTATATGTAGCAAAAAATATGTCTGAGATATT
>CAJKQZ010000068.1 GCA_905202115.1 uncultured Prevotellaceae bacterium | reverse complement strand
TCTGAGATATTTTGAATTATCTCAGACATATTTTCGATTATCTCCCTTGTTTTTTCAATTATCTGCGGGACGTTTTTTATTGTGCAGAAAAATTTTCTTCTTGCAGAAATTAATGTTTAGGCCGCATTTGTTGTACTATGATTTTTTTATGGCTGTTCAGGCTTTCCAGCGGGGTTGTTTTTCCGTATTTGCCGCAGTACTTGTTTTCTGTTTAACGTATTCTTAACAAGTATGTAACGAATGCCTAACAGGGCCGGTATAATTTTGCGAACGATAAAGAATAATGATACTGTCTGAATTATGGATTGGATTTATTTTTTGATGGTTGTGTTTTTGTTCGTGCTTGCAGCTTTCGATCTGTATGTGGGAGTGAGCAACGACGCGGTCAATTTCATGAACTCGGCCATAGGTTCCCGTGCGGCCCGTTTCCGCACATTAGTTATCGTGGCGTCGGTCGGAATATTCTGCGGCGCGGTCATGAGCAACGGCATGATGGATATAGCGCGGCACGGGATATTCCGCCCCGACCGCTTTTCCTATGAAGATGTAATGGTTATATTCCTTGCCGTCATGGTGACCGACATAGTGCTTCTCGATGTGTTCAACTCATTGGGAATGCCCACTTCCACAACGGTTTCTTTGGTGTTCGAGCTGTTGGGCGCGGCGTTTGCGTTCACTCTCGTCAGAATAACCGGCGGTGCCGGCGGCGGTTTCGGCGACTATCTTAACAGCGACAAGGCCCTGTCGGTGATTATAGCCATTTTCACGTCGGTTGCGGTGGCGTTCGTTTTCGGCTCTGTTGTGCAGTATTTAACGAGGATAGTCTTTTCCTTCAACTATAAGGTGAACCTGAGATATAAGATAGGGATATTCGGCGGCATAGCCGTTACGGCCATAATCTATTTCATGCTTTTCAAGGGTATGAAAAACCTCGCTTTCATGTCGTCCGAGGCGGTGGCTTTTATCGACGCCCATACACCTGTCATAATAGCCTGTTGTTTTGTTTTCTTTGCCGTGCTAATGCAGATTCTCCACTTTTTGGGCATAAATGTGCTGAAAATGGTTGTTCTGCTCGGAACTTTCGCTCTTGCAATGGCTTTTGCCGGCAACGATTTGGTCAACTTCATCGGCGTTCCGCTTGCCGGTTTCTCGTCGTGGAGCGATTTCGCCGCTTCGGGAGCTACCGACGTTTCAACCTACATGATGTCCTCGCTCAACGACCCTGCGCGCTCGCCTCTGATATTCCTCATCGCCGCCGGAGTGATAATGGTGTTCTCGCTCGCTACGTCGAAGAAAGCCCGTCACGTTACTGAAACGGAAGTGAGCCTTTCGCGCCAGGACGAGGGCAACGAAATGTTCGGCTCCTCGCGGGCTGCCCGCAGCATTGTGCGCGGCGCAAATGCCGTGGGGGCTGCAGTGCTCAGAATAACGCCCGTGAGCGTACAGCGTTTTGTCGACAGCCGTTTCCAGCGCCCTGTGGGCATTGCCGCCGGCGACGCGGCTGCCTACGATCTTGTCAGGGCGTCGGTAAACCTTGTTGTGTCGGCTTTGCTTATAGCGTTGGGCACGTCGCTCAAGTTGCCGCTCTCCACCACCTACGTCACTTTCATGGTTGCTATGGGTTCCTCGCTTGCCGACCGCGCATGGGGGCGCGAGAGCGCGGTGTTCCGCATTACCGGAGTGCTCACCGTAATAGGCGGCTGGTTCGTTACGGCAGGCGTGGCGTTTGCCGCGAGTTTTTTCGTGGCTATGGCAATGAAGTTCGGCGGTATAATAGCTATGGCGGTCATCGTGGCCGTGGGTGTGTGCTCGCTTATACGCAGCAACCGCCGTTTCCTGCGCAATGCAAAGGACAAGAACGGCGACGCACTGTTCAACAGAATGCTTTCTACCACCGACAGCGCCGAGGTGATAACCCTTTTCCGTGAGCATATAGGTAAGAATACCGCCGATGTGCTCGACAAATTCTCCGACAGTCTAATCGATTCCACCGAAGGACTGTTTTCGGAAGACCTCCATACGTTACGTAAAAACCGTAATCTGTTGCGTAAATTCAAATATACGCTCAAAACGCTGCGCCGCCGCGAAATTATAGGTCTGCGCCGCGCCGACCGCGCCGTAATGGTGCGCGTGAGTACGCCTTTCCACCTTGTGCACAACTCGCTCGACCAGATGTATTACAGTCTTGTGCGTATCGCCGATCCTGCGCTCGAGCATGTCGACAACAACTTCTCGCCTGTCGATTCCGGCTACGCCGAATATTTGCGTTTTCTGCGCGGAAAGCTCGTTGTGCTTGTCAGCGAGACGGCGTGCAACTTTGCCGCGCTCAATCTTTCTGACGGCGACGGGCTGCGTGCAGAGTGCAAGGCGCTGCGCAACGAGATTTCCGAATTCCGCAACAAGATAATGATAGAGATACAGACGCACGATAGGAACATAACTTCGGCAACACTTGTTCTCCACATGCTTCAGGAGCTTGAACAGATTGCGGTGGAAACGCGCCGCCTCATAGCAGAGATGCGTAAGTTCGCCGAACTTTCGTAATGCCCGACTTCCGTGCCGCTGCCGGCGCTGTCTGTTCCATATTGTGGAAGTGCAGGGATTATCTTATAGATGATTGTTCTGTTTTCTGAGTGCGGTAGTCTTGTAACGCCGTAACCGGCATTGGACGTTTCAGAACATGACATTTTGTCAGGTGCCCGAACCTCCCGCCGGCACGAAGAAAAACACTTCCCGCTTGTGAAAAAAAATATCTCAGACATATTTTGAATTATCTCTGAGATATTTTAAAATATGTCTGAGATATTTTTTGCGGGGTGCTTTCCGTGTCTTTTCAAAGCCACCTGACAAAATGTCAGTCGGGCGAGGGAAATGTATGCTTTAGCAGTCGTTGATTTTATGTCTGGCCCGAAATATGTTTCGGGCCTGCTCCGCAGCACGGCAAAAGTTCTTAACTTTGCAAGTCATGTCATACGAATCCCTGCAACTCGAATCGCTTTCCGCTGGTTACGCCTCGGGCGTCCGCGCGGGTACGGTGGTGCGCGGTTTCACCGCCACTGTAAGCCGCGGTACGTTTGTGTGCGTGCTTGGTTGCAACGGAGCCGGCAAATCTACGCTGCTGCGCACCGTGGCGGGACTGCAGCGCCCTACAGGCGGGCGAGTGCTGGCCGGCGGGCGCGATATCGCGTCGCTTTTGCCCAATGAGATTGCTCGCACGGTGGGTGTGGTGCTTACCGACCGCCGTGCATTCGCCACGCAGCTCACGGCAGGCGAACTTGCGGCCTTAGGGCGCATTCCGCACACGGGCTTCTTCGGCGGGCTGTCGGAGGATGACCGCCGCATTGTGGCGCAGGCCATGAAAGCCGCGGGAATCGAAGGCTTTGAAAAGCGGCGGCTTGTGGAAATGAGCGACGGCGAACGGCAAAAGGCCATGATAGCTAAGACTCTGGCGCAGCAGACGCCTGTTATATTGCTCGACGAGCCTACGGCATTTCTCGATTTTCCGAGCGAGACAGGGACATTCCGCCTTATGCGCCGCCTGGCACACGAAGAAGGGAAAACCGTGATTGCCGCCACGCACAATATTGCGGCGGCATTGCAGACGGCCGACTGCCTGTGGCTGCTGCAACGCGGAGAAACGCCCGTTGTGGGCACGCCGCGCGAACTTGCCGCCGGCGGACGGCTCGACATGCTTTTCGAAAGCGTGGGAGTTGTGTTCGACCGCGGGAAACTTTCGTTTCATATAGAACCCTACGACGACAATGATAGTATGTATCGCTGAAAAACCGAGCGTGGCGCGTGACATAGCGCAGGTGCTCGGCGCCACCGAACGCCACGACGGATACCTTGAGGGAAACGGGTATCAGGTGACCTGGACGTTCGGTCATCTGTGCGAGCTTAAATATCCCGAAGACTATACCGAGGCCTGGCACTACTGGAGCCTTGCCGCATTGCCCATGATTCCGCAGCGTTTCGGCATTCGTCTGAAAAAAGACAAGGGCATAGAAAAACAGTTCTCGATAATAAAGAAACTCATGGACGGAGCCGACAAGATAATAAACTGCGGCGACGCCGGTCAGGAGGGAGAACTCATCCAACGCTGGGTAATGCAGAAAGCCGGCGCCAAGTGTCCTGTAGAGCGTCTTTGGATTTCGTCGCTCACCGACGAAGCCATACGCGAAGGTTTCGGCAAACTTAAAGACGCTGAAGCGTATCGCCTGCTTTATGCCGCAGGGCTGTGCCGCGCCATAGGCGACTGGTTGCTCGGCATGAACGCCACGCGTCTTTACACGCTTAAGTACGGGTCGCCAGGGCGCAATGTGCAGCCGCTGTCGGTAGGACGGGTGCAGACACCGACGCTGGCGATGATAGTAAGGAGGCAGGAAGAAATCGATACTTTCGTGCCGCAGCCTTACTGGTTGCTTACAACCGTTTACAAAGGGGCTACGTTTACCTCGACAAAAGGGAATTATCAGGAGGAAGCCGACGCCCGCGCCGCTCTGGAGCGTATAGAAGGAAAAGATTTTACCGTCGACACGGTTTCGACCAAAGAGGGCAGGGAAGCTCCGCCGAAACTCTTCGACTTAACCTCGCTGCAGGTGGAATGCAACAGGAAATTCGGATTTTCGGCCGACAGAACGTTGCAGATTATCCAAAGTCTCTATGAAAAACACGTAACTACTTATCCGCGCGTCGATACGACGTATCTGTCCGACGACATTTATCCCAAATGCAAGGCTGTGCTCAATTCTCTCACCGAGTATGCCGAGCTGCTCGGGCCGTTGCGCGGCAGCAAGCTGCGGAAAAGCAAAAAGGTGTTCGATTCGTCGAAAGTTACCGACCACCACGCCATAATTCCTACGGGCTTTCCGGCCTCGGGGCTTTCGGAAGATGAAAAAAACGTGTTCGATCTTGTGGCGAGACACTTCATAGCCGTGTTTTATCCCGACTGCCGTTTCTCGGCAACCACCGTTACGGGCAGTTGCGAGGGCGTGAAGTTCAAGGCTTCGGGCAAGCAGATTATCGAACCGGCATGGAGAGCGGTGTTCCCGCCGCAGAAAAAAACTGCCGACGACGACGGCCGGCAGGAAAAGGCCGAAGTGGTTCTGCCTGCCTTTGAGGAAGGAGAGAGCGGCCCGCACAATCCGGCCGTTACCCAGAAATTCACCCAGCCGCCCAAGCCTTTTACCGAAGCAACCCTGCTGCGCGCAATGGAAACCGCCGGAAAAAGCGTGGACGATGAGACTCTGCGTGAGGCTCTCAAGGAAAACGGAATCGGCCGCCCGTCAACGCGCGCCGCAATAATAGAAACCCTGTTCCGGCGCCGGTATATAAGCAAGCAGCGCAAGTCGCTTTTTCCCACGGCCACGGGAAAGGAACTGATAGGTCTTATTCGTGAGGAATTGCTCAAGAGCCCCGAGCTTACGGGTATATGGGAAAAGAAGCTGCGCGGCATAGAGCGCGGAGAATACGCCGCGCCGCAGTTCATGGATGAGTTGAAAGAAATGGTTTCGCAGATAGTGCAGTCGGTCATGGCCGATACGTCGCTGCGGAAAGTCACCCCCGGCGCCGAACAGTCTGCAGAACACGGTGTGAAAGCGGAAAAGGCTCCGGCCAAAGCACGGAAAAAAACTCAGGCTCCCAAAGAGGGCGACATTTGTCCGGAGTGCGGCAAAGGAAAGGTGATACGCGGCAAAACGTCGCTCGGCTGCTCGCGCTGGAAAGAGGGCTGCACATTCCGTGCTCCGCTGGAAAAATAGCCGCCGGCCTTACAATAACGTACTTACGGAACAATAAAAAAGCGGGCAGGCAGTTATTAAATAGCCAAAGGCATGGAATCCTGCCGGCAAACGACGTCGGAAAAAACATCTCTGAGATATTTTAAATTATCTCAGACATATTTTAAAATATCTCAGAGATAATTTTTATTTCCTCGGGGAACCATAAAAACATCGACGGGCTGTTTTCCCGACCAAGCGCGGCAACATAGAAAATGAAGCATATCGTAAAACTCATATCGCTCATAGCGGCACTTTATTGCGCCGCCTCGTGCAGCACGCCCGAAAAGCACGAGAAAAAGGGCGACGCGCTGTATGCCCTGGGCGAGTATTACGACGCATCATTGGAATACAAGCGGGCTTATTCGTCCACTCCTGCAAAAGAAAGAGACAAGCGCGGCATGAGAGCGTTCCGAATGGCCGAATGTTACCGCAGGATAAATTTCGCCTCCAAAGCCGAAGGCGCGTATCGCAATGCTGTGCGATACAATTACGTTGACACCACTACATATTTCTACCTTGCCGAGGTTCTGAGGCAAATGGGAAACTATCGCGAGGCCGAAAAGAATTACAGGCTCTACCTTGAACAGAATCCAGGGCACAACCTGTCGCTCAACGGCATAAAATCGTGCGAGATAGCTCCGGTTATGAAAAAACAGGGCTCGCGATACACCGTAAAAGCCGAGAAACTGTTCAATTCACGGCGTTCCGATTATTGTCCGGTGCTTTTTGGCGACAATTACGACAGAATTGTTTTCACGTCTACGCGACCGCAGGCCAAAGGCGACGAAGAAAGCCCTATAACAGGAGTAAAGAACGGCGACCTTTTCGCTTCGTCGAAAGACGAGAAAGGGAAATGGAAGCCTGTGGAGGAACTGCAGGGCGAAGTAAACACCGTGCTTGACGAAGGTGCGCCGGCCATAACTCCCGACGGTCAGACAATGTATCTTACAGTGTGCCCCGTCGATGCGCAATATCCCCGTTACGCCGAAATACATTCGTCGGCGCGCTCCGATGCCACCTGGGCCAAACCCGTGAAGCTCGAAATAACGAGCGATACGCTTTCTTCTTATGCACATCCGGCGGTTTCGCCCGACGGGCAATGGCTTTATTTCGTCTCGGATATGCCCGGAGGTCTCGGAGGTCTCGACATCTGGCGAATGCAACTGTCGGAACACGGAACAGGTGTGGTGGAAAATCTCGGAGCGCCCATAAATACCGAAGGAGATGAGATGTTTCCTACGTTTCGTCCCAACGGCGACCTGTACTTTTCGTCGACCGGACATCCTGGTATGGGAGGACTTGATATTTTTTGCGCGCGGAGAGATTCCATACACAAGAGGTGGAGGATAGAAATACTTCCGAGTCCTGTAAATTCCTCGGGCGATGATTTCGGAATGACTTTCGAGGGCGTTCACAACAGGGGATTTTTTACTTCGAACCGCGGAAAGGGCCGAGGCTGGGACCATATTCTCTCGTTCGAGTGCCCTGAAGTGGTTCAGACCGTGAAGGGCTGGGTTTATGAGCAGGACGGTTACGAGCTTCTCAATTCCACCGTTTATATGGTGGGAGACGACGGCACGAATCTCAAATTCGGCGTGAAAAGCGACGGCTCTTTCGAACAGGTTATACGTCCCGGAGTGAACTATGTGTTTCTTGCCACCTGCGAGGGCTTCCTGAATTACCGGAATGAGCTTAGAATAGACTCTTCGGAGGTATCTACGTGCGACACTCTCTATTTCCCGTTGCCTTCAATCACGTCTCCGGTGCTTGTGCGCAATGTTTTTTACGAATTCGACAGCGCAACGCTTACCGACAATTCGAAAGAGGCTCTCGACAAGCTCGTGCTTTTGCTTAATGAAAACTCCAACATTACTATAGAACTTAGTTCGCACTGCGACTATCGCGGCAACGAACTTTATAACCGCAAACTCTCGCAGCGGCGTGCCGAATCGGTGGTGGATTATCTGATAGAAAAAGGAATAAGTGCCAAACGATTGTCGGCCGTGGGCTATGGAAAGTTGCGGCCTAAGGTTGTAACCAAACGCCTGGCGGAGACTTACAAATTCCTTCACGAGGGAGATACGCTTACCGAGCAATATATTAAAAAGCTCACGCCTATACAGCAGGACACGTGCAACGCGCTCAACCGCCGCACCGAGTTCCGTGTGCTTAGAACTACATACGGTTTGTTTGACGAGCAGGGAAATCTCGATGCCGCCGCACTCGTAAATGGTAAAAACGGTAATGCCGATGCGGCAAACGGCAACAAACCTGTGATAACGGTTTATATTCCCACGCCGGAGGAAGCTCTCGAGGCCGACGGCAAGAAAGTTCCGGACAATAAGGCCGGAAAATCCGGCAAGGTTCAGTCTGCCGGCGACGGCAAGGCAAAAACTTCCGACAGCGTCGGAGCTGTAAAGGCTGACACGCTTAAACCGGTTGCGGAAGAGGCCGACACCTCGGCCGTCAAAGCGGCTGTTGCGGCCGATACGGCAAAAGCGGTTAAGGCTTCGCCCGCTGCTCCGGCCGTACCGGCGGTCAAAAAGGCCGAACGTGTACCTGCACTCCGCGACAGTGTTAAGACGCAACGGGAAAAGGTATCTGCTACGGATTCGACAGCCAGGAAAAAATAATTGTTCTTATAAGGAGGAATTTGTTAGTTTTTTTTACAAGTTCTTTAAAAATCAGAAAAAAAGTTTTTAGGAGACGGTATATTTCCGGTCGGGCCTCGTGTCTTTTATCGGTATGTTGCGGAGTATAATTCGCGGCTGGAGATAAAAAAGCGTTCTGCCGCGAAAATTTTCGCGGCAGAACGTAAATGTTTTGTGCCGCATGTGCGGCGGGAAGTTTTATTTACTGAATTTTATTCGCAGTTTGGCAAGCATGTCGTCGGTCATGGCGTCCATGTCGTACTCGGGCTTCCAGCCCCATTCCTCGCGGGCGCATGTGTCGTCGAGAGAGTTGGGCCACGATTCGGCAATTGCCTGCCGCAGAGGGTCGACTTTGTAAATCATCTTGAAGTCGGGCAGGCGTTTGCGTATGCTGTCGTATATTATCTCGGGATCAAAACTCATCGAAGCTATGTTGAATGCGTTGCGGTGGATAAGTTTTGTCGGGTCGGCCTCCATTATTTCGATTGCGGCGCGCAGGGCGTCGGGCATGTACATCATGTCCATGAAAGTTCCTTTGGCTATGGGGCATTCGAAGGACTCGCCCTTTACGGCAGAGTAGTAAATGTCGACAGCATAGTCGGTGGTACCTCCGCCCGGGGGCGTTACGTAGGATATGAGGCCCGGAAAACGCACGGCACGGGTATCTACGCCAAAGCGCTCGTGATAGTAGTTGCTCAGCAGCTCGCCCGTGACTTTTGTCACGCCGTACATTGTGCGCGGCTCTCGGACGGTGTCTTGCGGAGTCTTGTCTTTGGGTGTGGAGTCGCCGAACGAACCGATAGAGCTGGGTGTGAATACGGCGCATTGCTTTTCTCTTGCCACTTCGAGCACGTTGAACAGTCCGTCAACGCCTATCTTCCATGCCAGCTGCGGCTTTTTCTCGGCTACGGCCGACAACAGGGCCGCAAGGTTGTAGATTGTGTCGATTTCATATCGGGACACGGCGTCGGCAATCTGTTGCGGGTTCATAATGTCCACTATTGCCGAGGGGCCCGACTCTTTAAGTTCTCCTTTAGGTTCGGCGCCGGGAATATATCCGGCAACAATGTTTCCGTTGTAGCATGACCGTAATTTCATGGTCAGTTCCGAACCGATTTGACCGGTAGATCCGATAATCAATATATTTTTCATGCTGTTATATTATATTAAGGTGTCATTTTGGGTGCAAAGATAGACAGAACGCGCCCATTGTGTTAAAGTTTTTGTCAGTTTTTTATCGAATTTCGAAAAAAAATAAGAACTTTGTCAAAGTTGATAAATCAGGCACTTAAATCTAAATTGATAAATTATGTATGGTAAAATGAAAGAGTTCCTCACGCAGGAACTTGCCGGTATAGAAGCTGCCGGATTGTATAAGCGCGAACGCATAATAACTACTCCGCAGCGTGCCGACATAAAGGTGGGCGAAGGGGAGAACGTGCTTAATTTCTGTGCCAACAATTATCTGGGACTGTCCGACAATCCACGTTTGATTAATGCTGCCAAAGCTGCGATGGATAAATTCGGTTATGGAATGTCGTCGGTGCGTTTCATTTGCGGCACTCAAAGTCTGCACAAGCAGCTGGAGGCTGCCATTTCCGATTATTTCCACACAGAGGACACCATTCTTTATGCTGCTTGCTTCGATGCCAACGGCGGTTTGTTCGAGCCTTTGTTTACCGAAGAAGATGCTATAATTTCCGACGCGCTCAACCATGCTTCGATTATCGACGGCGTGCGTTTGTGCAAGGCCAAGCGTTACCGTTACGCCAATGCCGATATGGCAGACCTCGAGCGCTGTCTTCAGGAGGCCCAGGCCCAGCGTCACAGAATCATAGCTACCGACGGAGTATTCTCGATGGACGGAAATGTGGCTCCTATGGATAAAATATGCGAGCTTGCCGAGAAGTATGACGCATTGGTTATGGTCGACGAGTCGCACTCGGCCGGTGTGGTAGGTCCCACGGGCCACGGCGTGGCCGAGCAGTTCGGCGTATACGGCAGGGTTGACGTTTTTACCGGTACGCTCGGCAAGGCGTTCGGAGGCGCTATGGGCGGATTCACTACCGGCCGTAAGGAGATTATCGACATGTTGCGCCAGCGTTCGCGTCCGTATCTTTTCTCGAATTCGGTTGCGCCGTCGATTGTTGGCGCAAGCCTGGAAATGTTCGCTATGCTGAAGGAAAGCAATGCCCTGCACGACAAACTCGTTGCTAACGTTGAGTATTTCCGCGGAAAAATGCTCGAGGCGGGCTTTGACATCAAGCCTACGCAGAGCGCTATATGCGCCGTTATGCTTTACGACGCAAAACTGTCGCAGGATTTCGCGGCGAAAATGCAGGAAGAGGGCATTTTCGTTACCGGTTTCTATTATCCGGTGGTGCCGAAGGGACAGGCGCGTATCCGTGTGCAGCTTTCGGCCGGACACGAGCGTTCTCATCTCGACAAGGCCGTTGCGGCTTTCATTAAGGTAGGAAAAGAGCTCGGTGTGATAAAATAAACGCCGGAGCGCTTACTTCGTAATAACCGGACGGGTGGGGGAAAATATTTTCTCTTTGCCCGTCCGGTGGTTTTTATGGGTTTCCGTCAATCCCTGCCTTGCGGATTCGGAAAAATATTTCTTTCATTGAAATCTGTGTAGCTTTTCCGTAGGGTTTTGCAGACAAAAACGGTCAGCTGGCAAGCACTTGAAAATCAGCAGGTGTATAT
>CAJKQZ010000067.1 GCA_905202115.1 uncultured Prevotellaceae bacterium | reverse complement strand
TAATGGGCGGCTCGGCAAAGAAAATGAGCGAGCTCATTTTGCTCTGCACTCGCCTTTTGCTATATTTGTACAATGGACACGATTATGCGCAACACGCATTCACTTAAAACACTTCGATATATGAAAACGCTCTTATTCCGCTTTTTACTGTCTGTTGCACTGCTGCTCATGCAGGCAACAAACATCACGGCCGGCGGCCCGATAAGCATACAGAAGTTCGGCGTGCTGCCAGAAAACACCCCGCAGGCCAACCGTGAGGCATTGCAGCGGGCCATAGACACGGCCGAGAAATCAGGAACGGCACTCTACGTAGAACCGGCCGAAGGCGGATATCGCATAAGCTCGGGAATAGTGCTGAAACGCAACGTATCGCTCATTGGAGCACACGGCCCTGTGGGACGCGGCACACGCAACCCCGACAAAGCCGAACCCACAGGCTCGCTGTTCGTAATTACCGACAACGAAAAGCCGTTCATAACCGTAAGGTCGGCAACCCAGATTCGCGGAATACAATTCTACTATCCCGAACAGGCATACAGCGACCCAAGCAAAATAATAGAATACCACCCCACCATACAAGTAGACAAGGACGAGAATGTCGAGGGCGTAACTCTGTCGTGCCTTACATTTTATGGCGAATACACTGCTATGGATTTCGCGTCGACGGGAAAAAACGTGAACGAACAGATTCTGTTTGAGCACTGCTATGGTTTTCCGCTCAGCGGCCGCTTCATAACTATCGACTACTGCTACGATATTCCGCGAGTTCTGCACTGTCATGCAAATCCTGCAAACATGCGCGAGTTCGGGCGGTCGTTCTCACCCGCCGTAATCAACTCCGTTGTGGCACGCAAAACGTTTGCATACTCTATCGACCACACCGACAACGCACAACTGATAGATATTTTCACTTTCGGCACCTACGGCGGAATACTTCTGGGCGGCGATTCGTACGGACAGATGACAAACTTCAACTTCGACTGCGTGGCCGTGGGAATACACAAACGCGGCAACAGCAATTTCAACCGCAACTGGCAAGTGGCGCAAGGTTCCATAATAGCCAACACCGGCGAAGACGTAAAAAACATACATCCTGTCATAGCCGAAGGAAAAGGACACCTGGCACTCTCCAATGTCGAGGCTTTCTCTGGGCCGAACGGAGCGCTCTCGACCGTGGGCAAGTCGTTCGACTTCATTCTCGTAAGAGGCGCAGAACGCACCACGGTATCCATGTACGGCTGCAGAATGAGAAACTACACGTCTTCCTCGCCGCTTACCGTAGAAAACCCGAAAGCCTGCATTCAGGCCGTGGCGTGCATCGACAATAACGAGGAACCATTCAATCTGTTTCCTTGACAATGGGGAAACAACAGAAATAAAAGATTTCCGTCCAAACGCCTCTTAACCCCACACAGGAAATAAAAGCTCACAGGAAATAAGTATCTTTGTACGACATTAAACCAAAACCTATTTATGACTGAACAACGCAAACTTATTTTGCTTTCCAACGACGACGGATACTCCGCACCAGGAATAAACCGCCTGATAGAATGGCTCACCCCCATTGCCGACGTGTTCGTAATGGCTCCTGACCGCGCGCGTTCGGGAGCGGCCGGCTCGATAACGTCGGAAGTACCCATAACATGCAGCAAGATAAGCGAAACCGCAGGACTTACGGTTTACAGCTGCTCGGGCACACCGGTAGACTGCGTGAAGCTCGCCGTAGACGAGGTAATGCCCCGCCGGCCCGACCTTGTGGTAAGCGGAATAAACCACGGCGACAACGCTTCTATAAACGTACACTACTCAGGAACCCTGGGAGCCGCGCTCGAAGCCGCCATGCTGCGCATAAAGTCGGTGGCGTTCTCGCTATGCGACCACCGCATTGACGCCGATTTCAACCCGCTGCGCCCCTACGTGGAAAGAATCACCCGCGAAGCCCTCATGCGCCCCATGCCCGAGATGACATGTCTGAACGTAAACTTTCCCCTCACGCCGAGATTCGAGGGCGTAAGAATTTGCCGCATGTGCCGCAGTCTGTGGAGCAAGGAATTCGAAAAATACACCAATCCGCGCAGAAGAACAAACTATTATTTCCTCACCGGCAACTGCACAAATATGGAGCCCGAGTGCGACGACACCGACCGCTGGGCACTCGAGCACGGCTATGTGGCCATTACGCCCACACAAATCGACGTAACGGCCTACCACCTGGCCGAAGAGCTGAAAAACTGGGATATTCTTTAACCGCAATAGCAACGCCGCACAAATGAGCTACGACAACACAACGACAACCAGGAATTCCGCAGAAACCGCAAACGGCAGCAGAAATTCCGCAAGGCAAAGTCTCACCTACTTTCTCATTGCCGGCGAGGCAAGCGGCGACCTGCACGCGGCCAATCTGATTGCCGCACTGAAGAAACAAGACCCCGGAGCAAAATTCTACGCCTATGGAGGCGACGAGATGAAACGGGCGGGAGCGGAACTGCTTTCCGACTACCGCGACATTGCCTATATGGGATTCATTACCGTAGCCATGCACTCGCGCGTGATTCTGCGGGCCATGAAACGCTGCAAGCAACAGATTTCGGAGCTTTGCCCCGACGTAGTGATACTCGTAGACTACCCCGGCTTCAATCTTTCGATTGCACAATACGTAAAACGAAACACCGACATACCGGTTTATTATTACATTTCGCCCAAAATATGGGCGTGGCGCGAGGGACGCATAAAAAACATACGGCGCAACGTAGACGAAATGTTCTGCATTCTTCCTTTCGAAGTAGATTTTTATGCCCGCCACAATTATAACGTACACTATGTGGGAAATCCCACCGTCGACGAGATTACGGAATACAAAAAACTCCACGACAATGCCGCCGACAAGCCTTGCGGCGCAAAAACGATAGCACTGTTGGCCGGCAGCCGCAAACAGGAAATAAAGGACAATCTGAACCGCATGTGTATTGCCGCCGCACCGTTCACCGGCAAGGGATACCGCCTTGTAGTAGCCGGAGCTCCCAACCTCGGTGCGTCCGAATACGAGCGCTATATTCCCGAAGAAATGCTCGCCAACGGCAGCGTTACGATAGAAAGCGGAAAGACCTACGGAATTCTCGCCCGCGCAGACGCGGCCCTCGTAACATCGGGCACGGCCACCTTAGAAACCGCGCTGTTCAACGTTCCCCAGGTGGTATGTTACTACACCGCGGCCGGCAAATTCGTTTCTTTTCTGCGCCGCCACCTGCTTCATGTGCCATACATATCGCTCGTGAACCTCATTGCCGGCAAAGAGGTGGTGAAAGAGCTTGTTGCCGACGGCATGACGGTAGAAAACATACGCCGCGAGCTCAGCAACATAACCGAAAACGCCGCCAAGCGCGACGAAATGCTCGAAGGTTACAGCCTCATGTCCCGAAAGCTCGGGCCTTCCGGAGCCGCTGCAAAAGCCGCGGCAGAAATCCTCACCTGCCTGCAACGCCGCCACAACGACAGGCCACAATAAACGAACCGACAGCATGATTTTACCGGTTCAGTAGAATTAAAAATGGGCCGACAAGGCTTATCCCGAAAAATCATAAAATGTTTTTCGGGATTTTTCGTATGTCGCCACACTCGCAATGCCTGCCGGCAAATACAAACGCCGCACTCCGGCCGTTGCACCGCCAAAACCGGCATTGGACTTTTCAGAACATGACAAAAATGTCATGTTCTCACACCTCCCTCCCGCACGGAGAAAAACACTTCCCGCTTGTAGAAAAAATTATCTCAGAGATAATTTAAAATATGTCTGAGATAATTTTTCGGGCACTTTTTACCCACACGAAAAAAACACCTGACAAAAATGTCAGGCGGACAAAGAAGCGTAAGTTTAAACCCCACACAAATTATCTGCAAAACCAAGTTCCAACTTTGCCGCAGAGGTAATTTTATTTGCCGCGGGAGAAAACAAACTATTTCTCAAATCACACAACAAATACAGAGAACTATTTGTCCTTATAATAAAACAGCAGTGAATACGACGACTGCCTGATGAAAAAATACGAGTCCAATGCAAAACGTTCCGCTGAAGCCCTGTATCTGCAATATGTTTCTTTATCATTATCCGTAAACGGAAGTCTTTCTGCGGCATTTTCACTGTATGACAAAGGAGTATCTTTTTCCATTATAACTTTATCAGGATTCTTTGCACTTACGAACAATGATTCGGTAAGCGGAGCGTCGCTTATCTGCCCCAACAGACGTGCGCCGAAGACTTTCTCTTCATTCGCACACTTGCATTTAACGTTAGCATAAGAGAATGCACCGACATTTTTGCCTATCACCTCGATATACTGCGCACCGTCGCTTACACTTATGTTAGAAAGCACATTGAAAGTAGGCTCTATATACGACATTCTCCACTGTCCGTCATCTTCGCAATACCTGTAACCTGCATCATGAAGCCGGAATATCCAGCTTTTTTCCATATAGCCTCCAAAACCTTCGTTGTCTTTTACCGGCAGGATGCTGTCGGATTCTGTCCAATCGGCTTTACGCAAACGGAAATTCATTACATTGCTTTCCGTATTCAGCGGATTAAAAACCATTTCGTATTCCACGGTTATTTTCGACTCATCCACTTCGTCAGCCATACAAAACGCCCTTGAATACATATCGGCGTTACTTTCTATGCGACACTCGGCTCCTGCCTTAGCCTCGCACACATTCTGCACCACGGTACTCTGACGGGCATACATGCGTATGGAATCACCTATACCCGCTCCGAATTTACCAGAATCCAATGGCAGAAAACGTAGAACGAGAACAAGTCCGTCGTATTTCTCAGCCACCGCGTCAAACCGATACGAAACAGTGGCACGAACTTCTATTTTCGTTCCCTCGTAGCTTAATATCTGCTTGGGATATTCAAACACGGAAAACTCCGAATCAGCATTATCGAAATGCGCGCAATAAAAAGTCCAAAATCTTTCGACTTCGTCTTTCCGTTCCTGCGAATATGTATACGAGACAAAGAATAAAGCCGACAGTAGGATAAGCAACCTTTTGTTCATAACCTTGTTTTTAGATTTGAATACAAAGATTATGATGCAGATAAATCACATCAAATTCTTTATTTTTCATTAGTTTAAATTAATGTTTGCAATATAGAAAATTTATTTATTTCCGTAAAATTATTTTGCCACAAAATGCGCTATCTATTAGTTAAATAACACTAACGGTATAATATAATTATATCCACAAGCCAAATGTTTTCCTGAATAAAGCGGATATTAAGCTTTATTCACGAGGTTTCCATACGTCTGTTCACTTTTCGTGCGCGCAGGTAAAAATCAAGAGATACTAATAAGCTATAATAAACAACAGGCAAACTAAGGCGAAAAAATATGTCTGAGATATTTTAAAATATCTCAGACATATTTCAAATTACCTCAGAGATAATTTTTATTACAAACGGAAGGAGAAACCGACGCTCTGTAAACGGATATTACATATCGTACCATTCGTCATCGTCGCCCGAAGTGTCGTCGCCGGAGTCGTAGGTATCGCCGTCATCGTCGGGAGTGTCGGATTGTTCGTCTTCGCCGCTACCGGGCAACTCGTCTTCCGATATGTAAATGTCAGTCTGGCTGTCAAGCTGAAGGTCGGGTTTGACTTTTATCGGGGCGAACTGAACGGAATAGAACTTCTCATAATCGGAAATGCTGTAATCAACACCGAGTTTGTCGAGGTTCACATTCGAAATGACAATCAGCCGCGCATGTTCGAAATAAGGCCTTATTTGCGGCTGGCTATAAAGTTTCTGCGCATATATATGCGCTTCGTCGAAGTTGAGGAACCCGCCTACTCTCAACTCGCCGAGACCGTTGTTTCCACTTTGCTGTATTTCAAAATTACGCACCGCAAAATTCGTGAAGTTGTAATGCGCCAAATCATAAAGCAGATGATTTTCGTCGACAGAATCTACAGGATAGGCTATAATCACCGTAAAATCAGTATTACGCTCGGCCGAAAGAGCGCGTTCGAGGGCAAGCGAATCAAGTGCTGCCGCGGCACCGGCCGAACGGCGGTCCCACAAACTGCTTACGTCGTAAAGCCCCGTGCCAGGCACACGTCCCTCCTTCAATCCTTTGACTATAGACTGAGCAAGTGGTGTTATGTCGTCTTTTGGATATTTCTCTACAAGTTCCTCAAGTTCTGCTTTGAATTTGTCGCGGCTGCCGAGGCGAAGCTGGGCAAAAGCGTCCAGGAACAAGAACTTCGCCCGATTTTCTCCGTCGGGAAAACGTTTGGCTGACAACGCCGCATTTGATACAATGGTATTGACATCACTGCTGCGATAGGCGTTGTATGTTGCCTGGTAGAGCGAATCCTCAAGCTGCTTTCCGAACTTTGCGTCGTACTCGAAATTGGGGTCTGTAATCATTCTGGTGTATTCGTTATCGGCATAGGAAGCCTGCATGGCGGCCTTGTACCGCTCGGCCTCGTCGGCACGCCCCATACGCGAGTATAAAAGGAAAAGCTGGTAGAGCACATCGCTCATCTTTTCGTACGAGGGGTATTCGGTGTAAAGACGTATGAGCGTCTTCTCTGCAAGCGGGAAATTTTCAAGCTTATCTTTCTCTATCACTCCCGCAGCATGAAGATTTTCCATAATTATCTTGTTGCTCGCTTCTGTTTGCTCTTCAGTCACAGGCAGCTGGGCAATGTAATATTCGCGGGTAAGTTTTTCGTTTTCGGCCTTCTTGCCTCCTTTTCCGCCTTCTGCCTCGGGATTTGAGGCTTTTGCGGTTGTATCAGCGGCCTGCGTGGAATCGGACGACGCAGCGGAATCGTCTCTTTTCCCCTCATCGTCCTCATCGTCGCTGCTATCGTCGAACGCATTGTCCGATATTTCCTTATTTGAACGGCGCCAGTTGTCGGAAAGTTCCCTGTCGCCCCATTGTTTACGGAACGTTTCCTTTCCTTGATTTACCGTCTGCTGATTATAAAAGTACCACTTATTGTCCTGGCCGTTGCCCCGTCCCTGCTGCGAGAAATTTGCGTCAGAACCTTCGCCGGCCGAGGTATCATCGTTATCGGAAGCCGTGCGCACACCGGTGTTGGTGCGATTTTGTTTGAAAGCTTCCCTGCGGCGTTCGCGACGTTCCTTTTCTTTTTCAATTTCTATGATTTTATCTATAATCTCGTTACGCCGACCTTCGTCCATACGCGCAAGAAGCTGGAGACTGTCCTGAAGATGTACCTTAGAAGTGTGCGGTTCGAGTTCGTCTATTATTTTGGCAAACTTCTGTATTTCCTCATAATCCTTGCGCTCCTTGTCAAGCAAGCTAACGGCTTTGGAATAACAGCGGCGACACGAAGTAAAATCGTTGCGGCTGTAATAAAGTTCGCCAAGTTTAAGCAAAAGCACGCCCTTCTCCACCCCGCTGCGGGAACCTTTGGAAACTCCGTTCTCATAGGCCTCGATAGCTTTGACCGTATCGTTTGAAGCAAGGTAAATGTTGCCCATTGCGTAGTAAATTTGGTCGGCATATTTGGCATTCTTGCTCTGGCGGGCCATAGAGCGCAGACGCGAAAGCATTTTCTTAGTCTTGTTTTTCGAAACGACCTCTGTCTGCTTGACACGCGCATTTACAGTTACCTCGTAAGGGGGACTAAGACGTATCACACGCGACAAAGACTTATAAGCCGCGTCGTTGTTACCGAGTGTCTGCTGAATCTGACCTATCAGAAAATAAATGCGGGCCTTGTTTCCGGCACCTTTCGTACGCTTGGCCACACGCTGTAGGTAAGGAAGAGCTTCCTCGAACTTTTCCTGCCTGACATAAAAGTCGGCATACGAAAGATCAAGGTCTTTCATAGCCGAATGCGGCAGACTGTCGCGACGAATCTTGTTGGTATAAATGTCTTCTGCGTCGTAAAACCAGCCGAGCTCGGTATAACACGTAGCAAGCCAGGCGCGGCTCTCCGCAAGAACGTCGGATTCGGCTGCATAAAGGCGGGTAATGTAAGAAAAAGTAGACGCCGCCTCCACGAAGTCGCCTTTGCGGAACTGTGCCTTGCCCATAAGCATCCACGCATTCTTTAAAAAAGGATTGTACTCCCGCTTGGCAAGAATTCTTTTCTGTTTGGGCGTGCGCCTACGAGTGTTGCTCATTTTCGGCTTCCGCTTGATAGAGTGGTTCTTTATTGCTTTTTCGCATTTCTCGATAGAAATATCGAATTTCCCCTTGCCCATATTGGCCGTGCTTTTATTGCTGACAATAAAAAGCGGAAGTTTTTCGGTAAAGTTGTCGAGATGCCCTTTTTCCTGCGCAAGAACGCCCTCCTTGTAGGCTTCGTGACCGTTGAAATATGTATTGTAACGTGCCGTAAAGGAATGGTAGAAGCGCGTCGTGGCCGTGTTTCTGTTGGTAGAGCAGGCAGCCATGACAAAAAGGAGAACTACAATTATTATATAAAGTGCGAAACGCTTCACTTCCCTTTTGTAAGAGTATAAATATCACATGCCGCACCATGCGGCGCGACCGAACAATTACTTTAACGCCGAAACAAGGCTCATTATTGCTTTTGCAAGAATATAAATGAATACAGAGACCAATATTATCGACGCGCCGCACGGAACGTCGAGAAAATATGAAATAACAAATCCTACAGAACAATTTAAAAAGCTTATTGCCGCCGACAAGAGCACCATTCCCCTGAAACTGCAGGAAAAAACATTTGCCGTAACCTGCGGAACGGAGAGCAGAGCTATCACCATAACAATTCCCACCACTTTGAGGCAGGCCACAACCGTCAGAGCAACCAACGCAGTCATTACGACATCTATCATTCCGGCTCTGATACGTTGCGACAATGCAAAATCGTAGTCGAATGCCACTGCAATTATCTGCGGCATGAACAACGCGAAAAAAACAACGGTTACGAATGTCAGCACAAGCAACATTATTATATCGGCTGACGTCACCGTGAGAATATTACCGAACAAGAACGACGGCAGTTCGGGCAAAAACGACGGTGCGAGGTAAGAAGTTATTATTCCAACGCTCATGCCGAGCGTCCAAACCATTGCTATCGCGGAATCCTCGCGCACTCCCCTGCGCCTCGCGAGCCAACGGACTACGAATCCCGATGCAAGAGCAAAAACAGTGGCTCCGACAACGGGCGAAAACCCGAGCCAGGCTCCCATTCCCACGCCGCCGAGCGACGAATGGGCTATGCCGCCGCTTACGAGCGACATGCGACGCGTCACCACATACGTTCCCACACAGGCACAAAGTATTCCGGCAAGCAAAGCCGCCGCAAAAGCGTGCTGAAAGAATGTATAAGCCAAAAGTCCCGACATACAGAATCAAATTACCCAAACAAACATACCATTTCAGCCTTCGGTAAGTCAGTTGCCGTTTATCATCATCACGACCTCGTCTTTAAGCGATACCGGAAGCTCTATTTCCCGCCGCCGCAGGCTTTCCGTCCATTCAACGACCTCATCGGGCTGCAGCGACTCAAGAACATTCCTGAACAGTTCTGTCTGCTCATCGCTATAATCCTCTCCTTTTATTCCGGCAAGGGCGTCGAGCTCCTCATCGTCGAAATATTTCTGCGCGGCCACCTGCGCAGCCGAAATCTTCGAACTTGCACAGACATCCATACAGGTTGTACAATCGTCCTCACAGTTTTCGCCACCCTTTTTAACAGGAATTTCGTCATACGGATTACGACGTATATAGACCGCAAGGCATACAACAGCCGCCACCAGCAAAAAAACGAGAACCAGCGAGAACACACTCATATCCTACAGGCAGACATTAAAATTTTTCCACACCGAATCCCGCTGCTGCAAGGTTTTTCCAATAAAGCGGATAAGATTTGGCAACAACTTCGGGAGAATCTATCAGAATGTTTCCGCGTTTAAGGCATACAGGTGCGAAACTCATGGCCATACGGTGGTCGTCGTAAGTCGCAATCACGGGATTGTCTTCCGCTGCGCAGCGTTCGCCGTGCCATGATATGCTTCCGTCGCCGCCTGCCCTCAAAACGTAACCCAGTTTTCTCATTTCTGCAGCAAGAGCCGCCAGACGGTCGGTTTCCTTTATCCTTAAATTAGCCAGTCCCGAGAATTCGAATTGCTTTCCCGCCATTACACAGGCAACGACGAGAGTCTGCGCAAGATCTGGTTCATCATGCAAATCGAGCTCCAGCACTTTTTCCGCATAGCAAGGAATCTTTTCGAGCACCACTCCGTCATCGGTAAAGCGTGTAGCCACACCAAGTTGTCCGAAATACTCCGCCACACGTGCGTCGCCCTGCAAACTATCGCTACAAAGCCTATACAACGTAACGCTGGCATTCGCATCGTCAGAAAGAGCCATTATTTCATACCAGTACGAAGCCGCGCTCCAGTCGTTTTCCACAGTGAATTCACACGCAGCGTATCCGCCTTCTTCCACAGTTATTTCGTTTTCGCCAGTCCACGCCGCTTTCGCGCCGAAAGTGTTCATAAGCGCAATAGTCATATTTATATAAGGTCTAGAAGCTATCGCGCCGGCAAGTACGAGCGTCAGTCCGCCCGACAGACAGGGAGCCACCATGAGCAGCGCCGATATATACTGCGAACTCACGTCGGCAGGCAGTTCCACCGTGCCTCCGCGCCGGAGTCCTCCGCCTATACGCAACGGCGGAAAGCATTCTTCGCCGGCATAGTCTATTGCCGCGCCAAGCGAGCGCAATGCATCGACAAGCACATTCACAGGCCGTGAAAGCATACGAGGCGAACCTGTCATGATGTGCACATTTTCATACAAACAATAATACGCCGTAAGAAAGCGCATTGCCGTACCGGCACCATGAACGTCCACCGTGACGGGAACACCCACCTTTTCCCCTGCCGACAAGGCTTTAAGCATTACTTCCGTATCGTCGCAACGGGCTATGTTATGCACAATACCGTTGCCTTTCGACAAAGCGTTGAGCAGCAATACCCTATTGGATATACTCTTCGACGCAGGAAGAACGACATCGGCCGAAATTTGCAAAGGAGGAGTTATTTTATATTCCATTTTTCAGAGAATATTATTTTTAAGCGACAAAAATATGCAATTATTTTTTGATATTTCGGAAAAACGCAATACATTTGCACCCGCAAACGGGAAATTCACAGAAAGCTCCGCGCTTTTACAGCGAAAGGCCCGAAAGCAAAAAGCGGGGTGTAGCTCAGTCCGGTTAGAGTACACGTCTGGGGGGCGCGAGGTCGCTGGTTCGAATCCAGTCACCCCGACTTTTTAAAGAACAACCTTGAACTTTTTAAACAGGTTCAAGGTTATTTTTTTGTTTTCCGCCGAAAAAATAAGAAAACATTCCCTTTATTATCAGAGCCTTCCGGACAAAAAAGAAATCAGAAGTACTAAATGAAATATTCTATACCTGCTGCAGAAAAAAATCCGGTTGAAAAAAATATTTTTTTCTTACACGTAAAAAACTTCCCGCAGTAAATTGAAAATACAAGGGAGATAATCGAAAATATGT
>CAJKQZ010000066.1 GCA_905202115.1 uncultured Prevotellaceae bacterium | reverse complement strand
AAAAAATATGTCTGAGATAATTTAAAATATCTCAGACATATTTTGAATTATCTCCTATGTATTTTCAATTATCTGCGGGAGGTTTTTTATCGTGTAAAAATTTTTTTTGAAAGTAGGCTACGGAATAAATTTACCATGCTTGCATAGGCTTGTGGCGGCCGGCAGTGTTTTTCCTCCTACGCATGGCTTTGCGTAGGTGGCAGTTAAGACAAGGCGCTACAGCCGGAAAATGCGGCATACGGCGCTGCAGGAATCCCGAAAGCGCAGGGCTGAAAGACCAAGTCCCGCTTCCTGCACCGCAAAATCGGCAATAAAAAACGAAACTCCCCGCAGCGTCTGCGCGCTGCGGGGAGTCACTATTGTTCAGTTGGCTGTGAAACCTGTTATTTCACAAGCACCTTGTCTTTTCCTACGATGTAGATACCCTTAGCCAGACCGTTGGTAGCCGTTCCACGGGCAACATTCCTCTTGACAAGAACGCCGTCGATCGTGTAAACGTTTACTTTCTCACGGTTGTCGCGTATAACTACATTGCTGATGTTATTGATTATGCCTGCGCCCTTAACGTAAACGGTAAGTTCGTTGGCTGCGCCTTCAACCTCGGTGATAGCCGACGGATTGATGAAGCCGCGCTGTACTGCGAACGTAGTGCTGCTGCTTACGGGAGCAATAGAGTCGCCGCTGAACGTTGCGAGTGCGGAATTAGCAAACGTGCGTGCGGTAGCAAGACCTACAAGACCGTTTATAGAATCGTCGGCCATTTGAGCGACGTCGCCGTTAACATCGAACGTAAGGTCGAAAGCTGCTGTCGACTCGCCTTCCGCATAATTTCCGGGAGCATAGAGAATGTAAGGCTTGCCGCCCTCCATTACAGGATTGCTGTCGGTTACCTGCGAAAGCTTGATTGCCGTTACAGCGCCCGATTCATTGACTGTCTTGCCTGTAATCTCATAAACCTCGAGGGCATTCCCGTTTTCATCCATAGGAGCCTCTGCAAGAGCGGCAGGAGTCATCATTACGGTGAACGAGCCGAGGCGCATTGCACTCATCGGACGACGCATAGCGTCTGTAAAGGATTCTACTCCGGTAATCGAGAATGCGAATCTTGTATCGGTGAGGTCGGTAACAGAAGGTTTCTGCCATGTAATGTTTCCTCCGGCCGTAGTGTTGGAGTACAGATAGTGATTGCTGTTGTTCGACTTGAATGCGAACTGCTCGTTGCCGAGAGGAATAAGGCTGAACGATTCTCCCTCGGGAAGAGCACCCTGAGGAGCCGCGTTTACGATAGTTCCGCCGGCTTTGGAGTCGGAAGTCTTCTGATAGAGACCGCTGCCGACGTTACGGATATAGAACTTGCCGTTTCCGTCGTTCTCGAACACCCATACGTTGTTGATATGTTCGATAGGATCATCTATCATGTTGTTATACATGGCATTTGTTTCGGTTATACCGTACTGCATTACGAACCAGCCTGCCGTAGAGCCTTCCTCGGGAGCCTGTGCGCTCTCTATGAAGTACCATGTCTTGCTGTCGGGCATTACCATAGCGGCCTTAGCCTTTTCAAGAGCGGCGTCGAGCTTGGCAATGGCAGCCTTCATCTCTTCGTTGTTCAGTTTGTAAACAGGCGAAATGCTTGCGGGCTCTTCTATAGCAGTCTCGAATTCCTGGATAGCCTCGCCCGAAAGCTGGCCAATCTCTGTGCCTTCCAACAAGTTCTCCTTGAAGATATTCACCTCGGCAACCTTGTCGACATAAAGCGTAGTGTCTTTCCAGACAACGTTGAACGCATCGATAGCAGCCTGGAGATCGTCGATATCCTGCTGGGTAATGTTACCGCTTTCCTTCACAGCCTTAGCTTTGGCTATTGCCGTGTTGAGCACGTCGGCCTGGGCTTTCACTGCAGGGTCGTTAACCTGTGCCGCAGGGCTGAGACCGAGCGACGGATATACATTGAACTCGGTAAGAGCGAACCAGGGGTGTCCATAATTATCGACTTCGGCGCCCGTCATATCCTCGTCGGGATTGTAACCGGTGGTTTCGAGAACCGTCATCTTAAGATATTTGTAAGAAGCGCCTGCGTTGATCTCGGGCGAGATGTAAGAGTTGTTCGGTTCGCGAACGTCTACATTGTGCGAGATAGTCGTAAGGTCGGTCCACTCGCCTTCGGGATCGTTTGCAACAGAGATGTTGATTACGCGCGGGCGGATACGGTTGCCGTTACCGGTGCGGTGATTCAGAGCCACCACAAATTTCTCGGGCAGACCGCTTTCTTTGTAAATGCGGAGGTAGTGATACTCGTCAACGAGGTCAACGCCGCTCCATGTAGAGTGGAAAATAGGCAGGTTGCCGCTTGCGTCGCGAAGATCATCGGTATCGCCGTCGATAAGAGCGTCGTAAGTTCCTTCGTAAGTCTCCTTGTTGTTGCTGTAAAGCTGGTCTACGTTCGTAGCTGCCGGCTGTGTGCGGTCGGGCTCGTAAGCATAGATTGCCTCGCTCTTGGCTTCGGCTTCGTTAAGAACCTTTTCGAGATTGATAGACATTACAACGCTCGGATCAACCTTGCGTACATACCATGCGGAGCCGGAAGTTATTCCGTCGTCCCAGTTAACGACAGTTCCCTTAACGCCTGCACCGCCGCCGTGTCCTGCAGTATGATACATGCGGTTGGTTTCGGTAGGAATAATCTTGACAACATTCGACTCGTCGCTAAATGCCTCTACTTTTATAGCCACAGGAGTTGTGGAAGAGCTAACGGTTGATGAATTGTTAGCATCACCAGCCTTGCCGGCATAGCGTCCGGAAGAAATGTTCTTGAAGTAAACCGTTCCGTCTTCGTTGGCCGTTCCCTCGAATATGAACGAAGGCTTTGTAAGGTCGAGATTGTACCAGCGGAATCTGTCGGCAGCCGAATAGATTGCCTTTTCAACGCCCTGCTGTTCCATATATCCGGGCAGTGCGCTTACGAGAGCGTAATAAGAGCCGGTTTCAACAGCCACGCGGCTTGCGCGTGCGCTTTCAATCGCTGCAACGAGTTTTTCTGCAGCCTCAATCTTTTCTGCATTCGAGCCGGAAGCGAGAGCCGCATTTCCTTCTTCGATTGCCTTGCTGAGTTCGTCGGCCACTTCAGCGGGCCATTCTCCCACCGACGTATTACCTATGTTCTTGAGCACGGCGGAATGGAGTGTTCCTGCCGACTCGAGAGCGCTGCTCAGGCGTGTATTGCCTTCGCTTGACTCGATTTGTGCCACGATTTCTTCGGGAACAGCTTTCACATACCACGAAGAGCCGTCGCCGGCACTGCCTTTATAAAGCACCACTTTGCCGCTGACGCCCGAACCGCCGCCGTGTCCTGCCTGGTGGAAAGGATAACCGGACTTGTCGGCATGATAGTCGGTGGTGTCGGAAATGAAGAATATACCTGCGCAGTTAGCAAAATCGAACACGGTAGGTGTCTGGAACGTTGTGGAAACCTTAACATCCTGGCTCGCTCCTGTAGCAACGCCCTTGTCGATATAGAGACCGGTGGCTACATTCTGTGCCGACCAGCCGCCGTCAACTTTCTTGACTCTCCATATGTATGCCAGATTTTCTTCTGCGAGGGTATTCCACTGCAGAACGTCATTGCCGAGAATTGCGGTAAACGCCTTGTCCTGCGAAAAGTTTGTGTTTGCCGTTACGAAATAGTAATACCCTTCTTTCATGGGATTCACTATTTCGGGATCGTCGATAGCGGCTTTCGCAGCACGCAGTCTCGTCATTATGTCATTGCATTCCTCATCGGTTGCAACGCCGCCTTCGATAGCATCCAAAGCCTCCTGATATGCCAAATAGAAGTCGTCGTATGCTTTCTGGCTGTTGATATAACCGGGATCGGTGCCCACCATGTAGTAGGAGTCTATATTATCACCGTAAGTGCCTATAAGCTGGCTGAGCAACGACAGACCGTCGTTCTTTTCAACGGCCTCGTAGAAGTTCCATGCGTTGGTGTCAGTATAAGGCCACATATAATAATCCTTGCCCCAATAACTGCAAAGGCTATAGCTGGTATATACCGTTCCTTCGTATAAGAACGGAACTTTTATCACAATCGAAGACCCGTCAAAAGCACCGTCCTGATAAGAAGTGTTCTCGCTCACTCCCCAATCGGGATCGGTCGTCTCGAAGAAACAGAATTTCGTTGAGTTATCCGCACTTTGGGTCATGTCCCAGAAAGTATCGTCTTGCGCGCCATCATAATAAGCCTGCAGATACCCGCCGGTTTCTTCGTTTCTGAGCGTCCATTGCTTCGCTCCTTCTATCATAGTGCTTTCTCCCGCATCTTCCACCGTCCATACGGTAGCAGCCGAAGGGGTATTGACACCCGAAATGCTGTGAGCCTTACTCGCGGGGTAAGCAAGATAATAACCGAGTGCATTGGAATTCGAAGCACTCTCGATAATAACCTTTTGGCCGGAAGTCAGACCGGAAAGAGGAATCCTTCCTCCCCGCTCCCAAGCCGATGTCTGTGCTGCGGCCGATGTGCACAAAAGCAAAAATGCCGCCAGCATTGTCATTAACGTGGCTAATTTCTTCATAAATAATTAAGTTTTAATTAGGTTAGGTTGTTTTTAATGATATTATTAAGGAATCTATCTGTCAACACTTCATTGCACAAACAGAACCGTTTTTCATGTGGCAAATATAATAATAAAACAAATTTTACACAAAAACGACACACAAAATTCACACAAATTTGAAAAAAATCAACTCCGGAAATTAAAAAAATTAGGGAAAGAGATTTTCTTCCCGCTTGTAGAAAAAATTATCTCTGAGATAATTTAAAATATGTCTGAGATATTTTGAAATATCTCAGACATGTGAAAATATACGTACGGAAAAAGAAACGTCTTTAAAATAATCCATAAACTTAAAGACGCCAAAACCTCTTTACCACCCTAAAACATCGTCCGCCTCAACCGGAAACGGAATCGCCGGCAGGCGCGGAATCATCCTTAACGCAAAGCGACAGCAGTTTCCACAGCTTGTCTTCCGGCAGCGGGGCGGTAACGTCGACAGGAACGTGCGACACGGGGTGCTCGAACCTGACGCGCCTTGCCAGCAAACTGATGCTTCCGTCGGGATTGCTGCGCGGAGCGCCGTATTTAAGGTCGCCCTTTATGGGGCAGCCCATAGCCGCGAGCTGGCAGCGTATCTGATGATGACGCCCTGTGAGCAGGTCGATTTCCAGAAGGTTGTACCGGTCGGAACGGGCAATAAGGCGATAGTCGAGCACGGCTCGTTTGGCGTCCTTCGCCCCCTCGTGCGAAACATACGTCTTGTTGTTCTTGGGATTGCGCACAAGAAACTGCTCGAGCCTCCCCGCGTCGCACACAGGCCGTCCGGCGGTCACGGCCCAGTAGGTTTTCTGAATCATTCCGCCGCGGCGCAGCATTTCGTTGAGGCGCGAAAGGGCCTTGCTCGTGCGGGCGAAAATGACAAGTCCCTGCGCAGGGCGGTCAAGACGGTGCACCGTGCCGAGAAATACGGCCCCTGGTTTGGCGTAGCGCTCCTTAATGTACGCTTTCACGTCGTCGGCAAGCGTACGGTCGCCCGTGCTGTCGCCCTGCACAATCTCGCCGGCCTCTTTGCTGACTATTATTATATGGTTGTCTTCGTAGACTACTTGCATTTCGTAATGTGTTCGGATTTTCACAAAAACATAAGCCGCAAGGCCTGTAGCGCCTCGCGGCTTATGAATAAAACATTCTATTATTTCCCTGTTCCGGCAAACGGAATCACATGTTCATGCCGCCGTCCACCTGTATTACCTGGCCGGAAACGTAGCTCGACATGTCGGAAGCGAGGAACACCGCAACATTCGCGATGTCATCGACCTTGCCGCCGCGGCGGAGAGGTATTTTCGCAACCCATTCCTTGCGGATATCGTCGGGCAAAGCCGCAGTCATGGCCGTTTCGATGAAACCTGGGGCTATGGCGTTGGCGCGCACGCCGCGCGAGCCCATTTCCTGGGCAACAGACTTGGCCAAAGCTATAAGTCCGGCTTTGGAAGCGGCATAGTTGCTCTGGCCGGCGTTGCCGTGAACGCCTACGACGCTTGCCATGTTGATAATGCTGCCGCCGCGCTGGCGCATCATTATGGGCGTGCAGGCGTGAATGAAGTTGAAAGCCGACTTGAGGTTAACGGCAATAACCGCGTCCCACTGCGCCTCGCTCATTCTCATCATCAAACCGTCTTTGGTTATTCCGGCGTTGTTCACAAGAATATCTATCGAGCCGAAATCGGCCTTTACTTTCTCAACCACCTCGGCCGTCTGCGCAAAGTCGGCCGCATTCGAGGCGTAGCCTATACATTTCACGCCCTTCGAGGCTATTTCCTGCTCGGTAGCCTTGCCGTTCTCATCGATAACAAGGTCGGTAAAAGCTATGTTGGCGCCTTCTTCGGCAAAACGCACTGCTATGGCCTTGCCTATGCCGCGCGCCGCTCCGGTAACCAGAGCTGTTTTTCCTGTTAATAATCCCATTTCAGTAAATAATTATTGTGTTACATAAATATCCGTATATTGTTTTTACATAAGCGGGAAGCATTCTTTACTTATGCTTAATGACAACCTTTTCACTGAAGCCGCAATTGTTTCAAAACAATACATTCTTTATTTTCTCTAATCCGCAGCAAAGCATATCATTCATCTTTTCCTCCAGTAGTGTCGGCAGAAAGATAACAGGCTGCATTTTCATGAGAAACGACAGATTGCCCGAGCTGTTTTTCGAGTTTATCCCGAGCCACTCTTGCCACGCCACCGCCCTCTTTGGCCACGATTTTCTGTTGTTTGAATCCTTTAGGATTGCGTTGTTTGGAAAGTTCTGTGGTCGAAGCCTCGGCAAGCATGTTAAGCACAGTTTCAAGGTTTGTCATGTTATCCCGCAAATTTTCCTTGCGCAAGCCTTTATATTTTTTATACTCTTTGGTTGTAAATCCGCTCCAAGCTTTCGTTATAATATCTGTAAGCGAGGCATATTCTACTCCGGCTCTCACGCCAGTGCGTCGCCACTCGTCTGTAAGCCCTTTCCGAATTTCAATCGATTTAAGGCGTTGGTTTATCCAGGTTTCCGAATAACCTTTGAGACGATAATCGGCCACTGCCTGCTCTATAGAAAGCTCAGGATCGCCCAACTGATCCAATCTTGCGCTTGCAACCTGAGCCATCCAAAGCTTAAACGGCTCCGCTTTAGGAGAAGGAATAGACTGGATGAGTCGAAAAAGCTGCTCTTTGTCGGCAACATCGGTAAGCCTGCGTTTTCCGTCGGCAGCAACAAGTTTCAACTGGTGACAATCTGTCACCGTTTCATTTCCTTCCTCGCGTAGCCTTTGTTTCAGTTTGTTCCAATATTTTCGGGCCCTGTCATAATCGAGACTCTCCACAAGTATGCCTACAACATCTACGACAGAAAAATACCATTCTTCCCTGTTTTCGTCCCATACAACACGCACCTTGCGGTCGTTAAACAATTTTATAGCCTCTTTCCTTGTCATATTCAGAAGTAACGCCTTCTTTTATTCCAATTGCTTGCAACAAACTGTTTTCCGTTATTTCATAATGTCAGTACATAGGGCTCATGCCGAGCACGCGGCGCACCAGACCGGCTACGATAGGACGGCTTCGGTCGAGCTTCATGCCTTTTCCCAAGCGGCCGTAAATGTAGGGCACCTCCAGCCCCTTGAGCGTATAATGCATAATGTCGCTCATCAGCAGAAGGTCGTCTATGCGGAATTTACCTTTGTCGCAACCCTCTTTCAACACTTTGTAGAACAGTTCCTGCTCATCTCTGTCGAACCGCTTTCTCACCTTTTCCACAAGCCAGATGTTACGGAAAAATTCGGCGCGGAGATTGCCATTGCGCATAACGACTTCCTTAATCATATTAAGGTGAGAATATATAAGCAGCACCACTTTCTGCTCGGGGTCGATGTCCATCGACGCGATTTCTTCAAGTTTGTCGCTCAAGAGTTCGAGTTCCGACTCGATAACAGCGTCATATATCTCCTCTTTGTTCCGGAAATACGTATATAACGTGCGGCGGCCTTTTTGGGAAGCCACAGCTATCATGTTCATTGTGGTTGCCTCAAGCCCGTTTTTGGCAAAAAGGAGGCGGGCCACGTCTACCAACTTCTGGCGGGTTTTAGTAACTGACATTTCTTTTCTTTCTATATGAGCGGAAAAGCCGCAATGTTTGCACACAGCAGTGCATACGTGCAAATATAGAAGATTTTTGTTGAATACAGCGAATAAAATTGTCAAAAAAGCCACATTCACATTACTGTTGTCGCCAACGGGGAACGTCGCAAGGCTTTGCGCGAAAAAGCGGCCCATCTTGTGCCACGCATGTACGGTATTCGTAAAAAGCTCCCGCTTGTAAAAAAAATTATCTCTGAGATATTTTAAAATATGTCTGAGATAATTCAAAATATCTCAGACATATTTTTCCGGCCCTTCGCGGAGGTGAGTTTTAAATGTCCGCATTCCTCGCGCAGTCCCGTAAATAATATTATATTTGCGAATACACATTCTAAAGAAATCTGAAACCATGAAGACTTCAAAGCTGCAATGCACCGTCGTGGCAGCATTGTTTCTCGTAATAGCGACAATTAACGTACACGCGGAAGAAAACAAGATAAAGAAAACCCCGTTCGTCATAAACAAGGGCGTTAACATAGCCCATTGGACCTCGCAGAGCGACGCTCGCGGCGAGGAGCGCGAAAAGTTCTTCGTAGAGCGCGAAGTGCAACAGCTTGCCCGCTGGGGATTCGACCACATAAGGCTGCCCGTGGGCGAAGAACAGATACTGCGCCCCGACGGCACACTCGACGACGAAACGATGACGCTGATAGAAAACGCCATAGGATGGTGCAAGAAGTACGGCATGCGTATAATATTCGACCTGCATAACGTGAGCTCGCACCATTTCAACGAGGAAAACAACACGCTGTGGACATCGGAAGAAGCGCAGCGGAAACTCTGCGACACATGGAAAATGATAGCCGACAGGCTCGACAAATATCCCGAAACACTGCTCGCGTTCGAACTGCTAAACGAACCCGTAGCCGACGACAACGCCGACTGGAACAAAGTGCTCGAAAAACTGCTGCCCGCCGTGAGAGCGAAAAACAAGAAACGGGTGATACTCGTGGCCTCGAACAAATGGAACAGCATAGACAACATTCCCTACGTGCGCATTCCCGACAACGACCCGAACATAATGCTCACGTTCCACTTTTACGAACCTATGGTGCTCACACACTACCGCGCAAGCTGGTCGGCGCTGAAACACCTCGACCTCGAGCACGGAGTAAAATACCCCGGACAGCCCGTGCTGCCGCAAGACACACTGGCACTGAGCAAGCGCGGACGCGAAGTGGCGCGCTGGTGGGTGAGCCAGTACTACGACAAGGAATGGATGCGCAAACGCTGGAAAAAAGCCGTAGACTACGCACGCGAAAAGGGGCTCAGACTGTATCTCGGCGAGTTCGGCTGCCTGCCCACTGTAGAGGAACAGCAGCGAATGGCATGGATAAACGATGTGATTTCGCTTTGCAACGAACTCGGCATACCGCGGGCACACTGGGAATACAAATCCGGATTCGGATTTGCCGATTGGAACACAGCAGAACTCAAGAACCCTGCACTGCTCGAAGCCTTAGTGAAATGACACGGCCGGCCGCAAAACCATAATACGCAAGCGCAAAAAACAAAAACCATGAAAAAATACGCAAGCACCGGGCGCAGCGAATTTCTCGGAACCGTATTCGATTCAGTGGGCAACATAATAGCTTACGCAAACAGCTGGAAACCGAAAGGAAAAGTCTACGCAGGCGAGGATTTGCAGAGATACCCCTGCTTCGACAGCTAAGATTATATGTACGAAAACAGATACTATCATAATTTCGTATTCACAAAAAGCAAAGACGAACTCGACACGAAACTATCAAGGCTGAAAAGCATGAAACAAACCGGCTGCCGCTTTCGGACAGAGTGTTAGGAATGCGTGTACGAACTGCAACAAGCCGGAAAACTATAAGCCATTTATCCGCAAAGCGGAAATAATACTCCTTTTATTATACACACAACGCGAATTATGAAACAGATCCACAAACGATTTCGGACAATTGGCATGATATTGTTGTGTGGCTGTACTATGTTCGGACAATCAGTAGAGCGACAAAAGGTTTTAGAATACGAACCGGACGGTTGCATATGGCATTTGGATATTGAACAGGTGAGCAAGAAAGAATTCACCAAAGCTTACAAAAACCGTTTGCCATACAATGGGCAGGTTTGTTCCATAACAGACACGCAACTTAACAAAGAATTGGTGAAATGTGCGGCAAAGGTTTATAAGGCATATTTTACAGGAGTTGAAGACGATGATATTGAGAATACACATTCCTATTCGTTGAAGCAACCGAATGGCAACATACTTTATGCCGTACAGTTTACAGACCCTATAAGGTCTTTCTCTCCTCTTTCCGTTTTCCTTTATCATGAAAAAGAAGATTGGGTCTGCGATTCGTTGTTTGCAGAGTACGAAAAAACAGCATTTTCGAACAATGGAATACTTGCCGGAGCACCAGGTTTCGATTGCGACGCTTATGCTTTGATACATTTCTACAAAATGCTTGACACCCCCTCAGGAAAACGCATGCACCGAATTGTTTCGTATTCTAATTTGGAATCAAAAAATGAAGATAATTTGGATGCGACATGGATAATTGATACAGAAGAAAACGCTTCTATGTTCTGGGCCGAAACTCCCAATACACTCTATGTTCAAGGATATACAAGCACAATGTTAAGGCCTGTATTTTTCAGAATCACACTTTATAAGTCAAAACCGGATAATCTGGAAATCGAAGAGAATCCCTACCAATAAGTATTACATATCCGAGACGATTTATCTGTGATAGCCAAAACAAGCCTTTACCACTTTAATTTATTCAATAAGATTATAGACCGGCCCCATTTTGCCTCTTTCAATCTTCCTGTCATATTTACTCTCAACCACACCGTCCACCTCTTTGAGCGTATGACGATATTTGATTTCGTCAAAAGGGCATTTCCCCATTGAAAATCCATTGAACTGCGATAGGCCTATTCTAAAAAAGGGAAGCATTCTTCGTTATTTTTCTCACCTTGCCGTATTCCTGCCCGCCAATAAAAACCGCACATGTCGCACTCCACCCTCCGCAGGCCATGACGCAGAAACCGGCAGCGAATTTCTCTGAACCCGACATTTTTGTCTGGTGCCCGAACCTACCGCCGAGACAGAGAAAAACACCTCCCGCTTGTGAAAAAAATTATCTCTGAGATATTTCAGATTATGTCAGACATATTTTAAAATATCTCAGACATAATTTCTCGAACGCTTTTGCATACACGAAAAAAACACCAAACATTTTCCCCTAATAAAGCATATGCTATTCCACATGTATCTTACACCTGTAACCAAAATCCTAATACCTGTTACCAAAAAACAAACACTACACATCAAACAACGCACCCTCAAACCCCTTGCATGCACAGCAACACAGTCACAAGCACGTACAATATACACAGCAACAAAAAATCTCTACAACGAAACAACAGAGCAACAAACAAAACAAATCGGCAACATTCTTTCTTTTCTGCCCGAAAAAAACGGCTTATTA
>CAJKQZ010000065.1 GCA_905202115.1 uncultured Prevotellaceae bacterium | reverse complement strand
TGACCGTTTTTGTCTGTAAAATCCTCCGGCAAGGCACTGTTATTTTGCCGAAACCTTTCTGCCGCTCATGCTGCGGATACCAGCCGGCCGATTGTGGGTATTGTGGGCGTTTGTAGAGAATAGCATGTTGTAAACATCTGAATATCCGGCAAAAGTAACTAACTTTGTATATAAATATAAAAACGCATTTAAACCAACCCGAATGATATGAAGCCAATAACAATCCTTGATAAAGATTATCTCTCATGGGTGCAGGCACTGTGCGAACGTTATCGTACAAGCCAGATTAAAGCGGCTGTCAAAGTAAACAAGGAAATGCTGCGCTATTACTGGTTTTTGGGTAAAGACATTGCCGAAAGAAACGATGAAAACAAATACGGCTCAACATTCTATGCCACATTAAGCCGAGATTTAAAAAGATTGATGCCAAAAGCCACAGGGCTTTAAGAAAGGAACATTCGATATGTTAAGAGCTTTTATTTATTATACACTGCGTATATTGGAAATTTGCAGCAACTTGCTGCAGAATCGCAATCTGCTGATAGTGGTGCCGATATCGCCGGATCGTCAAATTTGCAGCAACTTGTTGCAGAATTGTCCAACGGTATATATCAAATTCCCTGGGGGCACCACAATTGCTAATCGACAGATTCTCGAACAGCCCCGACAAAGCTGTGTTCTATGCCGGAGAAATAGTGAAAAACGGTTGGAGCAGAGATGTGCTTCGGAATTTTATAGATACCGATTTGTATGAACGCCAGGGTAAGGCACTCACAAATTTCAAGCGCACCCTGCCGGAAATTACAAGCGACCTGGCCCAGGAACTTACAAAAGACCCGTATGATTTTGCTTTCACCGGCATTACGACCAGATATAATGAAAAATTGCTGAAGAATGCACCGCTGAATAATATTACCCGGTTTCTCATTGAACTTGGAACGGGTTTCGCCTACGTTGGCCGTGAATACCGGTTGCAAATAGGGCAAACCGAGAAGTTTATAGACCTGTTGTTCTATAATATTAATTTGTCGGCTTACGTGGTTGTCGAAGTTAAAATAGGCAAATTCGATTTTGCCGATGCGGGTCAACTCGGAGGCTATGTTGTTGCTTGTAATCATATTCTGAAAAAAGAAGGCAGGGATAATCCCACTATCGGCATTCTTATTTGCAAGGAAAAAGACAACCTCGTGGCTCAATATGCGCTCGAGGCAAGCAACCTTCCCATTGGAATTTCAGAATACGACCTTGCCCGCCTGTATCCTGAAAATGTAGAGGGTACCATTCCCACGATAGACGAATTGGAGAAAGGGCTTCTATCGGAAAGCCAAAAAGAGAATCATCAGAAATGATGTTTTTCTTAAATTGACAGCCACGGGGCGCGTATGCTGTTGCGGGCCGTAAGGCCACGAAAAACGGGGCATACGATTTTGTCGAACTTTTTGCCCTGCGAAAAAAATCATTGCGGAAATAAAAGAATATTTTTTCCGTGTGATAAAAAACTTCCCGCAGCAAATTAAAAATACAAGGGAGATAATTCAAAATATGTCTGAGATAATTTAAAATATGTCAGACATATTTTTTGCTACATATACACGTGCTGATTTTCAAGCGCTTGCCAGCTGACCGTTTTTGTCTGTAAAACATACTCGGAAAAGCGGCGGAATTTATGTTTTGCATTCTATGTACGCAAAAACCGGTTATCGGGATTTCTTTGTGCCGTGTGGCAGCGGAAAGTCCGGATAACCGGTTGTATATGTTGCGTGCGAAAGTTGCTGCGAAGTATCAGAGGTTGAATGCAACCTTGAGTTCGTTCATCATCTCGTCGCTCATGCCTTCGGGAACGAAGCCCATGCTGCGTGCCTGGAGGTAAATTTGTGCCGATTTGGAGAGCACGTCGATTTGGTCGAACGCTTCGAGCGCGTCGTTGCCTATGGCTACTACGCCGTGCTTTTCCCACAGCACCACGTCGTGTTCCTGAAGGCCTTTTACGGTTTCTTCGGCCAGCTTGACGCTCGAGGGCATTTGATAAGGAATTATGCCGAGGCCTTTGGGACAGAAGGCGCGCGTTTCGGGAATCATCGACCACAGCAGGCGGGTGAGCACTCCCGGAACAAGGTATTCGGGATTGTGCGACATGGCTATGATGTCTATCGGGTGGGTGTGAATAACCGCGCGATAGGAGGAGCCTTTTGCCAGCAGGTCGTCATGGATTGCAAGGTGCGACGGCAGTTCCGAAGTGGGCTTTACGGGATTGTCGGCAATCATTTCGTACGACGCGCAGTCGGGCAGAATGCGTATTACCGAGCCGTTGTCCATAGGCCAGCGGGCAAGGTCGCGCATTCTGCGGTTGGTGCCCTTGCAGAAAAAGTAGGTGCCTTTGAGATTGGGCAATGTCATGCCTATTTGCGTTACGGGACCTATTGCCGGACGCTTGGCCAGTTCTTCCGCGTCTACAAGTTCGGTTATGTTTACGGTTATGTTTCCGCCGTTGCGCTCGGCCCAACCTTTTTGCCACAGGTAGCCTGCAACTTCGGCGGCCTTGAGGATTTCAGTCTTGGCGGCGGGATATTCTTCGAAAAATGGTTTCATCGTTTTATAGGTTTGTTAAAAACAGGGGACAGGTTAGAACCTGCCCCTTATCTTGATAGTTTAAAGTAGCTGCGGGAGGAATGACGATATGATAAGTATTATTATTCCTGCCGTGAGTACGCCGATTGTCTTGCCCGAGCAACCTTTCCATTCCTTGAGTATAATGCCCCAAACGTTTGAGAATACCACGTTAAGAGCCATGAGTATGCAGAACGAGAACGTGATGAGCACGGGACTTTCGGCCAAAAAGCCTTTTCCGAGGCTGAGGCCGAAGAACTGGCTGTACCAGAGGGCGCCGGCAAGCAGGCAGAACAGCGCGTTGTTGCCCCAGACGGAGCTTTTGGCGTAGTCGCCCCACGTTTTGTTGCGGGTGTTCTGGAAAAAGCAGTAGAGGGCGTTGGTTACGAAGCCGCCGAGGGTTACGAGGAACGTGGCGGGCAGGGTTCTGAACATGTCGCTCGATTCGGCGAACGATACGTTCTCGCCGAACGAGAGCCCTACGTTGAAACATCCGCTCATGAAACCGGCGAGGAGAGCGATGACAATGCCTTTGGGAAAGTTGAAATCCTTTACGGCGGCTTTCTTCTCTTCTTCCGAGAGCGACTGGGCCTTCATGCTGCCTGCAACGCCTATTATGGCAATGCCTACAAGCGTTACGACGACGCCGATGATTACCGAAGCGGTGAGTTTCTCGAGATGTCCCATTCCCGGGTATATCGCGTTGAGCATTACGGGGCCGAGAATGGTTCCTAAGCCCGCGCATGTGCCTAATGCAATAGATTGTCCGAGAGCTACGCCGAGATAACGCATGGACAGTCCGAAAGTAAGGCCGCCCACTCCCCACAGAACGCCGAAAAGAACGGTCATTCCGATATTGAAAGCGTTGTCTGAGTTGAAAAGCTCGCACAGACTGTGGCCGGCGGGAACGGCGAGCAGGGCGCCGAGCAACGGAAGTATGAGCCAGGCGAAGACACCTTGCACAATCCAGTAGCTTTCCCAGCTCCAGTCTTTTATTTTATTGATAGGAACGTAGCAGCTCGACTGGCAGAACGCGCCTATTGCTATTATCAGCAGTCCTATTACGATTTCCATCGTTGCAGGCGGTTATCGTTTTGATGTAACTTCGGATTCGTATTTCTCGATTTCGGGAATGAATTCCTCGCCTACGGGAACGTTGTTTTTCAGGCAGAAATAATCCCATACGGCGTTCCAGGGAAGCGATTTTGCTTCTTCGAGGAGTGCAAGACGTTGGAACAGACGGCCTGTGGATTCGTATTCCTGCAGTTTGGGCAGGGGCTCGAGCAGTGCCTGGAGCATGGATTTCTGCGCAGCACGGCTGCCTATCACGTAGGCTCCGATACGGTTGATTGAAGCGTCGAAGTAGTCGAGTCCGTAGTGTACGCGGTCGAGCGCGCCGGCGCGGACGATTTCCTTGAACAGGTCGAGCGTGGTGTCGTCCATGATTGTTACGTGGTCGGAATCCCAGCGGATTGGGCGGCTCACGTGAAGCATGAGCTCTGGAACGTACAGCAACATCGACGAAACCTTGTCGGCAGCGCTTTCTGTGGGATGATAGTGTCCGGTGTCGATTGTGTAGAGTTTTTGGTTCTGTGCGCAATAAGAAACGCAGAATTCGAGCGAGCCGGAGGTGAAGCTCTCGAGGCCGATACCGAATGTTTTCGACTCGAGGCAGTCTTTCATATTTTCGTATTTGGTGGCGAAAATCTGGTCGAGCGAATCTTTGAACAGCGCGCGGTATTTATAGCGGAACACTGTGATGTCTTTGCTTCCGTCGTGCACCCAAAGGTTCATTATACAGGGATCGCCCTGTGCTTTTCCCATTGCTTCGGATATTTCGCGGCAGCGTTTGGTGTGTTCTATCCAGAATTTGCGTATGCCTTCGTCGGGGCTCGAAAGAGAAAGGTCGCCCGATTTGGGATGCGAGAAAGACGAACTGTTGAAGTCGAGTTTCATGTTGTTTTCCTTGCCCCAGTCTATCCAGCTCTGGAAGTAAGTTACATCCACTTCGTCGCGGTCTACAACTTTTCCCTTGAAGTCGCCATAGATTTCGTGGAGATTCAGACGGTGGTTGCCGGGGATGAGTGACGTTGCTTTCAGAATGTCGGCGCGTAGTTCGTCGATGTCGCGTGCACGGCCAGGGTAATTGCCGGTGGTCTGGATTCCGCCGGTGAGGGAGCCGGCCTGTTTCTCGAATCCGATAACATCGTCGGCTTGCCAGCAGTGAATGGACAGATGAAAGTCCTGGAGCTGTTTGATAACTGCGTCTACGTCTACTCCTACTGCGGCGTAGCGTTCTTTAGCCACTTCATAGGCTTTGATGATGAGTTCTTCTTTCATGGTTGTTGTATTATATAATATGTGTTCTATTTGTTTGTATTGTTGTGTGGATGATTTTTTGCGGGTGACGCTTGTTTGCTTGAAGCGCTTACCGCTTTTTGGAGGCGTTTGCCGGTTGGGCGATTTTTGTGTCTATGCGTTTTGGAATTTCCCGCAGGAAAATAAAATTATCTCTGAGGTAATTTGAAATATGTCTGAGATATTTTAAAATATCTCAGACATATTTTTTCGCACGTCATTTTGCACAGAGAAAACACTAAGGCATACATGTCCGGAAACGTCACAGAAATGACGCTTTCCGGTAGTGTGCCCGTACAGTGCTATGTTAATTCGCATGGCGTTGCGGAATTCTTATTTTCTGTTCAGTGTGAATTCGTATGATCCCGATTTGAGTTCGTATACGGCTTTCCCGTTTTTGAACGACTGGCTGCTTACGCCTTTTTTGCCGCTTTTAATTTTCAGATCGTCCATTGCATTTACCGGAAGAGTGAATGTGGCGGTGGTGTTTGCCGGAATGGTGAACTCAATGTCCGCTCCGTTTTTCGTAATCTTCCATGCGCTGGATATGTCGCCGTAAACCGAGCGGAATCCTCCTTTTGCGTAGCTGAAAGTCTCGTCTATTTCGGGCTGAATAAGAATGTGCTTGTAAGCTGGTTGCGTTTCATCGCGCTGAATTCCGAGGTTGTGCGACATAATCCACTCTTCGACTGCGCCGTATGCGTAATGGTTGAACGAGTTCATACCTACGTCGCCGAAACCTTCCTTTATGGTGTATGAATTCCAGCGTTCCCACATCGTGGTGGCTCCTTGTTTTACGGGGAAGAGCCATGACGGATATTCTGTCTGTACGTAAAGTTTGTAGGCAAGGTCGCTGTGACCGCTGTTCGAAAGAACGTTGCAAATGTGAGGCGTGCCGAGGAAGCCCGTCTGCAGGTGATTGCCGCTGCGTTCTATAGCCTCACATAAATGTTTTACAGCTTTTTGTCTGAGGTCGTCGGGCAGTTCCAGAAATTCCAGAGGAAGTATGTAAGAAGTCTGCGTGTCCATTCGTGGTTTGCCTTCTTTGTTGCCTTCTACGGTATAGCCGTCTTTGTCGAAGAAAGTGTTGCAGAACGCATTGCTTACTTTTTTGTAAAGTTCTCCGTAATATGCGGCGTCTTCCGAGTTGCCGAGCGCGTTTGCCATTTCTTTCATGAGTTTTGCGGCGTATCCGAAATAAGCGGTGCTGAGCAGAGAAATGTTTGTGGGCACGGGAGCAACCCAGTCGCCCCAATAAGTGGCGTCGGGAGAGATGTAGTCTTTTGCCTGGTGCTCGAGGAAATTCATGAAGTCTTTCATCGAACTGTAATGGCGGCGAACAAATTCAAGGTCGCCGTATTGCTGATACATCTGCCAGGGGATTGTGATTGTAAATTCGGCCCAGCCGCAGCCGCGCTCGAAGTCATGGTTGAGCGCACCGGCTTTTGTGGTGCCGAGCATGGGGTAGTATCCTCCCGTGTCGCCGTTGGTGCTTTTTTGGTCGCGCACGGTATAGAACCAGCGGTTGTAGAACGGCTCGGTCATCATGTTATAAGTTGCAGCGCGGCAGAAAATGTTTGCGTCGCCGGTCCAGCCTAAGCGCTCGTCGCGTTGCGGACAGTCGGTGGGAATGGCAAGGAAATTTCCCCGCTGTCCCCATACGATATTGTTGAACAGCTGGTTGATGTCGGCGTTCGACGTTTCATAGTGGCTTGTCTGCTCTCCTATGGATTCGAGCACGATTCCTTCAACGTCCTCTAACGGCAGCGGATTTTCGAGCCCGTCGATAGAAACATAGCGGTAGCCATGCTGTGTAAAGGGAGGCTCGAATGTTTCGCCCTCGGGAGCGCCTTTGAAAGTGTAATAATCGGTGGAAATAGCCGAGCGGTAGTTGTCGGTGTACATCTGTCCTTTGTTGCGCTCGTATACTTCTTTTGAGAGCGGTGCGCGCGGATTTTCAGGTACAGATTCGGGATAAAGCATTTCGGCAAAGCAAATGGTTATGGTCTGGCCCTTTTTGCCTTTCATGTTCTTGAGTCGCGGAATGCCGGCCATGTTCTGCCCCATGTCGTATATGAACCGGTTGCCTACGCGGGTCATTTTTTTCGCTTTCAGGGTTATGTTGTTTTTTATCTCCATTCCTACGTAACCTTGTATCTCGGTGTTGGGAGAGGGGAAGGCGGCAATTGCCACCTGTTCCCACGACGAATCGTCGAAGTCGGCTTTCTGCCAGCCGTTCACTTCGCGGCGGGCGTCGTAAATAACGCCGTGGTACAGGTTGTCAACGTACAGCGGGCCGCGGTTGTATACTTTCCAGCTGTTGTCGGTTACGATGTTTTCGCTTGTGCCGTCGGTGTATTCGACTTTTATCATTGCCATTGCCGAAGGCTTGTAGCCGTATTGGTCTTCCCACTGGCTTCCTGTCCAGCCGTAGGTGCTGCAGAACCACCCGTTGCCGAGTTCTATGCCGAGGCCGTTTTTGCCCTGGCACAGCAGGTCGGTAACGTCGTAGGTGTTATACATTATTCTGTAACGGAAGTCTGTCCAGCCCGGATTGAGATAACCGTCGCCTACTTTCTGTCCGTTTATGTAGAAGTTGTAGAAACCGCGTGCCGTAGCGTAGAGACGTGCCCGTTTTATTGTTTTGGCGATGTTCACGGTACGCCGCAAAATCGGTGCCATTATGTCGTCGGCCGGCGTCCAGAGCACTATTTTGTTGTCGCCTTTGGCGTTGTAGGTCTTTGGGCTGTTGTTTAGTACTACGTTATCCCATTTGTAGCTGAGTACTTTTATGTTCGAGAATACGGCGTCGAAACCTGCCGGCTGTTTGTAGCCTATTTTGTAAAGGTGACTGTCGTTGCGGCCTACGCTGTCGCGCATGCAGTTTACGTTGAACTGGTCGCGGTCGTTTTGTCTCACCTGTTTCCCGTCTATTTGTATGTGATATTCGTAGTCGCCTCCGCAGTTTACCTGTAGCCGTACATGGTGTTTACCGGCTGCCTTGTCTTGCGGAATAATGTCGGAGATGTCGAGGCTGTGTTGTTCGTGTTCCTTATTATATAAGGAGTTTCCGAGCAGCAGACGTGCTTTGTTGCGTGTGTCGAGAGTTACGTAAACGTAGTTTTCCTCGTTGGGCGCTCCGAGTATGAATTTCGAGACGCCGGGTTTCCCGCCTGTCTCCACGTCGTATTCAAGGGCAAACATGGCGCGGTAGGGCGAAACCTGCGTCTTGTTGGAAGCTATCCACATGGCGTTGTCCCACAGACCGCCCAGCAGACCGGTTTCAAACCATTTCACTTCAGACGATATGACTTTGTTTTTCTCGTTGGTCACTAACACTTTCCAGAAATAGCGTGTGCAGGGAGCGAGTTCCTTGCCGTTGTATTTTATGTTTACCGAGAGCGAGGAGTTTACGGTTCCGGTGTCGTACAGGTAATTGCCTTTGGCGAGGTCTTCGGCCGAGGCGGCCATGACAATGCGGTAGGCTTTCTGTGCCGCGCCGTAGCTTTTGCTTTTCATCTGCCAGCCGAACACAGGTTGTTTTACGTCAATGCCGAGAGGGCAGTCCATGTATTCGGTGGTTAGGTTTTCGATAGTCTGCGCGGCAGCGGGCACTAGCATTATGACGGCTGCGAGCGCGAGAAGGGTTTTTCTAATCATCACTCTTTTGTTATTGGTTTTAAACGGTGGTTGGGTTATGGTGCGTATTTGTTATTTCTGCGGCATGTAGGTTACGGTGCCGATTGTGCGGGCCACGGCGGCGCGCATTTCCCAGCGGTCTTTGTAGAGTCTGGCCGCCTGTGCCTGAATCATTGCGTTGCCTATGGCGGTAGCTTCTGCCGGTCCTGCTATTACGGGCATGCCTATCGTGTCGGCGGTGAGCTGGCACATTGTTTTGTTGGCCGAGCCTCCGCCGATGATGTGCAGTTTGTCGATGTTGAACGAGGCCATGCTTTGCAGCGCCTTTATAACGTCGAGATATTTTGCTGCGAGGCTGTGGAGAATGCACGAGATCATCTGTGCGTCGTTTGCGGGAACGGGGTTGCCGTGTTCGCGGCAGTATTCCTTTATTGCCTCGGCCATGTTGTCGGGATTGGCAAAGCGCGGGTCGTCGGGGTCGACGGTCGAGGCGAAGTCTATTTCGCTCCGGAACATTTCCTCTATCTGCGGATAGGTGTAGTTGCGTCCTTCGCGCGCCCAGCACTTGCGGCTCTGCTCGAGCAGCCACATGCCGGTGATGTTTTTCAGGAAGCGTGTGGTTCCCTCAATGCCGCCTTCGTTGGTGTAGTTTTTCTCGCACGAGTCGGCCGTGAGTATGGGCTGCTGCGTTTCTATTCCCATTAGGCTCCATGTGCCGCTGCTCAGATAGGCGAAGTTTCCGTCGCTTGCCGGCACGGCGGCTATGGCCGACGCTGTGTCGTGGCCGGCAACGGCTATCACGGGCACGGGCTCTATTCCTATTTCCTCGGCAATTGAGGGCAGTAGCATTCCTGCGCATGTGCCGGGCTGTATTATCTCGGGCAGCAGGTGCTTTTCTACTCCTAAGCGGGCGAGCAGCTCCTTGTCCCATGTGCGCGTTGAGGCGTTGAGCATTTGCGAGGTCGAGGCCACGGTATATTCGGCATACATGCGGCCGGTGCAGAAGTAAGACAGCAGGTCGGGTATGAACAGAATCTTGTCGGCATTCATGCGGGGAGAGAAGCCTTCTTCTTTGGCCTTGATTACCTGGAAAAGGGAGTTGAAGTTCAGAATCTGTATTCCCGTCTGCGAGTAAAGTTCATCGCGCGGTACGGTTTGGTACACTTTTTCTGGCATTCCTGCGGTGTACTGGTCGCGATAAGCCCGCGGCAGTCCCAGCAGTGTGCCGTCGGGACCGATGTATCCGAAGTCGCAGCCCCATGTGTCGATACCTATCGAGTCGAGTTTCACGCCTAAGTCGCGCACGGCGGCGAGGGCTTTTTTCAGGTGGTCGTATATGGCGTAGATGTCCCAGTAGAATTTGCCGTGAATGTTCATTATGGCATTGGGAAACCGGTAGATCTCTTTCATTTCGAACGAGTTGCCGCTTACTGTGGCGAGCATTCCCCGCCCGCTGGTGGCACCCACGTCGAATGCTAAGAAATTGAATGTTTTCATGCTTTTAATATGTTTCAGAGTTGTTTTCTGTCGTTTCAGGAGAAACGATTTGATGTTTAAAATACAAATATACCCTTTTTTTGTAAGGTACGGATATCTTTTTCTCCTTTTTTTCTTTGAAGTACAAATGTTTCCGGAGGGGTGGCGAAAATTTGTTCCCGCAGCAGAAAAAAATTATCTCTGAGATATTTCGAAATATGTCAGACATAATTTAAAATATCTCAGAGATAATTTTTGTGCCCCGTTTGGCATAAACGGATGTTCCGTTTCGTTTTAGTGCGTTCAGGCGTGTTGGGGAGTATCTGTTTCGTGCTGCAGCCTGAAAAACTCTTTCTGGCGCTCTATTTCTTCGCGCAGTTCTTTCTCTGAAGGCATATAGAGCATGTATTTCGAGGCAAAGAGCCTGTCGTTGTCGTGCAGCACGGAGTAGCGCGCAATGTCATTGTCGGTATCGGAGCACAGCAGTATGCCGATTGTGGGATTGTCGCCCTCGCCGCGCACACGCTCGTCGTACATGCGCACGTACATGTCCATTTGTCCCACATCCTGGTGCGAGACTGTTGTGGCTTTGATGTCTATAAGCACGAACGATTTCAAGATGTAGTTGTAGAACACAAGGTCTATGAAATAGTCTCTCTTCTCGGTGCGTATGAGTTTCTGCCGTGCAACGAACGAGAATCCCTTGCCCAATTCGAGCATAAATTTCTGAAGATTGCCGATAATGGCCGACTCGAGATCCGATTCGGTGAAGTCGCTGTTGGGTGAAAGTCCTATAAATTCGGCGACGGTTGGGTTTTTGATGAATTCGTTCCGGTCGCATTCATAGGGCTTAGTCAGAGTTTTCATCTCCTTTTCAACGGCGTCCTTGTGTTGCGAGAGCAGGAGTCGTTCGTAATACTGCGAGGCGATGTTGCGGTCGAGCGTACGGTAGCTCCACATCTGTTCGGTGGCTTCCTTGAGGTACCACTCGCGGGCTTGTGCGTTGGTTACACGAAGTAGCCGCTTGTAGTGTGACCATGTCAATATTCTCCACGGTGTGGAGAATATTTCGGGAAAGGTTAAATAGAAAAGGCGGAAATGATATAAATTGGGAACAGAAAACCCTTTGCCGAATTCTCGGGTGAGTTCCTCCGACAGGGTTTTAAGCAGCCGTGTTCCGTAATCGGCACGCTGCCTGCCTTCCTGTTCTTGCTCCACTATGCGTTTTCCCATTTGCCAGTAGGCCTCGACCATAGCCGAGTTTATGGCGGCGTATGCCTTATGGCGTGCCTGGGTTACAATCTGTTTGATATCGTTTATGAATTCTGCGCTGTTGGGCGCAATAAGGCTTTCGTTGCTCATTGGTGAACTGCTTGTGTTTGAGTAGCCCGACGGCTATGTGCCTCAAAAATATGGAAAAATACTGATATGGGCGGCATTTGCCCCTTTACTTTGTGTGGCACTATGCGGCAGTGGTCTTTGCTGCTCTGCGGAATCATCGTGCCATGCCGCGCATTTTCCGTGGGGTAGTGTTTGTTGCCGCATGGTGGCGTGGAGAAAAAAGTTATGGCAAAAGAAAAAATATTTTTTTTGCATGAGTAAAAAAGTTCCCGCAGTAAATTGAAAATACAAGGGAGATAATCGAAAATATGT
>CAJKQZ010000064.1 GCA_905202115.1 uncultured Prevotellaceae bacterium | reverse complement strand
TATTTTCGATTATCTCCCTTGTATTTTCAATTTCCTGCGGGAAGTTTTTTACCGCTCGAAAAAAAATATTTTTTTCGGGCAAGGTGTTTTAAAATTTTCTCGAGATAGTTTTCTTTTCAAGGCGGAGGCATTTTTTCCGTGACTTACCGCCTGTGAGCGAAAGCGTCATTGCTGCTGCGGTAAGGGCGAGTTTGTGCAGGTTTTTCATTGTATTTGTATTCGTTTTATAGGTTTTTGTCTGTACGGCTTGTCGTATGGGTCGGAAATTGGGAACGCGGCAGCGTTATCCCACTGTTCCTTCGAGCGAGACGGAGAGAAGTTTCTGTGCCTCGACCGCAAATTCCATAGGCAGCTTGTCGAGCACGTTTTTGGCGTATCCGTTTACGATGAGGCCCACAGCCGTTTCGGTATCAATGCCTCGTGCGTTGCAGTAGAACAGTTGTTCTTCTGAAATTTTCGAAGTTGTGGCCTCGTGTTCCACTACGGCCGAATTATTATGCACGTCGATGTACGGAAAAGTATGGGCGCCGCACTTGTCGCCGAGCAGCAGCGAATCGCACGAACTGTAATTGCGTGCCTTGTCGGCATTTTTTCCCACTTTTACGAGCCCGCGGTAGGAATTCTGGCTTTTTCCGGCCGAAATACCTTTGCTTATTATAGTGCTGCGTGTATTGCGGCCGAGGTGTATCATCTTTGTGCCGGTGTCGGCCTGCTGGTAATTGTTGGTTACGGCCACGGAGTAGAACTCGGCCTGCGAGTTGTCGCCCTTGAGCACGCACGAAGGATATTTCCAGGTGATTGCCGAACCGGTTTCGACTTGTGTCCAGGAAAGTTTGCTGTCGTTGCCGCGCAGCAACCCGCGTTTGGTAACGAGATTGTACACTCCTCCGCGTCCTTGCGCGTCGCCGGGATACCAGTTCTGCACGGTGGAGTATTTCACTTCGGCCTTTTCGTTTACAATTATCTCCACTATCGCCGCGTGCAGCTGGTTCTCGTCGCGCATGGGGGCTGTGCAGCCTTCCAAGTAGGACACGTAGCCGCCGTCGTCGCATACTATGAGTGTGCGCTCGAACTGTCCGGTGCCGCGGGCGTTGATACGGAAATATGTGGAAAGCTCCACGGGGCAGCGCACGCCTTTGGGTATGTAGACGAACGAACCGTCACTGAACACCGCGCTGTTCAGTGCGGCGTAGAAGTTGTCGCGGTAGGGCACTACCGTTCCGAGATGTTGTCTTACAAGTTCGGGGTATGTTCTTACTGCTTCGCTGATAGGGCAGAAGATTACGCCGAGTTGCGACAGCTTTTCCTTGAACGTGGTTTTTACCGAAACGGAGTCCATTACGGCGTCGACGGCCACTCCGGCGAGCACCATGCGCTCTTCGAGGGGTATGCCTAACTTGTCGAACGTTTTTGCCAGCTCGGGATCGATTTCTTTCTTACCGTTTCCGGCTGTTTTGGGTGAGGCGTAGTATGAAATGGCCTGATAGTCGATTTCGGGCATGTCGATATGCCCCCAGTCGGGCTGTTTGAGCGTTTGCCAATAGTGGAGCGCCTTGAGCCTGAAGTCGAGAAGCCATTCGGGCTCGCCTTTCTTGGCCGATATAGTGCGCACAACGTCGTCATCGAGCCCGCAGGGAATTATTTCGGTCGATATGTCGGTGGTGAAGCCGTACTCGTATTTCTTTTCGGCTACGCTGCGCACAAATTCGTTTTTTATGTTTTCGTCTTTTCTTTCTTTCATACTTTGTAAGAGTTTATGCTCTCAGTTTTTTATGCGTGCTGCGAATTTGCGTAAAAGGTTCCCGCACGTAAAAAAAATTATGTCTGAGATATTTTAAAATATCTCAGACATATTTCAAATTATCTCAGAGATAATTTTGGGGACATTGTATCAAGGTTTGAATCTGTCGGCAATGAATCTGAAAAACCGCGTGCTGCCGGGCAAAAACAAGCAACCGGTACATTGGTGTGCGGAGCAACGGGAGTTTTTGCTGCGGAGCGGTCAGACTTGTTGGTCTTGCTGCATTGTTTCTGTTGCTATTGTGTCGTTTTCTTGCAATGTAGTACCGTCATTGTTGCCTTTGTGGTGGTTTATTAGGTCGAATGCCTTGTCGAGAGAGCTCTTTACCGGTTCGTAGAGCAACGATTCTTCGGCTTTTTCGGGACTGATCATGCCCGTAAAGCTCATGACGTTGAATATGCAGCTCATAAGAACCAAATATTTCAATATGCTCACGGCTGCGCCCAGTATGCTGTTTGGCAATCCCAGCTTCATGCCTTTCAGCGCTTTGGTGAGTATGTTTGCCACTAACCCGAGCAGTATGGGAACTATCACCCATAGCATTACGAACGCTATTATGTCGCTCACTGCGGGGGCGGCTCCTATTCTCGGGGCGAGGTATTCGCCGAAGTTGGAGTAAAGGGTGGCTGCAACCAGGAGTCCGGCAAAGAATCCTATCATCGATATGATTTCCTTTATGAACCCCGCCTGCCAGCCCTTGTATATAGCCCAGATTATGAGCAGCAGTATTATGAAGTCTATGAATGCCATGATTCTTTAGAGCTCTGCCTTTACTTCCACTTCCTTGAAAGTTTCTATGATGTCGCCTTCCTGTATGTCGTTGCAGTTCTGCAGGCTTATACCGCATTCGAAGTTTGCCGCAACCTCGCGCACATCGTCCTTGAAGCGTTTGAGCGCGGCGATGTTTGCGGTTTGTATCACGATACCGTCGCGTATGAGGCGCGCTTTGTCGGAACGCGTGACTTTTCCTTCGGTAACGAATGCTCCGGCCACGAAGCCCACTTTGCTGATGTGGAACACCTGGCGCACGTCGATAGTGGCGGTGACCTCCTCCTTGACAACAGGTTCGAGCATACCTTCCATAGCTGCTTTCACCTCGCTTATGGTGTCGTAGATTATGGAGTAGAGACGTATGTCGACACCCTGCTGGTCGGCCTGCTTCTTGGCGAGTACGCTCGGGCGTACCTGGAAGCCGATGATGATTGCCTGCGACGCGGCGGCGAGGGCTACGTCGTTTTCGGAAATCTGGCCTACGCTCTTGAGTATTACGTTTACTTTTATCTTTTCGGTAGAAAGCTTTTCGAGCGAATCGCTGAGCGCTTCGACAGAACCGTCCACGTCGCCCTTCACTATAAGGTTCAGTTCTTTCGTTCCTCCGCGGGCAATGCGGCGGCCTATTTCGTCGAGCGACAGTACCGAGTGGGCGCGCAGGGCCTGTTCGCGCTGTAGTTGTTCGCGCTTGGTGGCTATTTCGCGCACTTCCTGCTCCGTATCCATTACGTGGAACACGTCGCCTGCCTGCGGTGCGCCGTTTAGACCGAGCATCGTTGCGGCCTCTGCCGGACCTACCGACTCAATGCGCTGGTCGCGCTCGTTGAACAGGGCCTTGACACGGCCGTAGCTCGTGCCGGCAAGAACTATGTCGCCAACGCGGAGCGTTCCGTTGCTTACGAGAATCGTGCCCACGTAGCCGCGGCCGCGGTCGAGCGACGATTCGATGACGGTTCCCGTTGCCTTGCGGTTGGGGTTGGCCTTGAGGTCGAGCATGTCGGCTTCGAGAAGCACTTTCTCGAGAAGATCTTTAACTCCTACGCCTTTCTTTGCCGAGATATCCTGGCTTTGGTATTTTCCGCCCCATTCCTCTATGAGGAAGTTCATGTTGGCAAGTCCTTCCTTTATCTTGTCGGGGTTTGCACCGTCTTTGTCGATTTTGTTTATGGCGAAGACGATAGGTACGTTTGCCGCAACGGCGTGGCTTATCGCTTCTTTGGTCTGCGGCATGATGTCGTCGTCTGCGGCAATGATTATTATGGCCACGTCGGTTACTTGCGCACCGCGGGCACGCATTGCGGTGAATGCTTCGTGGCCCGGCGTGTCGAGGAACGTTATGTGGCGGCCGTTTTCGAGCGTTACGTTGTATGCGCCGATGTGCTGCGTGATTCCTCCGGCTTCGCCGGCTATGACGTTCGACTTGCGGATGTAGTCGAGGAGCGATGTCTTACCGTGGTCTACGTGTCCCATTACGGTTACAATCGGGGCGCGCGGAACGAGGTCTTCCTCATTGTCTTCTTCCTCGGCTACGGCTCCCGAAACTTCGGCGCTGACATATTCCGTCTTGTAGCCGAATTCTTCGGCAACGATGTCTATGGTTTCTGCATCCATTCTCTGGTTTATGCTCACCATTATGCCTATGCTCATGCACGTTGCGATGATTTGGTTTACAGGAACGTTCATCATCGAGGCGAGCTCGTTGGCTGTGACGAATTCGGTAAGTTTGAGCACTTTGCTCTGCGAAGCCATTTCCGAAGCAACTTCTTCGGCGTTCATGCGGGCTGTTTCGCGTTTTTCGCGACGGTATTTCGCGCCTTTCGAACCTTTTCCTTTGCTTGTCAGACGTGCGAGCGTTTCTTTTACCTGTTTTGCTACGTCTTCGTCGGAAACGTCGGGTTTAAGAGGCTGCAGTTTGCGTACTTTTCCTTTGATGCGTTTCTGGTCTCCGGTGTTAGGGCGCGGTTGGTTGCGGTTTTCCTGCGCACGTGCTCCGCCGTTGCCGTTTACTTGTTGTCCAACGGCGTTTACGTCGATACGTTCCTTGCCTATGCGGTTGCGTTTTTTACGCTGTCCGTTTTGTGCGGTTGCTGTTCCTTGCTTGTTTTTTTCTTCGCGTTCCTTGCGTTTCTCTTCTTTGGTTTTTTTCTTGGGACGCATGGACTGGTTAATCGAAGAAAGGTCTATCGTGCCGAGAACTTTGGGCTTGGAGATTTCAACCTGCGGATGCAGCTGGAATATTCCGTCTTTTACCATTCCTATTGTGTCGGCTTTCTTTGTAAGTGCTTCTTCTTTGTTTCCGGTTGCCTTCTCGTCGTGTGCTGCCGGTTCTTCGTTGTGTACGGCTTCTTTTGTTTCGGCTTTTACAGGCTCGGTTTTTGTTTCGGCGGGCTTTTGTGCTGCCGGTTCTGCTTTTTGCAGGGGTTTTTCCGGTTCATGCTTTTCAGCGACTGATTTCTGTTCCTCTGCTTTTGCTTCGGTTTTCCGTGGCTCTGTATTTTGCGGAGCGGCGTTTACCTTTTCGGGCTTCTCTGCCGGTTTTTCGGTTTCTGCCTTTGCCTCCGGTTTTGCAGTCTGTGCTTCTACCGGTTTTTCTTGTGGCTTCTGTGGCTTTGCCTTTGTTTCGCTTTTTGCTTTTTCATGCTCGGTTTTCGGCTCGATGTCGATTTGGCCGACTGTCTTGAGCCGGGGACGGATGTCGTTGGGCACTTCGGCCTTTATGATTTCCGGTTCCTGTGCCTTTGGTGCCGCAGGAGCTTTCTTTTCTTTGCCCTGGTGGCTGAATATCAGCTTTTCGGCTTTTTTGCGTAGGTCTTTGTCGGCTCCGAATTCCTGCTTGAGGATTTCGTATTGCTCTTCAGTGATTTTCTCGCTGGGAGAGGCGTTGACTTCGAATCCTTTTCCATGCAGGAAGTCGACTATCGTGCCGATACCTACGTTGAATTCTCTTATGACTTTGTTCAGGCGTATTATACTCATATAATTATTCGTCCTCAAATTCTGCTTTTAAAATGCGTAATACTTCATCGACGGTTGATTCTTCGAGGTCGGCTTTTTCGATGAGCATTTCGCGCGGGGCGTTGAGCACGGCTTTGGCGGTGTCGAGCCCGAGGCTTTTTATTGCGTCGATTACCCACTGGTCGATTTCGTCGGAGAATTCGTCGAGGTAGATGTCTTCTTCGTCTTGTGAGTTTTCAATCTCGCGGAATACGTCGATTGTATAACCGGTAAGCATTGAGGCGAGTTTGATGTTCATACCGCCGCGTCCTATGGCGAGCGATACTTCTTCGGGTTTCAGATAAACTTCGGCTTTCTTTTCTTCGGAGTCGAGTTTCAGGCTGGATATTTTTGCCGGTGCGAGTGCGCGCTGCACGAAGAGCGATTCGTTGGGTGTGAAGTTTATTACGTCGATGTTTTCTCCGCGCAGTTCGCGTACTATGCCGTGTATTCGGTTTCCGCGTACGCCGACGCAAGCTCCTACGGGGTCGATGCGTTCGTCGTAGCTTTCAACGGCTATTTTTGCGCGTTCGCCGGGAATGCGTGCGGCGCGTTTCACGGTGATGAGTCCGTCGGCTATTTCGGGCACTTCGGCTTCGAGCAGTCTCATGAGGAAGTCGGGCGATGTGCGGCTGAGGTAAATTTTCGGGTTGTTGTTTGTGTTGTCTACGCGCAGCACCACGGCGCGCACGTTTTCGCCTTTGCGGAAAAAGTCTCCTGGAATCTGTTCGCTTTTCGGCAGCAGGAGTTCGTTGCCTTCGTCGTCGACGATGAGCATTTCGCTCTTCCACACCTGGTATACTTCGCCGCTTACTATCTGTCCCACACAGTCTTTGTATTTGTTGTAAAGAGAGTCGTGTTCCAGCTCGAGCACTTTGCTGGCGAGTGTCTGGCGCAGCGTGAGTATGGCTCTGCGGCCGAATTTCTCGAAGTTTATGGGCTCGCTCACTTCCTCGCCTATCTCGTAGTCGGGGTCTATGGCGTGTGCGTCGGTGAGTGAGATTTGTTTGTTGGAGTCCTCGACCTCGTTGTCGGCCACAACTTCGCGGTTGCGGTAGATTTCGAGGTCGCCTTTGTCGGGGTTTACGATTACGTCGAAGTTCTCGTCGCTGCCGAACATTTTTGCGAGCACGTTGCGGAAGCTTTCTTCGAGCACTCCCACGAGTGTGGTGGGGTCGATGTTCTTGGTGTCCTTGAACTCGGCGAAGGTGCCAATCATGCTGATTGTTTCTTCTTTCTTGCGTGGCATTTTATGTATTGTTTTTATTTTTTGCTGGGTTTGCGGCCGCTTTTTCCGGCGGCTATTTGAAGTTTATCACCGCACGGGTGAATTTCACGTCGGTATAGGCCATCGTGCGGTCTTCGTCTATCATCTTGGCGCGCTTGGCTCCTTCGGGCTTGAATTTCACGCGGGTGGTTACGGTGAAGTTCCCGTCGCTCACTTCCTTGAGTGTGCCTTTGAGCTTCTCGCCGGCGTCGGTCAGCACTTCCACCTGTTCGCCTATGTGGTTTTCATACTGGCGGTGCACCTTGAACGGCTGTCCTATGCCGGCGCTTCCCACTTCGAGCTCGTAGTCTTCGGTGTCGCGGTCCAGGCGGGCTTCGATGTACTGGCTTAGCTGCACGCAGTCGTCTATCCATACGCCTTCCTTATGGTCGATTTCCACGACTATGCGGTCGTCCGGACTTACGGATATGTCGGTAAGGAAGTAGTCTTTGCCGACGAGCCATTCGTTTACGATGGTTTCAACTTTCGATTTGTCTATCATTATTATAACGCTTGGGTTATTAACGACGAATGAGGAACTTGTGCAAGTCCCTCACCCTTGATTGCTGCAAAAATATCACTTTTTTTATAATGTGCAATGTTTATGCGTGCTTTTTTGGGCGAAAGGCGTTAAAAATCTGCGTGCTTGCCAATATGGGCATTGCAGTATGCGGCTGCCGGATACCGGCACGGCTTTTCGGGTTGTCGGTGTGCGTGTATGGAAAAATGCTTTCTCATTAAAAAAAATATTTTTTTGTGTGGTTAAAAAACTTCCCGCAGTAAATTGAAAATACAAGGGAGATAATCGAAAATATGTCTGAGATAATTCAAAATATCTCAGACATATTTTTTGCTACATATACACCTGCTGATTCTCAGGTGCTTGGCCGCTGACCGTTTTTGTCTGTAAAACCCTGCGGCAGGGCATCGTGGCGGAGGATGAAAATATTTCGGCCGCGATATGCCTGTATTTCAACAGGAGATGTTAACTTTGCACCCGATATGCACGAGAGTGGAGAGATTTGTACTGCTTGCAACCACTAAAAAACAATGCTAAATCGTCGGGCCCGTGCGGCTCTTATGATATTCCGGCGTTTTTGGGCCTGGCTTTCCGAATCTTTTTTCTCTTATGCTGCGTCGAACACATTTAAATAACTGCACGCAGTGACGCTGTGTGCGCAAAAACCTGAAAAATGGCTTATTTATTCACTTCCGAATCAGTGTCCGAAGGTCATCCCGACAAGGTGGCCGATCAGATTTCGGACGCTGTGCTTGACGAGTTGCTCGCTTACGATGCCAACTCGAAAGTAGCTTGCGAAACATTGGTTACCACCGGACAGGTGGTGGTGGCCGGTGAGGTAAAGACTAAAGCGTATGCCGATCTTCACGAAATCGTGCGCAGCACGATAGCCAAAATCGGTTACACAAAGGCCGAGTATAAATTCGAGGCCGAATCGTGCGGCGTGTTCAACGCCATACATGAGCAGAGCCCCGACATAAACCGTGGCGTGGAGCGCAACGACCCTATGGCACAGGGTGCCGGCGACCAGGGAATCATGTTCGGCTATGCCACGAACGAAACGAGCAATTACATGCCACTTACGCTCGCGCTTGCGAACAAGATTCTTACCGTTTTGGCCGACATCCGTCGCGAAGGAAAGCAGATGACTTATCTGCGCCCCGACGCAAAGAGTCAGGTTACGGTAGAGTATGACGACAACAACCGCCCCGTGCGCATTGACACTATCGTGGTGTCTACGCAGCATGACGACTTCATCGCTCCGACAGGAGGCAATCAGGCCGCAGCCGACGAGGCCATGCTTGCGCAGATTCGCAGCGATGTGATAAACATACTCATCCCGCGCGTGGTTAGCGAGATAAAAACCGAACAGGTAAAGAAACTCTTCGACGAAAACATAAAGTATTTTGTCAACCCCACTGGCAAGTTCGTTATCGGAGGTCCGCACGGAGATACCGGACTTACGGGCCGCAAGATAATAGTCGACACCTACGGCGGCCGCGGAGCACACGGCGGCGGCGCATTCTCTGGCAAAGACCCCTCGAAGGTGGACCGCTCCGCCTCGTATGCTGCACGCCACATAGCAAAGAACCTCGTGGCTGCGGGAGTGGCAGACGAAGTTCTCATACAGCTCAGCTACGCAATAGGGGTGGCCGAACCTATAAACATATATGTGAACACTTACGGCACATCGCATGTTAAGATTTCCGACGGCGAGATAGCTCTCGAGATAGGCAAGCTTTTCGATTTGCGTCCCAAAGCTATCGAAGACCGCTTGAAACTGCGCAATCCTATTTACGAGGAAACCGCTGCCTACGGCCACTTCGGCCGCGAGCCCGAAACAGTGAAGAAAACCTTCTGCAACCGCTACGCAAACGACAAGACGGTGGAAGTTGAGCTCTTTACGTGGGAGAAACTCGATTATGTCGATAAAATACGCAAGGCCTTCGGCCTTTGAAAATGAATGAACGCTTAGGTCGGAGCACTTCGCTGAAGCGGAGCCGCTCCGACTTTTTTGATATTGACAAATGACACGTATCAGAAGCATTGCCGTTTATGCGGCCTCGAGCTCGCAGGTGCCGCAGCCGTTTTTTGACGCTGCCCGCGGGCTGGGGGCGGCGATGGCGTGCCGGAACATACGCCTTGTTTACGGGGCGGGCAAAGTTGGGCTTATGGGAGCGCTCTCGGACGCCTGTCTTGAACACGGCGGGGCGGTAACCGGAGTAATTCCCGCCTTTATGGTGCGAAACGGCTGGTGCCGCGACAATCTTACCGAACTCATAGAAACGCCTTGCATGCACTCGAGAAAAGAAAAAATAGTATCTTTGGGTGACGCGACGATAGCTTTGCCCGGAGGCTGCGGCACGCTTGAGGAATTGCTCGAGATAATCACCTGGAAACAGCTCGGACTTTATGACAAGCCCATTGTCATACTCAATACGTGCGGCTTCTTCTCGCCGCTGCTCGAAATGTTCGACCGCGCAATAGAAAACAGGTTCATGCGCTCCCTGCACCGCTCGCTGTGGAGCGTTGCCGAAACGCCCGAAGAGGCATTGACGCTGGCCGAAACCACGCCGCTGTGGGACACGTCGGTTGCGAAAATGGCCCAAATCTGAAAGCAATGAAAAATATAGAGCATACGGCATAAAGCAATGCTTACCGACATGCAACAGTTCTACGAAGATTCAACGGCAACCTATTCGTTCGAGGACACCGCCGAGGTTGTCGCGTTTAAAAAGCCGACCACGCCGCGCGAGGTGCTGCGGCTTCTTCCGCACGACGCCACGCCGGCCCAACAGGACTCGGCCGTACAGGCCATGCTCGATATTCCGCCCGCCGTTCACCTTTCCTCGCGTCCCGATACGCTTTATATTCCGGGGCTGAAAGGGTCGCCGGCAAATGTAGACCTGTCGCAATACGATTATCGCAGTAGCTTTTTTTCGGAATCGGCACATTTTCATCCCGAGCTGCGGGTTACGCAGATAGGTGTGGCTGCCGAACCGATTCCTTACCGTCTTAGAAATGACGATTACGTTACCGGAATTTTGCTGCTATGCTTTTTTCTTGTGGTTCTCTTTATTGCGCGCTCAAGTCACATACTGCTCGAGAAAATCAAGGGTCTGTTTTACCGCGGCAATGACGGCGCTCCGGTTCTTAACACGAACAGCGATCTCCGCGGGCAGGTTCTGTTTGTTGCCCAGACTTCTTTTACCTTAGCCATACTGTTTTTCGATTACACTCAGCAACGGCTTACGCATGTTTTCAACTCTGTTTCGCCTTACATCCTGCTTGGTGTCAATTCGGGCATATGTCTTGCCTATTATGCCGCTAAGATAATAGTATATCAGTTTGTCAACTGGGTTTTCTTCAGGAATGTGCAACGGAAGCTATGGCTGGAATCCTATGTTCTTTCCATATTAATGGTAGGACTCCTGATATTTCCTTTGGCGTTGCTCCTGGTTTATTTCGACCTCTCGTTCCGCGTTATGGAGATAGCCTTTTTTGTTATTCTTGGATTGTCGAAACTATTGCTGTTTATTAAATGCAGACAAATATTTTTCAACTTAAACTACAGTATATTCCACTTAATTTTGTACTTTTGCACACTGGAATTGATACCTATAATGTTACTTTGGCGGGTTTTAGTTTATTGCAATGAAATACTGGTAGTGAACATATAAGTAATGATAAAAAAAATATTAGTTTCCCAGCCGCAGCCGAGTTCGGCTAAATCTCCTTATTATGATATTGCGGAAAAACACGGAGTAGAGCTTGTGTTTCGACCTTTCATAAGGGTTGAAGGTGTAGATGCTAAAGAATTTCGTAAGCAAAAGGTCGATATTCTTAACCACACCGCTATAGTTTTTACTTCCCGCACGGCTGTAGATCATTTCTTCCGTCTTGTGGCAGAGCTTCGCCTTACAATGCCCGACGACATGAAGTATTTCGGTATTTCCGAAACAGTTGCTCTGTACATTCAGAAGTATGTCGTTTACCGCAAGCGTAAGGTATTTTTCGGAACGTCGGGAAAACTTCCCGAGCTCATAGCTGTTATGGCCAAGCATAAAGCTGAAAAATATCTTATTCCTCTGAGCGATGTTCATGACGATCATATTCAGAAAATGCTCGACGAGAAAAACCTCAAGCATAGCGAATGCGTGATGTATCGCACGGTAAGCAACGACTTCACTCCCGATGAGAAGTTCGATTACGATATGCTGGTGTTTTTCAGCCCTGCAGGAATACAGTCTCTGCTTAAAAACTTTCCCGAATTCAATCAGGGAGATATCCGCATAGCATGTTTCGGCTCGGCCACGGCACAGGCTGTAAACGGTGCGGGACTTCGGCTCGACCTTGAGGCTCCTACTGTAAAAATGCCCTCAATGCCGTCGGCTCTCGACGTTTATCTTTCGGAGAACGAAAAGAAATAAAAGTCCATTCTGCCCGCAGTTCGTAACTGCGTGGCTTATGATACTTATAACATGGCGAAATTCGGAACGCATTCCGGATTTCGCCATGTTTTTGTTTGCACATTCAATGTCGATTTGACGGAAAACCGACGGGGTATGCCGGCTTTGTGGAAAATCGGCTGGAAAAGATTCTCGATTTGGCTTTGATTTTTAGTTTTGATATCTTGAGTCAAAGAGGATGTCGTTTCCGTAAAATTCGCAATACCTTTTCGTAAGAGTTTGCAGACAAAAATGGTCAGCTGACAAGCACTTGAAAATCAGCAGGTGTATATATAGCAAAAAATATGTCTGAGATA
>CAJKQZ010000063.1 GCA_905202115.1 uncultured Prevotellaceae bacterium | reverse complement strand
GAAAAATATGTCTGAGATATTTTAAAATATCTCAGACATATTTTTGATTATCTCCGATGTATTTTCATTTTTCTGCGGGAAGTTTTTTATCAAGTAAAAAAAATATTTTTTTTCGTGCGGGCACATTTTTGCAGAATCGTTATCTCTTTTGTTTTTTACAGGGTTGTTTTCCCTGGTTTTCCGAAACGCTTTTTTTGCAGGCTATATTCTGTCTGTTTTGCGGCGTGTTGTCTTCCGCAAGTCCGTGCACGTGTGCGTTATACCGATTCCCGTGGCCTTTCCGCGCATTCCGGTATGCATACTCCACAATACATTTCGGAACATATTGAAATGCAGCGTTAAAATTCCGTTGAAAGTGCGTTTGATTTTCCGAAAAATTGAATTATTTTTGTGGAGCTAAACATAAAATCAAAATCTTAACTATTATGAAGATAGAAAAAATCCACGCTCGCGAGATTCTCGACTCCCGCGGCAACCCCACTGTCGAAGTAGAAGTTGAACTCGAATGCGGCGTCATAGGACGTGCTGCCGTTCCCTCCGGTGCATCTACCGGCGAAAACGAAGCCCTCGAACTGCGCGACGGCGACAAGAAACGCTATGGCGGCAAAGGCGTGCTCAAAGCAGTTGAAAACGTAAACAACGTGATTGCTCCCGCACTCAAAGGCATGTGTGTTCTCAACCAGCGCAAGATCGACCACGCCATGCTGGCTCTCGACGGCACAAAAACCAAATCGAAGCTCGGCGCAAACGCTATCCTCGGCGTATCGCTCGCAGCTGCAAAAACCGCAGCGGCTTATCTCGACATGCCTCTCTATCGCTATATCGGCGGCACCAATACCTATACTCTTCCCGTGCCTATGATGAACATTATCAACGGCGGTAGCCACTCCGACGCTCCTATCGCGTTCCAGGAGTTCATGATCCGTCCCGTTGGCGCGCCTTCTTTCCGTGAGGGTCTCCGTTACGGCGCCGAGATTTTCCACGAACTCAAGAAAGTGCTCAAAGAGCGCGGCCTCAGCACCGCAGTAGGCGACGAAGGTGGCTATGCTCCCAACCTCGACGGCACCGAAGACGCTCTCAATACCATTGTAAGCGCAATCAAGCGCGTAGGTCTCGAGCCGGGCAAGGACGTAATGATCGGCATGGACTGCGCTTCGTCGGAGTTCTACAAGGACGGTGTTTACGACTATACTATCTTCGAGGGCGACAAGGGTGCAAAACGCACTTCCGAGCAGCAGGTTGAATATCTCGAGGAACTTGTAAACAAATATCCTATCGACTCTATCGAGGACGGTATGGACGAGAACGACTGGGAAGGCTGGAAAATGCTTACCGACCGTATCGGCGACCGTGTTCAGCTCGTTGGCGACGACCTCTTCGTTACCAACGTTGACTATCTGCGCAAGGGTATCGAGCTCGGCTGCGGTAACTCTATCCTTATCAAGGTTAACCAGATCGGTTCGCTCACCGAAACTCTCGATGCTATCGAAATGGCTCACCGTCACGGATACACCACCGTTACTTCTCACCGTAGCGGCGAAACCGAAGACACTACAATCGCCGACATCGCAGTTGCTACCAACAGCGGCCAGATCAAGACTGGTTCGCTCAGCCGTACTGACCGTATGGCTAAGTACAACCAGCTTCTCCGCATTGAGGAAGAGCTCGGCGACGAGGCTGTTTACGGCTACAAGCGCATTAAGTAAGACAAACGGAAGTCTGTTTTACGGGGCATACGATATTTGTCCCGCATTGTATACGCGGAAGCGCAGGCATTTACGCCTGCGCTTTCTTTTTGTTGCGGTGTGCGTATGCTTTTTCGGAAGACTTGAGCAGATTTCTTCGTAATGTTTCAGTGTTATTTGGGTATGAACCGAAACGTTCCGGCAGAAAACGGGCGGGGCAGGGTTTGTATAAAATATGTTCCGCCTGAAAAAAATATTTTTTTTGTATGTGTAAAAAACTTCCCGCAGTAAATTGAAAATACAAGGGAGATAATCAAAAATATGTCTGAGATAATTTAAAATATCTCAGACATATTTTTTGTTACATATACACGTGTTGATTATCAAGTGCTTGGCGGGTGACCGTTTTTGTCTGTAAACTCCCGCGACAAAACAGTACAGATTTTTATGTGTAACATTGTTCCTTTTTTGCCGGCAGGCCTATTTCTGTGTGTGCGGAAATATCCGGAGAAAAGGCGGGAGGAATACCGGTTCCGCGCAATGCAAGTGCGTAGTAAACACATTATTTCTTCTGTCGTTCCGTGGCTTTCGCATGAAAAATGATACTTTTGCAATGTTATGGCCGAATCTTCTTTGAAAGAACGCACCGCCCGCGGACTTTTCTGGGGCGGCGTTTCGGGCGGGGTGCAGCAGTTGCTCGCTCTCGTTATCGGAATTTGTCTTGCGCGTCGTCTTCCGCCGGGCGAGTATGGTATGGTGGCTATGCTCACGGTGTTTTCTCTTTTAGCCAGCAATCTGCAGGACAGCGGCTTCACAACGGCCATAGGAATAAAGAAGAAAGTGTCGCAGGCCGACTATAACGCCGTATTCTGGTTTTCTGTGGCGGTGAGCGTGGCGCTTTATGCGGTGCTTTTCTTTGCCGCTCCGCTTATTGCTGCGTTCAACCGCACGCCCGAGCTTACCGTGTTGGCGCGCGTGTCGTTTGCGGGTTTCGTAGTTTCGAGCTTCGGAGTGGCGCAGTCAGCCTATCTGTTCCGCAATCTCATGGTGAAGCAGCGCATGATAGCCGCGTTCGTCGCAGTGTGCGTGGGCGGCGCGGTGGGAATCACTCTCGTCTATTCCGGCTACTCCTACTGGGGGCTTGTGGCGCAGGACATCACATTCAAGACCGTTGTCGTGGCAGCTTATTGGGTCATGTCGCCGTGGCGGCCGCAGCTGAGTTTCAGCATGAAGCCGGTGAAGGAGATGTTCGGCTTCAGCAGCAAGATTCTCGCTACCAACGTGCTCACTACGTTGAACAACCAGTTTCTCCAGGCTCAGATGGGCCATTATTTCCCGCGCCACGAGGTGGGGCTCTACTCGCAGGCCAACAAATGGAACACTATGGGCTATTCGCTCATAACCACAACGCTTTCTTCAGTGGCGCAACCGGTGCTGGCCGGTGCGCAGGACGGTGCGGGCAGGCAGTTGCGCGTGTTTCGCAAGATGTTGCGTTTTACCGCGTTCCTTTCTTTTCCTGCCATGTTCGGACTGGCGCTCATCGCTCCCGAGTTCGTTCCGCTGGCATTGAAGGAAAGGTGGACGGAGTGCGTGCCTTATCTGCAGGTGCTTTGCGTGGCAGGGGCGGTAATACCGCTTTCGCAGCTGTTTTCTAACCTGTTGATAAGTCGCGGGCGCTCGTCGCTGTTTTTTATCGGTACGGCCGGCATGATGACGGTGCAGCTCGTGGCGATACTCGTTCTTTATTTCCGCGGTGGCGGCGTGTATTCGTTTATATGCTCCATTGCCGGTATACAGATAGTGTGGCTGGCGGTATGGTATGTCATGGCCTGGAGAGAGGTGCGTATTTCTGTTGCCGAGTGCTTGCGCGACGTAATGCCGTTTGCGCTGGCGGCGGCGGTGTCGGTGGGTGTGGCCTCTGCGGCGGCTTCCGTGGCCGGCGGCGCGGTTGTACGGCTGGCGGTGAAGTTCGTGGTGGCGATTATGGTGTATTGCACGGTGATGAAACTCTCGCGTGCGGTGGTGTTCAGAGAGTGTATGGACTTCTTTTTTTCGAAAATGAAATTGCGCAGGTGATGTTTCATATCCGGCAACAGACCTCCGGAAAAATATGTCAGACATATTTTGAATTATCTCTGAGATATTTTAAAATATCTCAGAGATAATTTTTTTTACGTGCGGGAGCAGCCGGACATAATAGCAGGGGAAACCGCAAAATGGCATGCGGTAGGGGATTGCAATGCCGGCGGGTACAAAAAAAGGCGCGGCGGCGGTTGCTGAATCTTTGTTAAATCGTAATTTTGCATTCGAACGTCTGTAAATGAATATGAAAAGGCTTTACAATCTGTTGCATGCGCTTGCTTCGCCGTTGCGCCGCGAGCCGGTGTTCTTCGTGTTCATGTATATACTGTTTGTCGTGGCGCGTATATTCGAGCAGACGAACTCTACGGAGCCGGCGGCGGTGTATTACCTCGAGAACGTGTTCGATTTGTATGTGCTGTGCGTGCTGTTGTGCATTCTTCCGGCCCGTTTGCGCCCGTGGGTAAAGGCTTTGTTCTATGCCGTGGGCTATGCGGCCGTTGTGTCGGAGGGTTTCATTCACGAGCGCTTTCATTTGGTGTATGTGCCGATGACTATTCAGCTTCTGCGCGAGACGAATCCCGACGAGGCCGGCGAATTCTTTTCTGCCTATCTGCATGGGCCGGCGCTGGTTAAGATTGTGCTGGTTTACGGACCGGTTCTGTTGCTGAATATTGTTGGCGAAACCTTTTCGCATAGGGTCAAGAGGTTCGTACGCCGCTGCGCTCCTACCATTGGCGGGCGCCTGTTCAACATCTGTGCGCCGTTGTTCGTCGGCGTGTGCCTGGTGGTGAGTGTAGGGCAGAAAAAGGTTATGCTCGACTTTTTTATGCGCAAGGGCACGGTAATGGCCGAGCGGGTGGACATTCACGCGTTCCACACGCCGCTTTACAGAATGATTTATTCGGCTTATTTTCTTAAGCTCACCGACGGCGAGCTCGACAACATGCGTAGCAGAATGCACGCCATGAAAATAGATTCGTGCAGCTTCAAGATTCCGAACATAGTGCTTTACATCGGAGAGAGTTATAATAAGCACCATTCGCAACTCTACGGCTATTCTCTGCCCACTACGCCTTATCAGGCGGAAATGGCGCGCAAAGGCGAACTGGTTGTGTTCAGCGATGTGGTATCTCCGTGGAACGTTACGAGCGATGTGTTTAAAAACATCCTTTCCACGCACAGCGCCGACCTTGACGGTACATGGACCGACGGAGTGCTCGTTCCTTCGGTGCTGAAAAAGGCCGGTTACAAGGTGGCTTTCATTACGAGTCAGTATTACAAGTCGCCGAATATGGGAATCACCGATTTCAACGGGAGTTTCTTTCTTAACGACAACGAACTCGATTCGCTTTGTTTCGATTATCGCAACAAATACCGCAAGCGTTTCGACAGCAATCTCGTGAATGAAATCGACAGTATAGAGCGCGGCGGAAATAATTTCATAATATTCCACGGCATGGGGCAACATCAGGAGTACAACAAGCGCTTCGGGCCGAAAAACGTGAAGTTTACGGTCGACGATTACGCACATCGCACCGACCTTAACGAAAACGAGAAGCAAATAATAGCCGACTACGACAACGCCACGCGATTCAATGATTTAGTTTTCTCGCTTCTTTGCAGAAAGTTCAGAGACGATGACGCCGTTGTGGTATACTTGTCCGACCACGGCGAAGAAGTGTTCGACCGTGTGCATAACTTCGGGCGTGATCATGCAGCTGCACTTACTTCCGACATAGCTTATTCGGAATTCGAGATACCTTTTGTTGTATGGTTCTCGCCTAAGGCGCGGCGTCTCCATTCCGATGTGTTCGAAAACGCCCGTGCGGCCGCCGGAAAGCCTTTCGCTTCCGACGATCTGCCTTTCGTGCTCATGGGGCTCGCAGGAGTGGAAAGCGATCTCTATGACGGGCGGCGCGACCTGCTCAATCCGCAGTTCGACGAGGGGAGAAAAAGAATAATGAAACAGACTGTCGACTACGATTCTCTCATGTCGGCCGAAAAACAAACCGCTTTACGATGAACATTTCCCTTACTCGCAACGATACGGCCTTGCTGAAAGGGGCGGCAATCCTGGCGATAGTTCTCCATAACTTCTGCCATTGGATCCCAGGCGCTGTAGTTGAAAACGAATACAACTTTCACGCGGAGAACGCCCGCAGATTAGTCGACATCATCGTCTCGGGCGGGCCGCACGTGGTGTTGAATATTTTTTCCCACCTCGGATGTTACGGTGTGCCGGTGTTTCTTTTTCTCAGTGGTTACGGCGTGGTGAAGAAGTACGAGCAGCCGGCCGCGGCGGGGCAAGGCGCAGTGCCCGTGTGGGACTTTGCACGATATAATGCGCTTAAACTGTGGCGGCTCATGCTTGCGGGAATGATTCTCCTTTTCGTTTACGAGACGTTTTTCAGTTCCGGCTGGCGGCATGGCGTGATGAACGTCGTTTACATGCTTACGTTCGTTACCAACTTCTTTCCACAGACCAGCGATACGTTTCTGCCTAAGCAGGATTTGCTTCTCGGGCCGTGGTGGTACTTTTCGCTTACCATGCAGATGTACATGCTGTACCGTGTGTGCTATTACCGCCGCGGCGATGTGCCTGTTGCGGTGAGCGTGGCGGTATGTGTGATTTTGCAGGTGCTTGCCGTCACGGTGTGGGACAGTCCTAAACAGGAGGTGCTGCACTATCTGCGCTATACGTTCCTGGCGTGTTTGCTGCCGTTTGCGCTCGGCGTGTGGGCGGCAAGGCACACGGTGCGTATCAGCGCGGCCTTGTACGTGGCGGCATGGGTCGTGTTTGCGGGCGGATGCTTCAACGTTTTCCTCTGGATACTTTCGCCGGTGGCGCTGGTGGTGATTGTAATGCCTTTGGTACGACTGGCGCGCAGGGCGGTGCGTTTTCCGCTGGAGTGGACAGGAGGAATTTCGGCCGCTCTCTTTGTCGTGCATCCGGTGGTGCGTTGTTTTCTCAATCCCCGCACGGCAGAAAACATTTACATTACGATTTCGGAATATCTTGCGGTGAGCATTATTGCGGCCTGGGCACTCACCGCGCTTTTAAAGTATATTCCCGGGCCCCGTTTGCGATGAACGAACAGCGACAATCCGATTTTTACGAACTTTACCGCAGTGTGAACGAAAGTTTCCCGCGACGTCTCGTGTTTCGTGCGGGAATCGACGCAGGCTTCTTTGCGGAGTTTAGATACATGGTGAACGCCGTGATTTTTTGTTTGCAGAACAGGATACAGTTCTGCCTTTACAGCCGCGATGCCAACTTTGCCGTTGAACGCGGTTGGGAGGATTTCTTCGTGCCTTTCTGCACAGAGGTGACCGACGGCTTCCACAGCCGGTGGAACATCCACGCGCTGCCTTCGCTTGCCGAGTTGCGACAACGCAACCCGCGGCTTTCCGTGTCGGCACTCCTTGTGTGGAAGCTGAAAACCGCGTTCCGCGGATGTATGTGCCGGCTTATAAGCCTTTTCCGGTATGGCCGCGATACGCTCTCAACCTACGACATACCGCAAAAGCCGGCGGAGCGTTGCATTGTTCCCGAAATGGGTATGGACTGCTCTTATTTCGAGGCCTTTCAAAAGATTTCGGCCATGATATGGCAGTTGAACGATACCGTGTTGCGCGAGGCGGGACCGCTGTTGCAGTCCGCAGGTCTGCCCGCTCATTTTGCTGGAATGCAGATTCGCGGCGGAGACAAGATAACGGAAGTAGGCCTGTTATCGCCCGATGTTTTCGTAAGCGCGTTGAAAAAAACATCCTCATTGCGCGATATATTGCTGCTCACCGACGACTATGGCGTGCTCGAAAGCGTAAGGCGGAAGTATCCCGAGTACTCATGGCATTCGCTCTGCACTGCCGGTGAGCGCGGATATGTGAACGCCGCTTTCGCTCGCACCGCCGCGGTCGACAAGCGGGAGAAAATGATACGCTTTCTCGCGCAGGTTGATGCGCTCTTGCGCTCCGACGTTTTCGTGGGCAGTATAACGGTGGGCCCCAGCCTGTTCGTGCTGCAAATGCTCTATCCGCGGGCTGTTGCCGTTGACTGCGAGATGAGCAGCTTGCCTGCGGTGGCGCACCTCACAATCAAGGCGCGCGGGGAGATTGCGGTGCGCTATCTTGAAAATCATGCAAACGGATGAGTTTGCCGTATCGGAAAGCGTATGCGGCTTTTTATGGATAACTTTCTATAGAAAGAAACAATTTTTAACTGATTTTTGCAATCGGTAATAGAGGTGAAAAAGCCCTTCCCGCAGATAGAAAAAATTATCTCTGAGGTAATTTAAAATATGTCTGAGATAATTTGAAATATCTCAGACATATTTTTTGCGGCATGGAGAAAGGCTTTCCCGAGCTTTGTTCCGCTGTTTGCAGAAACGTTAACGTCGGTTAAAAATTCGGGTGCATATATCTTTCTGCCATGTGTTAGGAATGTTCCGTGCGTGAGGCATCAGAATATTTCCGAAATGTTCTTTCTTTTGTCCGTGTCGTCATTCATGGCGAGCATGTATATCTGTCTCGTGTCGTCGGGCGTGAGTGGGAAGTAGTTGCCTATCGGATTTCCTTTGTGGAGGTGCAGGTTTTCCACTAATGCGTCGATGTCGGGCTGGGGAACGCCGAGCTCTCCGAACGTAACGGGCATTCCTATGCCGCGCAGGAATTTCCGGAACCGCCTTATGCCTTCGGCCGCTTCGGCTTGTTCGTTTCCGCGCGCCGCTACGCCCCATACGTTGTGGGCCATTTGTGCCACTTTGTGCGGATTGTGTGCGGTCATGAACGTTTGCCATGCGGGGAAAACCACGGCAAGTCCTGCTCCGTGGGTTACTCCGTAGAGCGCGCTTATTTCGTGCTCGATAAAGTGCGATGTCCAGTCTTCGTCAACCCCTGTGCCGCACAATCCGTTGTGGGCGAGCGTTCCGCACCACATCAGGTTTGCGCGCATATCGTAGTCGTTGGGTGCGGCAAGCACTTTGGGCGTCACTTCTATGATTGTTCTTAAAACCGCCTCGGACACCTGGTCGGTTGTCTGCGTGGCCGGTGTGTTGTTGAAGTAGCGTTCCATTATGTGGGCCATCATGTCGGTTGCGCCGGCCGCTGTCTGGTATGGCGGGAGCGTGAAGGTGAGCTCCGGATTCATCATGGCGAATTTCGGGCGTAATGCGCGCGGTGTGCGCAGGCTTAGCTTTATCAGTCCGTCGGTCTTGGTTATGACGCTGTTGCCCGAGCCTTCGCTTCCGGCGGCGGGAATGGTCAGCACAACGCCTATGGGCAATGCGTCCTCTATCGTGCTCTTTCCGCAGAAGAAGTCCCAGAAATCTCCGTCGTATACGGCGCCCGCCGCAATGGCTTTGGCTGTGTCTATTACCGAGCCTCCGCCTACGCCGATGAGCATGTCGGCGCGGAAACGGCGTGCCGCTTCTATTCCTTCGTACACTTTGTCGTCGGTGGGGTTGGGACGTATGCCGCCGAGCGTGGTGTATTCCACACCGGCGGCTTCGAGGGAGTCGCAGGTGCGCTTTAGCACTCCGCTGCGAACGGCTGAGCCTCCGCCGTATACTACTAAGGCGCGCGTTCCGCCGTAGCGTGCGGCGTTTTCGCCTGTTTTCATCTCCGCTCCGCGCCCGAAAACATATTCGGTGGGGCTGTAAAACATAAAGTCTTTCATGGCTTGGATTTATTTTGGTCTGTTCTTTTCTAATGTGCCGGCCTGTTATTTTTGGCAGGGTATGGCGGTGTTTAAACGTTCTTGTTGAGTCCCGCTAATTTGATAATGCGGTTGCGCACGGCGGTGAGAATGTATTTGAATTGCCCGTGGCGCAGATTCAGGAGCAGTTCCTCGAACGAACGTCCTATCTTGATCCACGGATGCCCCCATGCGAAAATGCGGTAAACGCTGCGGCGGTAGGGAACGTCCTCTATGATGTAGCGCGGGTGGCGAAGCGGAAATACCAGCTCGTACCTGCCCATTGTGAAAATGCGGCGGTATCCGCGCGGAAGCGTTGCCGCGGAGCCGGCGAAGTGAGTGCTGTCGGCTGAAACTCCGATGTTGCTCACCATGTTGCGGCGCGGGGTTATGGCAAGGTAGCTGTTCATCAGCAAAGCCGCACGGAAAATTGTTTCGAAGTGAGGTTTGCCGGATTCTATATGACGCCGGCAGCGATACATGAAGTCCTTGCGCAGTTTTCTCTCGCGTATCATTGCGTTGAGCCGCGACAGGGCGTAGGGGTTCCGGAGAAAATCGTAATTCTCGTCCCATTTGTCGATAACTCTGCGCCAGGAGGCCCAGCCCCAAATGGAAAAATTCGAATTGAAAAGGTAGTCGCCGTCGCAATCGCTGATTTCTTCGGGATTGAATCCGGCAATCATGCCTATGCGTTCGTCGTTTTCGTATCTGTCGAGCATTTCCTTACAAAATCCGAAGAAAGAAACGGCCGGAACAACGTCGTCCTCGATAACAATGCACTTGTCGGTGAGCGAGAAAGCCCATTTGTGAGCGATATATCCCGAAGGATTGCAGCCGTAGTTGGATTGTTGGTAAAAGCGGTGTACTTCGCATTCCCAGTCTACGTTGCCGGCGATTTTGCGGCAGGCTTCCATGCCGGCAAGGTCGTTGTCGTTGCGCGCACCGTCCTGGTAGAGAAAAAGACGTGCGGGGCGCGCCTTGCGAACCTGCCCGAAAACCTGCGCGAAAGTGTCGGGACGGTTAAAGAATACGAGCAGAACGGAAACATCTGTGAGAGCGGGATTCATGGTCAGGAGTTTTTATTTGCCGTCTTCGTTGCCGAACGACAGGCGTGCGGGACAATGATTGCTTACGGCCTCCTGTTCTTCCGGAGTAAAGCGGTGGAGCGACGGGTAATTGTAACGCAAAAAATGCTCGAGCTTTTCGGGGGCAAGGAGTGTGAGCGGACCGAATTCCACGGGTTGCAGATTGAGCAGATGTGCGGCTTCCACGTGGTCGGTTTTGGTTATCACGTTGTTGTAATACTTTGTGTTGCAGCGGTTGAACATGCTTTGCACCGCCACCATGCACTTGTAGATTGCCTTCTTGGTGAAAAGCGTGTCGACAATGCGGTTGAGCAGGCATGGAAGCGCTCCGCGGCTTGACGGTTCGGGTGTGGCCGGGGTGCCGAAGTATTTCCACAGCCATATTTCCTTGCCCAGCAGACAGCATTTAAGAAAATTCACCGCCGCCCGCTGCATTTTCATCAGCGCAGGGCTGTCGGGAATGCGGTCGAACGGAAAGATGTCGATGTAAATGCCCTGGTGCATGGGTAAGTGGCTGAAAAGTTCTTCCATAAACAGTGTGCCGTTCTTTCTTACCTTTGCAAAATAGTATGGCGTGCTCGGGTCGGAGCCTGTCCACTGAAGAAAATAGTCGTTGCCCAATTCCTGGGGAGCCACTTCGAGAAAGCGGTTGTATGCGTCGCGCGTCATTCCTATGTCCACGTCGTCGTCCCAGGGCAGGATAGCCTTGTCGTAGAGCGCTCCTATTGCCGTGCCGCCTATTACGAAGTAAGGAATGCCGTGCTTGCGGCAAATGCGGTCGGTAACGCCGAGTATTTCGTACAGCACTCCGTGCAGGCGCTCCAGTTCTGCGGCTGTGTATTTTCTTTTCATAGGTATTCTTTTTTTTACCCGTTTTGCCTGCGTATGATGTCTTCTAATTTCGGGGCGTCGTCGGCGTAGGTGAGTTTCAGGTTAGATTCTTCGCCTTTTACTACCGTTATTTTCGTGTCGGGCAGGTATTTCATCACCGCCGCGCAGTCGTCGGTGGCGAAGAAGCCGGAATCTTTTGCCGCCAGTTCGTATGTGCGGGCTATCACGTTGCGGTGGAATGCCTGCGGTGTCTGTGCGCGCCACACGTGCGAGCGGTCTATGGGCCGCAGCATCCGCGTTCCGCTTACTTCTATCAGGCTGTCGGTCGACGGAACGGCCACACTCACCGCCTCGTTGCTTTCGAGGGCGCGGCATACATCGTTGATTATGCGCTGCGATACGAGTGGGCGCGCCGCGTCGTGCAGCAGCAGGTTGTCCGTTCCCTCGGGGCACGCCTCTACTGCGGCGCGTGTGGAATCGCAGCGCTCCTTGCCGCCCGCCACTATCGCGCGCAGCTTCTGCCACCTGTTGCGCGAGGCTATACTGCGCACGTGTTCCACGTGGTCTGCGCCCGACACTATTATGATGTCGGATATGTTTTCATTCTGTTCGAATGCGTCGACCGAGCGTTCGAGCACCGTGCGTCCGCACAGCTCTACAAATTGCTTGGGAACGCTGAATCCGGTGCGGCTGCCGGTTCCGCCGGCAAGGATTGCGGCTACATTTCGTGTCATCGGGTTTAGTTTTAATACAAATGTAGCAATAAACGGAGCCGTACCGTATAAAAAAAGAAAATTTTTTTGTACGGTAAAAAACCTCCCGCAGATAATTGAAATTACATGGGAGATAATTCAAAATATGTCTGAGATAATTTAAAATATCTCAGACATATTTTT
>CAJKQZ010000062.1 GCA_905202115.1 uncultured Prevotellaceae bacterium | reverse complement strand
AAATATGTCTGAGATATTTTGAATTATCTCAGACATATTTTTTGCTATATATACATCTGCTGATTATCAACTACTTGGAGAGTGACCGTTTTTGTCTGCAAAACCCCACGATAAAACATCTCGGATTTTAAGGCAGGCTGTGCATTCTTCCTTCTCAGGATATCCGGACGGAAAATCGGGAACTAAACTGCCTGATGTTGCCGCCTATACGGACGGTAACGCCAGGCACGTTGAAAATGCGCTGTACAATGCGGGAAATTCCCGCTACGTTCGCGCCGTTCTCCGCACCGACGTCGCGAACGGCACAAAAAAATTTCCCGAAGTCTGACTTCGGGAAATTTTTCATTTTGACAAAGAATATTGTTATTCCTCTATAGAGAGCAATTCCACTTTGAAAATAAGCGTTGAGTAAGGCGGGATTTTTCCACCCGTTTCCTGTGCTCCGTAACCGAGCTCCTGAGGAATGTAAATCTCCCACGTAGAGCCCACCGGCATATTTGTGAGCGCCTGAGTCCAACCCTGGATTACTCTGTTGCACTCGAACGTTGCCGGTTTGTTACGCTTGTAAGAACTGTCGAACACCGTGCCGTCGATAAGTTTGCCTTCGTAGTTCACTTTCACCTTAGAAGTCTCCTTAGGCTTCTCGCCGGTGCCTTCCTTGAGCACCTTGTACTGTACGGTCGAGCCCGGAAGGGTCTTTACGCCTTCCTTCTTGGCATTCTCGGCCAAGAATTTTTCGCCTTCCTCGCGGTTCTTGCCGTATTTCTGCTCCATAAGACGGTTATGGTAGAACTCCATCTGCTTCTGAACGGCCGACATTGCCGAGTCGGGAGAAACCTTCATGTTTTCCTCAGAGAGGCTTGCTACGATTCCCTGCTTGTACAGGTTCTCGTCAATGAACTTCTCGCCGGCCTTGTCGGTAATGCGCTGGTTGATGTTGGGAAGAATCTGCGCCATGAGCTGCTGGCCTATCTGAAGACCGGCGGCATACGCGCCGAGACTCTTGTCTTCCGCTTTTTCCAAAGCCTCGTTCAGTCCGCGCATGAAGTCGTCCATTTTAGTAGTATCGACATTCATCCTCTGGGCGAGGTACGGCTTCAGGCTCTGGGTCTGCGCCATTCCCATGTAATAGCTGAAATCGGCAAGCGATACGGTATCTACCTTAGCCTCGGCAGCCTCTTCCTTGCCGGAAGCCTTTTTCGACGCCTTCGACACCTTTTTTGCTTTCGCGCTATTGGCCGTTGCCTTACCCTTGCTGCCGGCTGCGGCAGTGGCGTCTTTCTGTGCCATAGCAGGAGTGCACAGGCACATGGCGGCGGCAAGTGCAAAAAGAACTGTCTTAATGTTTCTCATCAGTCTTGTGCTTTTATGTCAACAAGCTCGAGTTTGAAAACAAGGGTGGAGAAAGGTTTGATAAGCGAGCCTACGTTGCGCAGTCCGTAAGCCTGATCCTGCGGAATGTAGAGCTCCCAGGTAGAACCTACGGGCATGTGGGTGAGAGCCTGCGTCCAGCCGGGAATCATCTGGTTTACGTTTATCTCTACGGGCTTGCCGTCGTTGTTCTTGTAGGAGCTGTCGAAAACTTCGCCGTTGATAAGGCGGCCTTCATAGCTTACATGAACTTTAGAAGTGTCGGCGGGAATGGGACCGTTGCCTTCTTTGAGCACTTTGTAGAGCGTTCCGCCGGGGAGCTGCTTTACGTCGGCTTCCTTAGCCTTCTTGGCAATGAATTCCTCGCCGGCCTTTTTGTTGGGGCCGAAACTTTTTTCGAGCGTTTCCGACTTGAGCTTGTCTACAAGCACCTGAGATTTTTTGAAAGCCTCTTCGTGAGACATTATCATGTTCTTTTCACGCGTTCCGGCAACGAAACCGGCCACGAGGTTCTTCAGGCTTATCGACTTAGTGCTGTCTTCGCCGTAAATCTCGTAGTTAATGCCCTTGAGCATTTGGGTTCCGAGCTGCTGTCCTATTTGTATTCCGGCGTAGCGGGCTGCCTTTTTCTTGTCTTCGCCGGCCTGTGCGCCTTCTTTCACGCCTTTTATGAATTCGTCGAGATATGCGGTGTCTACTCCGAGACGCTGCGACAGATAGTCCTTTACTCCGCGCGAATTGGACAGACCTATTTCGTATGACAGTGAGTCGACGTCGCTTTTAAGGTTTGCTTTGGGCGTTCCTCCGTTGCAGGAAGCGAGAATTACAGCGGCACCTGCCGCCATTACAACTAATTTTTTCATTTTACTGTTGATTGTTTTTATTTTTTGTTCTTATGTTTCCGTTTTTTCCGGTTGGCTGTTGCGTGGCCGTGCCTTTTGCCGTGTTTTGCCGGTTCAGAGCACTTCGATAAGTTCCACCTCGAACACGAGAGCCGCGTAGGGAGGAATGCTGCCTCCCGCTCCGTTTTCGCCGTAAGCCAGATTGTAAGGTATGAAGAAGCGGTAAACGGCTCCTTCCTGCATGAGTTGCAGTCCTTCCGTCCAGCCGCGTATCACGCCGTTGAGCGGGAAAACTGCAGGCTCGCCGCGGCGACGGCTGCTGTCGAATACCGTACCGTCCACGAGGGTTCCTTCGTAGTGGCATTTCACTTTGTCGGTAGCTTTCGGCTTGCGACCGCTACCTTCGCTCACTACTTCATACTGCAGTCCGCTGGGCAGCACGGTTACTCCGGCACGTTTCGCGTTTTCGGCCAGGAATTTCTCTCCCGCCTGCTTTGCAACTTCTCCGAGCTTGGCCTGTTCGGCCTGTTTCTCGGTTTCGCGGCGGCGCAGGAAGTCTATCACCAACTGCTGGCCCTCGATTTCGTCGATAGCGAGCTTGTTGCCGGTGATAAGGTCGCGCACAGCCTGTGCAAAGTCGTCTATATTGATGTTTTCGCCGCAAAGGTCTTGCAGCTGCCGGCCTATTCCCAGGCCTAAAGCGTAGCTTACTTTGTCCATTCCAATAAATTTTTAACGGTTAACGCGCTTGTTCATATGGATAAAGCGCATTGAACGCGCAAATATACTACTTTTATTCCGCGTGGCAGCAACGGCCAACTTTTTTTATTATTTTTGTGATATTCATTAAACATATAATTATGAAGAAGGTAGTTGTTCTTACCGGCGCCGGCATGAGCGCCGAAAGCGGTTTTGAAACTTTTCGCGATTCGGGCGGTTTGTGGGAGAAGTATCCCGTGGAAAAGGTGGCTACTCCCGAGGGCTGGAGGGCCGACCCCGACCTTGTGACCGATTTCTACAACGGATTGCGGGTGCAGTTGCTTACGGCCGAGCCCAATCGCGGCCACAGATTGCTCGCCGCGCTGGAACAGGATTTCGATGTCACCGTAGTTACCCAAAACGTGGACGATTTGCACGAGCGTGCGGGCTCGTCGCACGTGATACACCTGCACGGCGAGCTAATGAAGGTCACTTCCTCGCGCGACCCCGAGAATCCTCATTTCGTGCGCACTCTTTCGGCCGACGAAGCCGTTGTTCCGCATGGCGCCAAAGCCGACGACGGTTCACTGCTGCGGCCTTATATAGTATGGTTTGGCGAGGCGGTGCCCAATATGGAACTTGCGGCCGAGGAAGCCTCGCGCGCCGATATTTTCGTGGTGATAGGAACGTCGTTCAACGTTTATCCTGCCGCGGGGCTGATAAACTATGTGCCTTCAAGCGCTCCTGTCTACATCATCGACCCAAAAGAGGTAAACGTGCACGCCGCCGCGCGTATATGTTTCCTGCGCAAGACCGCCTCGGAGGGCATGAAAGAGCTTACGGATATTCTGAAAAAGCAGCGCTGACGACTGCAGCGGATACCGTCCGCCTTGCAGGCGGGATTTTTTATACGGTTTGAAAATTTCTTCTTCACGAAAAAAAATATTTTTTTGCGAAGTAAAAAACTTCCCGCAGGAAATTGAAAATACAAGGGAGATAATCGAAAATATGTCTGAGATAATTTAAAATATCTCAGACATATTTTTTGCTATATATACACCTGCTGATTTTCAAGTGCTTGCCAGCTGACCGTTTTTGTCTGCAAAATCTCCTGGAAAAGCGGCCCTATTTTTTCGGGAGGCATTCGCGTTTTGCAAAATGTACGAAGATTTTCCATTTTTACGTGAAAAACGACATAAAAAAGACCTTTTGACGCAATTTTGGTTAATTTTGCAGACCGCAAACCGTTACAAACGTAAAAAAAGGACGTGAAATGAAAAACATCGCCATTTTCGCTTCGGGCGAAGGCACGAATGCCGAAAATATAATACGCTGTTTCAAAGAAAGCGGCACTATTAATGTGATGCTCTTAGTATACAACCGCAAGGAAGCGGGAGTGCGCCTGCGCGCCGAGCGTCTCGGAGTAAAAACGGAGTACATACCCAAGAGCATGTTCGGCGACAGCGAGAAAGTACTCTCCGTGCTGCGCGAAGCGAATGTGGATGTGATAGTGCTTTCGGGCTTCCTGCTTTTCATTCCGGAATATCTGCTCGAAGCCTACCACAACAAAATAATAAACATCCACCCCTCTCTCCTGCCGCTGCATGGCGGAGCGGGAATGCACGGACTGCACGTGCATGAGGACGTGATTGCCTGCAATGAAACCGAAACGGGCATAACCGTTCATGTGGCCGACGCCCAGCTCGACCACGGTTGTGTGCTTTTCCAGGCCAAATGCCCTGTGGAGCGCGACGATACACCCGAACAGCTGGCAGCCCGCGTTCACAAACTGGAATACGCCTACTTTCCCGAGGTGATAGAACGCTTTTGCAGCGGAGCATACGATTACAAACTGAGATAACCGCAACCCCGAGCCGGCTGCATAGATAAAGAACCTTACATAAAAATATAAAACAATGCAGAAACTTGCGAACGACATATATTATATAGGTGTAAACGACCGCACGACATCACTTTTCGAGGGAATGTGGCCCCTGCCGGCAGGAGTTTCGTACAACTCCTACCTTATAGACGACGAGAAAACCCTTGTTACCGACTGCGTCGGGCCGGAATTTTTCGGAGAATACCTTGCCAACATACGCAGTGTGCTCGGCGACCGTCCTGTCGACTATATCGTGGTCAACCACATGGAGCCCGACCACTCGGGCGCGCTGGCGCTTTTCCGCCAGTACTATCCGCAGGCCAGAATCGTAGGCAACAAAAAGACAATGAGCATGATCGAAGGCTTCTACGGCGTTTTACGCGATGACGATGTAATTGTAGGCGAAGGCAATACACTCTCTTTGGGCAGGCACACGCTTGCTTTCAGTCTGATTCCTATGGTGCACTGGCCAGAGACTATGGTGACGTTCGACACAACGTCGGGCACATTGTTTTCGGGCGACGCATTCGGCTGTTTCGGCGCACTGAACGGCAGCGCACTCGACACCGACATCGACATAGAGCCGTTCTTCCCAGAAATGAGCCGCTATTATTCGAACATAGTAGGAAAATACGCCACCCCGGTGCAGAACGCACTTAAAAAGCTCGGCTTTCTCGATATAAAAATGATTTGCCCCACTCACGGACCGGTATGGACGGAGGCAATACCCCGCGTGGTGGCCGAATACGACCGCATGAGCAGATACGAGGCCGAAGAAGGCGCCGTAGTTGTTTACGCAAGCATGTACGGCAACACGCGGCAAATGGCCGAGGAAGTTGCGCACGGAATCAACAGCGCCGGAGTTAAGAAAATCGTCGTCTACGACGCGTCGCGCACAAACCTGTCTTTCATCCTTTCCGACATTTTCAAATATAAAGGCCTGGCAATAGGGGCAACAACCTACAACGGCACGGTAAACCCTGCAATAAAAGCACTGCTTGAAGCTATCGAGCTGAGAGAAGTGAAACATCGCGCCATGATTTCGTTCGGCTCTTTCACCTGGGCCGGCAAAGCAGTCAAGACAATAGCCGAATTTGGTAAAAAAATGGGATATACGCAGCCCGAAGCGCCTGTCGAGATGAAACAAGGCTTTAATGCAATAACGGCCGGAAGCTGCCGCGTTTTAGGTCGCAAACTCGGTGAACTTCTGAAAGTATGACAAGTAATAAAAGCGGTGTAAAGATGTTTCAGACGGCTTGTCTGAAACATCTTTACACCGCTTTTGTCCATATTTTTTCAGATTAAGTAAAAAAAACTCCGATAAATTTTGTCAGTATTTATGAATATCGTACTTTTGCACTCGCAATCGTGGAGGCTATCCCTCTGACGGTTCGCAAATCAAGGCGGCCGGTTCGTCTATCGGTTAGGACGAGAGATTTTCATTCTCTAAAGAGGAGTTCGACTCTCCTACCGGCTACAAATAAAAAGAATAAGCAACAAAGATGGCAAACCATAAATCATCACTCAAAAGAATACGCCAGACGGCTACACGACGCTTGCACAACCGTTACTATGCAAAAACCATGCGTAACGCCGTTCGTAAACTAAAAGCAACCACCGAGAAGAGCGAAGCTGCGGAAATGCTTCCGAAAGTACAACATCTTCTCGACAAATTGACGAAGATGAACATTATTCACAAGAATAAAGCGGCCAACCTCAAATCGGCCGTATGCAAACACGTCAATTCCTTACAATAAATTTTTCATACAATTTATTTTTAGGTTATCAGAGGCGGACTGCTCCGACAAGGAGTCAGCTCGCTTTTTGTATTTATAGCCTCAAGGCGGAGAAACATAAGACAAGCCGCACGCGGAAGAAAAAACACGGTAATCTGTCATAAACATATTTCAAAAACAAGTTTTTTCTTCAGTAAAACCGCACACAATTAAGCCGGAATCATTATCTTTGTAGCTACGAAAATAACGAAAACCGTAAATGGACGAAATAAGAAGCAGTGTCGAAAATTATTCAGCGAGTAACATCCAGGTGCTCGAAGGACTTGAAGCCGTTCGCAAACGCCCCGCGATGTACATCGGCGACATAAGCGAAAAAGGTCTGCACCACCTCGTCTACGAAACCGTAGACAACTCGATAGACGAAGCGCTTGCAGGATTTTGTACGCACATAGAAGTAACTATTGACACAGACAACTCCATAATAGTGCAGGATAACGGACGCGGTATACCCGTGGACGAGCACAAAAAAGAACATAAATCGGCCCTCGAAGTAGTAATGACCGTGCTGCACGCCGGCGGAAAATTCGACAAAGGGTCTTATAAGGTTTCCGGCGGACTTCACGGCGTGGGCGTATCTTGCGTAAACGCACTTTCCTCGAAAATGCTGTCGCAAGTGTTCCGCGACGGAAAAATCTACCAGCAGGAATATGCCCGCGGCAAAGCCCTTTATCCCGTCAAAATAGTAGGTGAGACCGAATTGCGGGGCACACGCCAGCAATTCTGGCCCGATGACACGATTTTCAGCACAACGGTCTACAAATACGACATACTGGCAAACAGAATGCGCGAACTCGCCTTTCTTAACGCCGGTCTGAAAATCACGCTCACCGACCTGCGCCCCGACGAAGAGGGAAAAACAAAACAGGAAGTGTTCTACAGTGAAAAAGGTCTGCGCGAATTCGTAAGATATATCGACTCGAGCCGCACACACCTCTTCGATGATGTAATATATCTCAACACAGAACGCCAGGGTATGCCCATCGAAGCCGCGATAATGTACAACACATCCTACAGCGAGAACATACACTCGTATGTAAACAACATAAATACTATAGAAGGCGGAACCCACCTGCAAGGCTTCAGACAAGCTCTCACACGAGTGCTAAAAAAATACGCCGAAGAGACAGCGACAAAGCAAATAGAGAAAGCCAAAGTGGAAATTGCACCCGAAGATTTCCGCGAAGGGCTCACCGCGGTGATTTCGGTGAAGGTTGCGGAACCGCAATTCGAAGGTCAGACCAAAACCAAGCTTGGAAACAACGAAGTAGCCGGAGCTGTAAACTCCGCTATGGGAGAGGCGCTGTCGAATTACCTCGAAGAACATCCCAAAGAGGCGAAACTTATTGTCGACAAAGTAGTTCTTGCCGCTGCAGCACGTATTGCGGCACGCAAAGCCCGCGAAAGCGTACAGCGCAAAAGTCCGCTGTCGGGCGGAGGTCTGCCGGGAAAACTCGCAGACTGTTCATCAAAAGATCCTGCTGAGTGTGAATTGTTCCTTGTCGAGGGAGATTCGGCAGGAGGTTCCGCAAAACAAGGCCGCTCACGCGCTACGCAAGCCATACTGCCGCTGAGAGGAAAAATTCTGAACGTTGAAAAAGCCATGTGGCACAAAGCGTTCGAAAGCGACGAAGTAAACAACATAATCCAGGCCCTCGGCGTACGCTTCGGAATAGAAGAAAACAGCAAGGAAGCCAACATCGAAAAATTACGCTACCACAAAATAATCATCATGACCGACGCCGACGTCGATGGCTCGCACATCGACACGCTCATAATGACTTTATTTTTCCGCTACATGCCCCAGTTGATAGAAGACGGCTACTTGTACATAGCCACGCCGCCGCTCTACAGGTGCAAAAAGGGAAAAGCGGAAGAATATTGCTATACCGAAGCCGATCGCCGGCGCTTCATGGAGAAATATAACAACGGAGCGGAAGAAGGAGTGACTACGCAACGTTACAAAGGTCTCGGCGAGATGAACCCTTCGCAGTTGTGGGAAACTACAATGGATCCCGAGAAACGCTTGCTCAAACAAGTTACGATAGAAAACGCCGCCGACGCAGACTACGTATTCTCCATGCTCATGGGTGAGGACGTTGGACCGCGCCGCGAGTTCATCGAAAAGAATGCAACATACGCAAACATAGACGCATAAGGCGAAAGCCTTAACCCCATTCTGCGTGAGCAGGATACATCATTCATTCCATAACATTTCATTTCTTCATCCCTGTGAAGGGAGTTTTTAAATTTTATTTTTCATGATTTGATTTAATTAAAAAGTTTGAACCGGTTTGTAGCGATACACACCGGTTCTTTTTTTGCAAAATCCCGATAAGAACACAATACCTTGCAAAAAAACAACAGACGAAAAAGTCAAGGTATAATATGCAGAAATTTCAAGTCAAGTCAAATTGTACAAAAAATTTTTTTGTACAATTAAAAAACTTCCCGCAGGAAATTGAAAATACAAGGGAGATAATCGAAAATATCTCAGACATATTTTTTGCTACATATACACCTGCTGATTTTCAAGTGCTTGCCAGCTGACCGTTTTTGTCTGCAAAGAAAGAAAAACAGCTACTCTTGCGGTACGGAGCGGAACTTCCGACCGCAAGAGGTAAAGGAGAGACAACTGACGCCACGGAACATCTTCACTCTCACCGCATAAGGCCGCACAAATCGCAACAACATCTTACAAACGAAAGCATCGAGTGTTAAATTTATTTACTTTCGCCGCAAGCACCCTCGAGCAAAAAAAATATATAGTAATTTTACGACCGAAAAAAAAATCTATCAATATAAAAACAAACAGAATATGGCAAAGAAAGCACTTTTGATGATTCTCGACGGCTGGGGCATAGGAAAGCACGGCAAAGGCGACGTGATTTACAACACCCCCACTCCCACGCTCGACAATCTCACGGCAACTTATCCCCATTCACAGCTTGTTGCCTCGGGCGAGAGCGTAGGCCTTCCCGACGGCCAGATGGGCAACTCCGAAGTGGGCCACCTCAACATCGGAGCCGGAAGAATCGTTTACCAGGACCTCGTGAAGATAAACCGCGCATGCGCCGACGGAAGCATTCTTAAAAACCCCGAGGTGGTTTCGGCATACGAATATGCAAAGAACACCGGCAAAGCGCTCCACATCATGGGCCTTACATCGAACGGCGGCGTGCACTCCGAGCTGAAACACCTGCTCAAACTCATAGACATTGCCAAAGAATACAACATAGAAAATACCTATGTGCACTGCTTCATGGACGGCCGCGACACCGACCCGCGCAGCGGCAAAGGCTTCGTTGAGGAAGTGATAAACCACTGCAACGAAACGATAGGCACTGTGGCTACCGTGATAGGACGTTTCTACGCAATGGACCGCGACAAACGCTGGAACCGCGTGAAAGTGGCCTACGACCAGCTCGTACACGGCAAAGGCAAGGAAGTGGACAACCTCGTGGAAGCCATGCAGGACTGCTACGACAGCGACACTCCCGAGCACAAGAACACCGACGAATTCATGGAGCCGCTGGTAAACGTCAACGTAGACGGACGCATAAAGGAAGGCGACGTGGTGATTTTCTTCAACTACCGTAACGACCGCGCACGCGAAATAACATACGTTCTCACGCAGAAAGACATGCCCGAAGAGGGAATGACAACCATTCCCGGACTTCAGTTCTACTGCATGACGCCATACGACGCAGATTTCAAGAACGTACACATACTCTTCCCGAAAGAAAACGTACGGAACACGCTCGGCGAATACATAAGTTCCAAAGGCCTAAAGCAACTTCACACGGCCGAGACCGAGAAATACGCACACGTAACCTTCTTCTTCAACGGCGGACGCGAGGAAGCCTTTGCCGGCGAGGAGCGCACGCTCGTGGCTTCGCCCAAAGTGGCTACCTACGACCTTAAACCCGAAATGAGCGCATACGAGGTGAAAGACAAGCTCGTGGCTTCGATAAAAGAAAACAAATACGACTTTATCGTAGTAAACTTTGCCAACGGCGACATGGTGGGACACACCGGCGTTTACTCCGCTATCGAGAAAGCGGTAAAAGCTGTAGACTCCTGCGTGAAAGACGTGGTAGAAGCAGCCAACGCCACCGGTTACGAAACTATAATCATAGCCGATCACGGCAACGCTGACAACGCTATCAATCCCGACGGCACACCCAACACGGCCCACTCGCTCAATCCCGTTCCGTTTATCTACATCACGGAAAACAAGAACGCGAAAGTGAAAGACGGTATCCTTGCCGACGTGGCTCCGAGCATTCTCCACATCATGGGACTGCCCCAACCCGAGGAAATGACGGGAAACAATCTTATAGAAGACTAATATTGCCGGCAACGGCACAGGCCTACGGCTGCGGCGCACAATACCGCAGCCGTTTTTGTTTGCTCCCGCAGCACCGCAATCCCTTACCCGCCGACTCCACACAGGCGAAAACGCTCCGCTGCCAAAAGAATGTATGAAAAATTTAGACTACTTTTGTCGTAATAAAAGAAAACAAACCCTAAATGTCAGCAAAAAAACATACAAAAGCATACATACGGACAACGATTCTGCTCATAGCCCTCATCTTCACCGGCTGCAAGGAGCGTCCCTCTGACGCAGGCAAAATCTACCGGCGGAGCGCCTCGGGAGTGGTGCTCGTTTCGAACAGATACTACTATTCCGTCAACGCCGGAGGCAAGATACTCTACTTCAGCAGCGTCAGCGCAGAAGGCGAACTGCTCGATCTTACCGACAATATTAACACGATAACCGGCAAGGCCCGCACAACGACAGGTACAGGCTTCCTGATAGACAGCCACGGCAACATACTCACCACCCGTAGCGTGGCGCGCCCCGAAATCGACGGAGAAGCCGCTACTAAGGCTCGGGAAAAAGCCACCGGCCAGATAAAGAATTTCCTCGAAAACGCCTCTTTGCAAATCATCCGGCAGTACAACGACATCAGTTCGCGCATGGAAGCACAGAAAAACCGCGTAGCACTACAAAACAGTCACTCCGGCAACAGCTTCGAAGACCTTTACATAAAATCAAAGCAGCTGAAAGCCCTGTACAACGACTACCGCAAAGACATAGCAAACATCGAAAACATAAACGGCGACGAACTCATAATAAACTGCGCGAGCAACGTGCACATAACGTTCCACAAAAGCAAGACAGGCAACGTAAAAAGCCGCATTGCCTGCAACGTGACCAAAGTATCAGGAATGAACAACACCGACCTCGCCGTAATACAACTTAAAAGCCGCAGAACGCCGCGCGGAAAATACAAATTCCATTTCCTCAGCAAGAAACGCGGCAAACGCACCATGCTCGAGACAGCCATATCGAAAATGCGTGCCGACCGCCAGGCAAGAAAACTAAAAAGCGGCACGGAACTCTGCATGATAGGCTTCATACAGACCCCCGACACTGCTACACAGGCAAAAACGATAAAAGCGCAACTGAGCAAAGGCGTCATCACAGGCGAACCCGACGAAAACGCGATAGCCTACACCTTTTCCGCAGCCGCAACCTCGAACGGAAGTCCCGTGATGAACATGTTCGGCGACGTGGTATGCGTAAACGCCATTAAGACCAACGGAAAAGACACCACCGTATACGGCATTCCCCTAAACCATATCAAAGGATTCTTAGGACTGAACCGATAAAAACCAAACTCGTTCCAAGCACAAAAAAATTATCACGGAAAGAAAAAAATATTTTTCTACGAGGTAAAAAAGTTCCCGCAGCAAATTGAAAATACAAGGGAGATAATCGAAAATATG